>NZ_JADBRK010000024.1:0-51471 GCF_014930595.1 Enterobacter cloacae complex sp. P42RS
AAACTCAGTGACAGTTTACCCGTCTGTTGACGGGTAACTGAAGTGACTTTAAACATACAAGGGCATCAGGCCGCACGTTTCCCGTTCTACAACGCATCCTCAATCACCCACACGCTGACGCTTCCCCCTTTACAGGTAAAGGTGCCTTCGCCATCCGCCGCGGTGGTGACCGTTTCTTCACGATTGCCGAGGAAATCACGCCACGTTTTGTTGCCGTAGTTTTCTCCCAGGCAAATCACCTTCTCGCCATCGTCGCCGTTCGACATCACCACCACGCAGCCGGGATCGTCTTCCGTGCCGCTGCGGCTGAAGGCGATGCAGTTTGGATGGTCAAAAAAGAGCGTCTGCACGCCGTGGGCAAAGCGCTGGCGGGCGAGGATCAGCTCGTGAAGCTGCTCAATCACCGGCATATCAATATGGTACGTTTCACCGTCGCCTCCCGTATCGTCATAGCTTGCGCCGAACAGATCCGGATAGAAGACGCTCGGCACGCCGTTTTCCCGCAGCAGGATCAGCGCGTACGCCAGCGGTTTAAACCAGGCTTCAACCGGGGCCTCCAGCGCCTGCAAGGGTTGAGTGTCGTGGTTCGCGACGAGGGTCACCGCATGGAACGGGTCGGCCTCCACCAGCGTGCCGGTGAAGATTTGGCTCATGTCGTAATCCCGGCTCTGACGTGACGCTTCGTGGAATTTCATCTGCAGCGGGGCATCAAACAGCATGGTTTTCCCCTCGACCTGGTCAATATAGGCCTGAAGTTTATCCACCTCGTGAGACCAGTATTCCGCCACGATAAACAGCGGCTGTTCGGCGACTTCCTGAACGTGCTCAATCCACTCTTTGTAAAACCAGGCGGGAATATGCTTGACGGCGTCCAGACGAAAACCGTCGCAGCGCGTCTGTTCCATGACCCAGCGGGCCCAGTATTTGATCTCCTCGGTGACGGCGTGATTGCGAAAGTCGATGTTTTCGCCCATCAGGTAATCGAAGTTACCCATCTCATCATCGACCTGGTCATTCCAGCCTTCTCCGGTGTAGTCGTTGACGATTTTAAAGATCCCGTCTTCATCCGGGTTTTCAATATGGTCGACGCCGCTAAAGCATTTGTAATCCCAGATAAACTGCGAATATTGCCCGGCGCGGGCAGGGAAGGTGTAGCGAGTCCAGGCCTCACACTCAATGATTTCATCATCAATTTGTGTACGGTCCTGTTCGTTCACGCGCTGCACGCGGACAGGCTCTTTCTCATCAGCCCCCATTTTGTGGTTAACCACCACGTCCAGCAGGACGGCAATGTCGTTGCTTTTGAGGGCGTCGATGGCTTCCAGCAGCTGCGCTTTGTCACCGTATTTCGTGGCGATGCTGCCTTTCTGATCAAACTCGCCGAGGTCAAACAGATCGTAAGAGTCATAGCCAACCGAATACCCGCCGGAAGCTCCTTTATACGCGGGCGGGAGCCAGATCATGTTAATGCCGATTTCGTTAAGGTTGGGGGCTAACGCCGTGACTTCTCGCCACAATTCACCGCCAGCGGGGTAATACCAGTGAAAGCATTGTAACAGGGTGGGGTTTTTCATCGTCCGTGCTCCAGAAGCCATATGGCAGACTTCTGGAGTATGGTTGATGAATCGCTAATGTGTCTTATTGATTCATCTCTCCGGGAAATAAAATGTTGCCAGAAAGCCTACCGTAGGTAACGTTAACGTTTTTTTGCTTATTGGTTTGAGCAATAAGGCCGCTTAGCTCACTCATCCTCTCCTGCAGCAACGTCTTCAGAATGATTTCATTCTGAAGCACCTGATTCAGTATTACCATCGCCTGGTCCTGAATCCCCTTACTGTTGGGTGGAAAAGGCGTCGTGCTGATCTCTTCAACCAGCGAAACGTACGCCACTTCCTGGTCAATAAGCTCATCCCATTTCCCGGATTGAGCAAGGCTTAGCATGGTATTGCTAAGGGCATTAAGGGCATGCCACTTTTTAAGGGATAAGCTGGAGTCGTTCATTACAGTTAATCCTGCTTGGGAGAATAACCCGGGCCGATTTGCTTCCAGGCGTCGGAAATATTGAGCAGCAGAGCCTCGACTTCGGTAATGGCCTCGATGTCATTGCGCAGGTTGGCATGTAACAAACGGCGTACCATATAGTCGTAAAGCGCAGAAAGGTTGCGGGGGAGTTCCCCACCCACATCCATATTTAACCCAGCCTTAAGGCCATTTTCGATAATATTAATGGCCTTAGACAGGGCCTCTCCTTTTGCCGGGATATCCCCTTGCTCAAGGAAAAGGCGCGCCCGGACAAGCGCGCTATGGATACCGTCGAACAACATGACAACCAACTGGTGCGGGCTGGCACTCAAGACAGCAGATTCAAGACCTACCTGCTGATAGGCTTGTACACCAGATTTGTTATACATATCGGTTCCTTTCTTACTTACTGCTGAACTGTTGGGTCAAATAAGTGGCCGTACCATTGAATTTAGTCACCAGCTTATCCAGGTCGTTAAATTGCTTTTTATAACGCGCCATCGTGGCTTCAATGGTCAACTCCATCGCGTCGTAACGTTTGCCGATAGATTTGAGCGTGGCGTTAATACCGTCCTTCGCATTCTGAATAACACCTTCTTTACCGACAGACGTACTCAGCATATCGGTTAGCTTGTTATTCATCTGGGTAGCGAAACCGGTCGTTTTCCCGTCACCCACAAAATAGGCCTGAACGCCAGCGGGATCGTCCGTGAGCATCTTGGTTAACTTTTTATCATCGATTTTCAGGTTGCCAACCGCGCCGTCAGCGCCTTTGACCGGGTCCTGCGTGATGCCAAGTTGAGCCATGATGGCATAGGAGCCACTCTGTACATTGGTCAATAAAGCACGAAGATCGGATTGTACTCCGCGGATAGTACTGTCACCCATTAACACGCCGTTGTTCGAAGACTGGGCGGTTGCACCCACTGCGGGTGGTTCGTATTTGGTCAGCGCAGCGATGGTAGACTGCAGAGAGTTATAGGCATTAACCCATTCCGTAATGGCTTTTTTGTTATCGTCGGATGCGCGGGCTACCGTCAGGGTTTCATCTGCCGTGCTCGGAGCTTTCAGGGTTAATGTGACGCCAGGCATAGCGTCAGTAATGGTATTGCTCTGGCGAACAATTTGAATACCGTTCACGTTAACGACGGCATTTTGTGACGGAACCTGTACCTTCAGCGCGGCGCTGCCGATGACGGCATTCAGCGTATCGTCCCCGGTTACCGAAACCGTCATATCAGAATCGGTACCCGTGGTTTTTGAGGTCAGCATCAGACGGTAGTCGCCGTTATCGGCTTTCACCACGCTTGCTGATACGTTGCCGTTGGCCGCGTTGATGGCTTTCGCGATGCCATTCAGTGAGGTATCTCCATCGGCGAGCGTGACCGTCAACGGTTTGCTGTCGGCGCCTGCCTGGGTGATGGTAATGGTTCGGCTATTGGAACCTGTAGTTCCCCCCAACTGCTTTGTATTGCTGTCAATGGTGCCGGGAGCCGTCGTCAGTACCTGGCCTTTCGCGATCTTACTGACGTTAATAGTGACATCGCCAACGTTAGCGCTGGAGGTACTGACAGCCGAGAACGCGGTGTTGGTGCTGGAAACGGACGTCGAGTTCCAGGTGTCCGCCTTTGCCAGCTTTGCTGCTGCGGTTTGCAGGGTAGTCAGGGCGCTTTGTAATTTTCCGTAACCGGTGATTTGCGCGTCGTAAGCGGTCTTTTGTTTGGCAATCGCCGTTAATTTCGTCTCTTCTGCTGCCTGCAGTTTATCGTACAGATCCGACAGGCCGGGCACGCCCACCCCGAGATTACTGATAGTCGCCATGTAATGTTCCTTCTCAATGGATGTTTCAGTCGTTTATCGGCCCAGCCTGCAAAAAGTTTACGGTGAGTTTTAAAAAATAATCGGGTAATAAGCGCTCTTTATGTGGCTTATAAAATCTGACTGGACGTGGCTAAAGGGATCTTTCAGTGAGGATAAAAATGCGGATCTGATGCTGATATTTTGTATGTTCCTGGTATTGCTGGTGTCTGGGTTTCCTAAATAACTTATTAAAAAACAATGAGTTGATTTTTTTATTAGATATTTTCTAAAGTCTGCTGCAAGGGCGTCGATAACCTTGTTGACGGTGAGAGACGCCGTGAGTGTTAGGCACCGACCCTAGAAACCATTTTTGAAGGAATTAAAAATTATGGCAGTTATCAATACTAACCTGTTGTCCCTGACCACTCAGAACAACCTGAACAAATCTCAGTCTTCTCTGGGCACTGCTATCGAGCGTCTGTCCTCTGGTCTGCGTATCAACAGCGCGAAAGATGACGCTGCTGGCCAGGCGATTGCTAACCGCATGACCTCCCAGATTAAAGGTATGACCCAGGCGGCACGTAACGCTAACGACGGTATCTCCCTGGTTCAGACTGCTGAAGGTAACCTGAACGAAATCAACACCAACTTACAGCGTATTCGTGAGCTGTCTGTTCAGGCTGCTACCGACACCAACGGTTCTTCTGACCTGACTTCCGTTAACACTGAAATCAAACAGCGTCTGGCTGAAATCGACCGTATCGCGGGCTCAGCTAACTTCAACGGTAAGAAACTGCTGGACGGTTCTGTATCTACCGCGCTGAAAATTCAGGTTGGTGCTGGTACTTCTGCTAACGACACCATCTCTGTTGACAGCAACGCGCTGATCAATGCGACCTCTGGTACTCTGAGCGCTGGCCTGAGCACTGCAATCTCCGATAACGCCTCTGCACAGGCTGTTATCTCTGCTGCTGATGCTGCAATCGCGAAAATTGATACCGCGCGTTCTAACATGGGTGCGATTCAGAACCGTTTCGAATCTACCATCAACAACCTGAACAACTCTATCAATAACCTGTCTGCTGCTCAGTCCCGTATCCAGGATGCTGACTACGCTACCGAAGTTTCCAACATGTCTCGCGCGCAGATCCTGCAGCAGGCTGGTACTTCTGTACTGTCTCAGGCAAACCAGGTTCCACAGGCTATGCTGTCTCTGCTGCGTTAATCGCCGCGTCTGTTTCACAAAAGGTTGCTGGAGACAGCAACCTTTTTTTTTGCTCGCCAGACAATCTCCGAAATAAGCCCTTATTCCCGAGGGTGTTCCTTCCATTATCCCAAATATTCCCTTGTACGATAGGTAAGAATCGCAATCTTACTAAGAGAATCGGGATGAACAAGTTCGAGCGTACACGATCGCTGCATCAGTATTACCGTGATGAATTTTCACGGCTAATTTACTTGCCAGAAACAGATGCATTGCCTGCGCATATCGTGACCGAAATCCTGCACTATAAAAATTCTGATATCGCCACGCTCGAACCCCAGATCATGGATGCAACAACCGATCTGGATGCACAAAAAGAATTCGCCGTTAAGCGCATGCTGTGCGCGATTGCCGTTGCAAACGCCGCGTTTGATTTTAAAAATCAGGGCAAGCCAACACCCTTTTCGAAAGAGATGAGCGAAACCATTACCGGTTGGGTCGTAGAGGCGCTTCAGCATGACGACAGCATAAATCTTCTGGTGGCGGGTATTCAGGTCTTCTTTCGGATTAACGAAATTGAGGCCGCGTTATTCCTGATTTCAAATTACTACACGGTGGTAAACCTATCCCCGATAGTGATGAAAATATTGCTGCTAGTGTGTCTGATGGAAGATGACTTTAATCAGATGCAGGTGCTGATCCAGCAGTTGACCGCTAATCCTGAGTATATTGGTGAAGATGCGTTAACCATGCTGATGGTTGTCATGGGGATTCATAAGCTGGGTGGCTGCCCTGAATCGTTCATCGATTTTTCCGCATTGAAAATGCCTGACTACGAGCCTGATTTTTCGCACTACGAGTGGCTTCAACCGGCAGAAAATAATGGAAAAACCACGGTTCTGGTCGCGTGCGATAAGCGCTATTACTTCGATCATGCCCTGACGCTGTTAGGTTCGATCTTCCATACCAACGGCGACCAGCTTAACGTTCACCTGCATCTCTATAACCCTGATGATGAGACTACGGCGCACGTTCATTCGCTGCATCAGCGTTTTCCGGGAATGGTGATATCGGCGACAGCCGAAAAGATTGCGCCGGCTTTTGGTATCAACGTCTGGTACGCCTCAAGACGTTTTGTTTTCCTCAGTTATGCACAGAGCGTGTTCACCTCTCCAGTGATTGTTCTTGATGCAGATTGTCTCGTTCGTAAGAACTGGGCCGAAATTAAGCAATATCTCCCTGAGAACGAAATTGTCCTCTCTTACAGCAACGGCGCTCCGCCATGGGAGCAGGTTCCCGCGGGCTTTGTTTATACGGTTCCAGGCTCGCTTTCGCGTAAATACCTGTCGCTTGTGGCGACATTTATTGACTGGAATCTACGCCGCGGCAATGCGGAGTGGTTCCTCGACCAGGTCGCACTTTCTGTCGCACTGGATGCATTGCCTGCGGTTGAGCAGATGGCCATTCATCGCGAGCCGCTGGAGAACCTGATCGATATTCGCTACACCGACGCCACGTTCAGCTGGACGGTGACCACGCAAAAATCAGGCGGCGAAGCGTATCAGCGCTATAAAACAGCGATGCAACAAACCTATTTTTGTTATCCACTGAATTAACGGAACCCTCCCTGAATGTTGTATCCAGATAATCGATTCACGCTATCGGGTTTACAGGCCGCCGCCGCCCTGTATCAGTTCCCTGCCGGGGCGCCTGCCAATGCGCGCGTCCTTGATTTAGGCTGTGGCTACGGGGATGCGTTGTTATCCGCCGCGCTGGCCTGGCCTGGCTGTGTCGGGATTGGTATTGATATCAACGAAGATGCTATTGCAGAGGGGCAGAGACAGGCGCAGCGTCTGGGCATCACCCATATCGAACTGGTTGCGGCAGGTGTTAACGATGTGCTGAACGTGTCGCCAGGAGAATTCGATTACATCCTCATTCGCGGGAACTTCATGCCTGAAAGTATGTTAGAGCGTGATGCGTTGTTGCAGTGGTGCCGTCGGCACCTTTCGGCACAGGGCATCATTGCCTTCCATCAGGTGTTTACCTCCCCGGAATCTGCGGCGCAGTATGTTCAGGATGCGTTGGCCTTCCATGCGCGTCTTGCGGAACGACCGGAAGATAAAGTCGCGTTTGCCCGCGGTATGCTCAGCTATCTGGCATTGACCCAGCCGGAAGGCGAGATCAAACAATATGTGCTCGAGATGGAACGTGCTGACGACGCCGCCCTTATCGAAGCCCTGGCACGCGCCACGCATACCTTCGCTCAGTTTCATCACTTCACCGAGAGTCTCTTATCCTGCGGGCTGCGCTACGTGGGGGATGCACTTCCTCAGTATGAAAGCGGGGAGAGCGTTAGCGAGCATATTCATCAACTGCACGCGCTGGTGTCATCGGGGCAGACGTCGACTGCCGCTCAGCAATATCTTGATTTTGCCGTCAACCGTCGCGAACGCGTCGGCCTGCTTTCCCGTGATGATGCCGTTAACGCGGCGGCGCTGGATTTTACCCGGTTAAACAAGCTGCACTGGGCCGGTGATTTCAGACGTTGCCGCAACGATCGCGGCGAGGTCGTCAATGCTCACACTAACGCTGAAGGGAAGTTTTTCTCGACGCAAAATACCACGACGCTGCACATTCTCGATCTGCTTGGCGGCGCATGGCCGCTGAGCCTGTCATTTGATCAACTGGTGAGTAACGCGCGTCTTCCCGAAAAAGAGGAGGATGTCGCCCAGAGCGTGCTTGAATCTCTAAAAGATCTCTTTCTCAACCAAATTCCAGGGCTTCACTGGGCGGGCTCACCGGGGCCTTACAATGTTCAGCCTGAAGGTGAGCTCACGTTAATTGCTCCCCTTCAGGTAGGGCAAGACGCCGACATCACGTTTAATCTCTGGGGTGAACGTGTGGCCCTCAGTGAGGACGAGCGGGAGTTCGTGGTTGCTGGTATGGATGTGAATCAGGCCAGAAGCCGCGAGCGCTTTACTGCACTGAAGGCGAAAGGGCTGTTGAAAGGCTCCCCTGAAGCATGGCGCAAAGCACTGCAGCGTTTTTTGCGCCTGGGGGATGTCGACTACCTCAAAAGCAACATTGATACGCTTTTGCTGCTTAATGTCGGGTCGCAACAGGGCGGGTTACTTGTTGACGGCCAGATAATGGCGGGGGAGAGGGATGAGCAGGATCCTGATATCGATCTCATCTACCAAAAAGTAAACGCTCTGATTGCCGCCGGTCTGGCGAAAGATGCGCGCGATTACATTACGGGACAGATTGAAAACGATCCCCATAATTTGCATATGCTTCGCTGCTTTTCCCGTGCCAGCCTGCTGATGGGCGACTGGGACGAGGCTCTTCTGGCACTCTGCCAGCTCATGAGCCGCTACTCTGCCGGACAGGATATTTGGTTCGACCTGGCCACCGTGCTGCAGAAAAAAGGCGAGCTGCATTATGCCGCCCGGATCCTGCAGACGCTACTGCGGTTGAATAAACAGAATGCGTCATTCTGGAACACGCTGGCGGTGGTGTATCACGCGCGTCGTAATATGGCCATGGCTGAACGCTGTGCAAGGGAGTCTTTGCGTTATAACGCCACTAACCCGCTGCATCTTGCGATGATGGGCATTATTCTCAGTGATAACCAGAAGCTGACGGAAGCACGTTATTTCCTCGAGAAATCGCTCGAGTTTGCGCCGGGTGATTTTGACTGTTTCACCAGCCTGCTGTTTGTTCTTACCCACGATTTTTCTGTCTCGCCGGAAGTGCTCTTCGAGCGCCATCTTGCCTATGGTGAGCTGGTGACCGCATGGGCGAAAAATGTCGACCTGACGCTGCCGTGGCAGGGTAGCAAGGATCCTGAGCGGCCGTTGCGCGTGGGCTTTGTCTCAGGTGACTTCCGTAATCATCCCGTAAGCCGCTTCCTGCGCCCGTTCTGGGACGGCATGGATCGGGAGCGTTTTTCTCTCTACGGATATAGCACGCTGGATAAAGATGATGCCGTCACGGAGCACTTCCGTAACACCTCTACGAAGTGGTTATCCGTTACCCATCTCAATAATGTTGAGCTGGCAAAACAGATCCACAGCGACGGGATTGATATTCTTTTTGACCTCTCGGGGCACACCACCGGGACGCGTTTACCTGCGTTTGCCTTTAAGCCTGCTCCGGTGCAAATCACCTGGCTCGGCTACCCTGGCACGACCGGAATGCGGCAGATTGATTACCGCATAATCAGCACCGGGTTTGTCCGGAGTGCCGAAATAGACGCTCAGTTTACGGAGAAGCTTATCGCGATCCCACTCGATAACTTTTTCGAGCCGGATGCGTCCAGCCCTGACGTTAATACACTGCCAGCGCTGAAGAACGGCTGGTTTACCTACGGTAGCTTCAATCGTCCTAAAAAATTGAACGATCGGGTCTTTGCGCTGTGGGCGCGTATTTTGCTGCATAACACTGCGTCACGCTTGCTGATTGGTTTTATGGATGACGATGCAATGATTGCTCGTTACCGCAAAAAGCTTAATGCGCTGGGCGTGTCGGATGAGCAGCTTATCTTCCGCAAGACGACGGGGCTGGAGGCCTACCTTCATATGCACCATGAGGTAGACATGCTGCTTGATTCCTTCCCGTACAACGGGGGAACCACCACCAGTCATGGCATATGGATGGGCGTCCCGACGCTTACTCTGGCAGGCGCGACGTATCCCGCACGTCAGGGGCTGGAGATCATGCATATCTACGGGCTGGATGAGTTTGTGGCGGAAAGTCAGCAGGACTATTTCGACAAGGCCGTTAGCTGGCAAACCCGGCTGGAAACCCTCAGCGCTTTGCGCCAGAACATGCGCAGCACAATCCTACCCCAGGGCCAGAGCAATGTGGCGATTCCCTTCCAGCAGGCCCTTCGTGAGGCCTGGCGAAAATGGTGTGCTGATGAAGCACCGCGCAGTTTCCAGGTATCAGGTACTGAGGATTAACTTATGAAAAATGTCTATGTTACCAGTCCACTTCTTCCGCCACTTGAGGAGTTTATCCCTTACCTGGAGACACTGTGGGAAAGTAAAATTTTGACTAACAGTGGCCAATTCCATCAGCAGCTGGAGGAGGCGCTGGCGGCGTATCTGGGTGTAAAGCATGTTTGCCTGTTCTCCAACGGCACGCTTGCACTGCTGACGGCGCTTCAGACATTACGTATTACTGGCGAAGTGATCACCACGCCGTATTCCTTTGTCGCTACGTCTCATAGCCTGCTGTGGAATGATTTGACGCCGGTCTTTGCCGATATTGATCCCGTTACCTTTAATATCGACCCGGACCGCATTGAGGAGCTGATTACCCCTAAAACGACCGCTATCATGCCGGTCCACTGCTATGGTATTCCGTGCGATATGGAGCGCATCCAGAAAATTGCCGATACCTATGGCCTGAAGGTCATTTACGATGCAGCCCACTGTTTTGGTGTTAAACAGGATAACGCCAGTATACTTAATTATGGCGATTTGTCCGTGCTCAGCTTCCACGCAACGAAGGTATTTAATACCTTTGAAGGGGGAGCCATTATTTGCCATGACGCCAAAACCAAACAGCGTATCGATTACCTTAAAAACTTTGGTTTTGCCGATGAAACCATTGTGATGGCGCCGGGTATTAACGCAAAAATGAATGAAGTGCAGGCGGCGATGGGGCTGCTGCAGCTGAAGTATATTGACAGCGCGCTGCAGGAACGCGCAATTATCTATCAACGCTACGTTGAGCTGCTCGATTCCACGCTTCCTGCGCTGGCGTACATTAAGCCTGCTGATAATATTGAATGGAATTACTCCTATTTCCCGGTGCTTATTCGGGCAGATTCCGCGGTAAGTCGGGATGCTATCTACGCAGAGCTGCGCAAGCATAATATCTATGCCCGGCGCTATTTCTATCCGCTGATCAGTGCATTCCCGATGTATCGCCACTTCCCGACGGCGAATGCGCAGCATCTCCCTGTGGCGGATGAAATTTCTCATGCGGTGCTTTGCCTGCCAATTTATCCGGGCCTGCCGGTGGCCGATCAGCGTCGCATTATTGAGATTATCCAGGCGCTGTTTATCGATGCCGAACGCGCGGCAGAGCCTGCACTGGTTGTTAATGGATAGGAAAGGAAACCGATGAAGTTGGCGATCATGCAGCCCTATTTTTTTCCGTATTGCGGCTATTTCCAGCTGATGGCGGCAGTGGATGCTTTCGTGGTGTATGACAACATCAAGTACACGAAAAAAGGGTGGATTAACCGTAACCGTATCCAGACACGCGGCGCAGAGTCGTTAATTTCACTACCGCTAAAAAAAGACTCTGACTTTCTGGATATCAGGGAGCGGAAGCTCTCGGCTGCGTTTGACCGCAATAAGCTGTGCAATCAGATTGTTGGCGCGTATCGCCACGCCCCCTGTTTTTCCGCGGTAATGCCGATAGTTGAGGTCATTATTCAGAACCCGGATGATAATCTTTTTAATTATCTGTGGAGGGGGTTAGTGGAGCTGCGGGATTACTTCGGCTTCTCCTGCGAACTGATTGTCTCGTCTTCGTTACCCGCGAATCACGCCTTAAAGTCCCAGGATCGCGTCATTGATATTTGTCAGGTGATGAACGCCCGAACGTATATTAATCCTCCGGGAGGTACCGCGCTCTATTCACGACAGGAGTTCATTGAACGCGGACTTGAACTGCAATTTATACAGCCGCAGCCGTGGCACTACCGGCATTCTGACGCGGAATTTATACCCTGGCTGTCCATTATTGACGTCATGATGTTTAACCCTCGCGATGAGGTGGTTCGTCGCCTGCAACATGGTTATGAGTTAATTTAATATGTTTACATGGAAAAAATTAGGGAAGGTCTTTACCCCGCAGGAGGTCACCCATCTCCCATGGCTTAGAGAGTTTGCGCAGGCTCCTGCGACGCTGATCTTTGATGATTTCGTGCGCGTCTATTTCTCCTGCCGCCCGCCTGCTGATGAGCAAGGGAAATATGTCAGCTATTCCGCCTGGGTAGATTTGGCGCGTCACGATCTCTTCCAGGTATTACGCTTTGCCCGCGAACCGATTCTCCCGCTGGGTGGATACGGAGAATTTGACGAGTTTGGTACCTATCCCGTCTCCGTGATGCGCGATAACGATGTGGTAAAAGCCTGGTATGCCGGCTGGACGCGCTGCGAATCCGTGCCGTTTAACGTGGCGATTGGCATGGCAGTAAGCCATGACCAGGGTGAAACCTTCGTTAAAGCGGGGCCGGGTCCGGCAATTGGTTACTCTCCGGATGAGCCATTTGTGATGAGTGGGCCGAAAATTCGCAGATTTAATAACCAATGGCAGCTTTTTTATATTGCTGGTCGCAAATGGAAATGGGTGGATGGCCGCGCAGAGCCGGTCTATAAGATTCGCATGGCGACATCTGAAGATGGCATCAACTGGACAAAACTGAATAAAGATCTGATCCCCAGCCGTATCGAAGAGGACGAGGCACAGGCCAGTCCGGATGTTTTTTACGCCAACGGCAAATACCATATGTTTTTTTGCTACCGCTACAGTGCCCATTATCGCGGGAAACAGAACGGTTACCGGATTGGCTACGCGTGGAGCCTGGATATGATCTCGTGGCATCGGGATGATAGCAAAGCCGGCATTGATGTCTCTGCGTCCGGATGGGATGCAGAAATGATCAGCTACCCGCACGTCTTCGAACTGGATGGCAAGATTTATATGGCTTATCTGGGGGATCAGGTAGGGCGCTACGGCTTTGGACTGGCACAACTTGAGGGAACATTATGCTAACCCTGAACTGGCGTAAGCACGGGCTTATCTATTCGCCGTCACAGTTTCCTCCTCTGGCAAATGGGGTTGGTTTTGCCCAGTCTCCGCAAGCGCTGGTGTTTGATGACTTTGTTCGAATCTACTTTTCCACGCGTGAACGGGAGGAGAACTCAGCAAAGTTTATTAGCCGCGTCTGCTATGTGGATATGGATAAATCTCTGCGGGAGGTGCTTCGCATCAGTCCCGAGCCGGTGATAGCACCTGCCGAGCTGGGTACATTCGATGAGCACGGTATTTTCCCCTGTAACGTTCTGCGTCATGAAGGAAAAATCATGGCATGGACAACGGGCTGGAATCGTCGCGTTTCAGTCTCGGTTGATACGGCTATTGGTCTTGCGTTAAGCGCGGACAATGGCGAACATTTCACCCGTTTCGGTACCGGGCCCGTGATGGGACCCTCATTGCACGAGCCACACTTAGTGGGTGATGCCTTTGTTATCCATACCCGTGAACGTTTCCATATGTGGTACATCTTTGGCACGGGGTGGAAGAAGCGCACACCGGATTCAGCTCCGGATCGCATCTATAAAATTGCTCATGCGGTATCAAACGATGGTATCAACTGGCAGCGTGACGGCAGACAAATTATCCCTTCTGTTCTGGGCGATGATGAATGCCAGGCACTGCCGACGGTGATTGAAATAAATGGCCGGTATCATATGGTCTTTTGCTTCCGGGAATGTTTTGACTTCCGCACAGGGCAGGGGAGGGGGTACCGTCTGGGCTACGCATGGTCTGATGATTTACATCACTGGCATCGTGACGACAGTCAGATGAGCTCGCTGGCTTCCGTGGATGACTGGGACAGTGAAATGCAGTGCTACCCGCACCTTTTCCGCTGCGACGAAAAAGTCTATTTGCTTTATAACGGTAATGCGTTTGGCAAAGCCGGATTTGGCCTGGCAGAGTGGGTAATATGACTCGCTGGGAGTTCTGCCAGAATCGCGCCACACCGGAGGACATCGTCGTCTATTTTAACCAGTGTGACCCGCTTTTTATTGCCTCGATCACCGATGTAATCGCGTTACAGGACTATGCCCAAAAAATAGTGGATCGGGCATGGAGAACCGAAGCCTGGCATGACAACGCGCTCATCGGGATGGTTGCAGCCTATTATAACGCGCAGCGTCAGCAGGGCTTTATTACTCATGTTTCCGTTTTGCCTGGCACTCAGCATTGCGGTATAGGTAGCCAGCTATTAATTCAGAGCATTGAACATCTACAGTCTCTGGGTGTGACTGAAATTAATCTTGAAGTCGATGAGAATAACGTGTCGGCACAACATTTATATCTAAAGCATGGGTTTATCTTTGGTCGATCAAACGCTTCGAAGATAACCATGACTTTGCAGAGTGAGATAACAACATGATCCTTCGTGATTACAATCTGGAAATTAAAGATACTGCCGACCATCAGTATGCCTATAACTTTGATTTTGATGTGATGCACCCTTTTATGATCCGTGCGTTCACACCTTTTTTTAAAACCGGTAATTTACTTGAGCTTGGCAGTTTTAAAGGTGATTTTACCGCACGATTGGCAGAAAAATTCAGCGACATCACCTGCGTGGAAGCCTCGGCAGAGGCGATGAGTATCGCCAGTGAACGCCTGGGGAAAAATGTATCGTTTGTGCATTCCCGCTTTGAGGATGTTGAACTGCCGGAGCGTTATGACAATATTGTTCTCACCCATGTGCTGGAGCATATTGACGATCCCGTTAACCTCTTAAAACGCATTAATGATGAATGGTTAACGGATGAAGGACACCTTTTTCTGGTGTGTCCAAATGCGCATGCCGCCTCCCGACAGATTGCCGTTAAAATGGGATTAATCTCGCATAACAGTGCGGTGACGGAAGCTGAGTTTCAGCATGGCCATCGTTGTACATATTCTCTGGATACGCTTGAGAGAGATGCCCGCCTTGCAGGACTTAACGTTGTTTATCGCACGGGTATTTTTTTCAAGGCGCTCGCTAATTTCCAGTGGGACAAACTTTTACAGACGGATATCATCTCGAAGGAATATCTTGAAGGGTGCTACGAGTTAGGCCATCAATACCCTGATTTATGTTCAAGCATATTCTTGCTGTGTAAAAAAGGCTGACGTTATTCTTACTCCAGGATGCATGTTATCCCAACATGCATCGGTAACCCCCAAATAACCCCTTATTTTACCCACTATTCATCCAATTGAACGCCCTGCAGAATCGGATAATCATGCCGATAACTCAACTAACGCAGGGCTGTTTATCGTGAATTCACTCTATACCGCTGAAGGTGTAATGGATAAACACTCGCTGTGGCAGCGTTATGTCCCGCTGGTGCGTCACGAAGCATTGCGCCTCCAGGTGCGTTTGCCGGCGAGCGTGGAACTTGACGATCTGCTACAGGCGGGCGGTATCGGGTTATTGAATGCAGTTGACCGATACGACGCTCTGCAAGGAACGGCATTTACGACTTACGCAGTTCAGCGTATTCGTGGTGCGATGCTGGACGAGCTGCGCAGCCGCGACTGGGTGCCGCGCAGCGTTCGCCGCAACGCGCGCGAAGTGGCGCATGCGATGGGACAGCTGGAACAGGAACTGGGACGCAACGCAACGGAAACCGAAGTGGCGGAACGTCTTGGTATTGCTGTTGAAGAGTATCGTCAGATGTTGCTCGATACCAATAATAGCCAACTCTTCTCCTATGACGAGTGGCGCGAAGAGCATGGCGATAGCATCGAGCTGGTGACGGACGAGCACCAGCAGGAAAACCCGTTACACCATTTAATGGAAGGGAATTTACGCCAGCGCGTAATGGAAGCGATTGAAGCTCTGCCCGAGCGCGAACAGCTGGTGTTGACCCTTTATTACCAGGAAGAGCTTAATCTCAAAGAGATTGGCGCGGTTCTGGAGGTGGGGGAGTCGCGGGTTAGCCAGCTGCACAGCCAGGCCATTAAACGCTTACGAACCAAACTGGGTAAGTTATAGGTGATCCAATCACCCGAAAAATGCCGCACAACGTATTGACAACCAGGAGTTATCATGACGGTGCAGCAATCTAAAAGACGGCCTTTAAGCCGCTACCTGAAAGACTTTAAACACAGCCAGACGCATTGCGCCCACTGTAACAAATTACTCGATCGTATCACGCTGGTTCGCCGCGGCGAGATCGTGAATAAAATCGCTATCTCTCGCCTCGACACGTTAATGGATGAAGCCGCGTGGCTCGAAGAGCAAAAAGAGTGGGTGGCGCTTTGCCGTTTCTGTGGCGATCTCCACTGCAAAGAGCAAAGCGACTTCTTTGATATCATCGGCTTCAAGCAATTCCTGTTTGAACAAACGGAGATGAGCCACGGCACCGTGCGCGAATATGTGGTTCGCCTGCGCCGTCTTGGGCAGCATCTGAGCGTTAACAATATATCTCGCGATCTGCTGAAGACCGGTTACCTGGATGAAAATCTGGAGCCGTGGCTGCCTGCAACCAGCACCAACAACTACCGTATTGCGCTGCGCAAGTATGCGCAATATAAGGTGCAAATGCCGGGTTCCGTGAAGCAGAAAGCGCTCGCCGGAACAACTTCTGATATATATTAAAAAAGAATAAGATGTAGCGCAGTCGCCTTTGACGTTGCAGGCGATTTCTCTACACTACGTAAAAATTCCACTATATCGGGGTATTTATGAAATTTGCACTTCTGGGTCGTCAGGCGCTGATGGGTGTTATGGCTGTCGCGCTGGTTGCGGGCATGAGCGTGAAAACGTTCGCTGCAGAAAACCTGCTGAATAAAGTAAAAGAGCGCGGTACGCTGCTGGTCGGGCTGGAAGGAACCTATCCTCCGTTCAGCTTCCAGGGCGATGACGGCAAGCTGACCGGTTTTGAAGTGGAATTTGCAGAAGAACTGGCGAAGCACCTCGGCGTTAAAGCCTCCCTGAAACCGACCAAATGGGACGGTATGCTGGCCTCGCGTCAGAAAGTGAATGAGATCTCAGAGCAGCTGAATCTCAGCCCGAAAACGGTCAACAGCTATCGTTATCGTATGTTCAGTAAACTGAACATTCATGGTGATGTTGAACTGACTCATCTGGCCATCCGGCACGGTTTATGTAACGCGGAGACGTTGTTAAGTCAGTGAGTGATGTATTCGATTCAAAAGCATTTCTGAAAACCGTAACCAGCCAGCCAGGCGTCTATCGGATGTATGACGCTGGCGGTACGGTTATCTATGTGGGGAAGGCCAAAGATCTTAAAAAGCGTCTTTCCAGCTATTTCCGCAGTAACCTTGCCTCCCGTAAGACCGAAGCGCTGGTCTCACTCATTCAGAATATTGATGTCACCGTGACGCATACCGAGACGGAAGCGCTGCTGCTTGAGCACAACTATATTAAGCTCTACCAGCCGCGCTATAACGTGCTGCTGCGGGACGACAAATCCTATCCGTTTATTTTTCTGAGTGGCGACACCCATCCGCGTCTGGCGATGCACCGCGGCGCAAAACACGCGAAAGGGGAATATTTCGGCCCCTTCCCGAATGGCTATGCCGTGCGGGAGACGCTGGCGCTGCTGCAAAAAATCTTCCCGATCCGCCAGTGTGAAAACAGCGTCTACCGCAACCGCTCGCGCCCGTGTTTACAGTACCAGATTGGGCGTTGCCTTGGCCCCTGTGTTGCCGGGCTGGTCAGTGAAGACGAGTATGCGCAGCAGGTAGAGTATGTACGCCTGTTCTTAGCTGGCAAAGACGATCAGGTTTTAACCCAGCTGATCGCCAGAATGGAAAAAGCCAGCGCCGCGCTTGAGTTTGAAGAGGCTGCGCGGATCCGCGACCAGATCCAGGCGGTGCGCAGAGTCACTGAGAAACAGTTTGTCTCAAATACCGGCGACGATCTCGACGTTATTGGCGTGGCCTTCGACGCCGGCATGGCCTGCGTGCATGTGCTGTTTATTCGCCAGGGCAAAGTGCTCGGCAGCCGCAGCTATTTCCCGAAGGTGCCTGGCGGCACCGAGCTGGGTGAAGTGGTAGAAACCTTTGTTGGCCAGTTTTATCTTCAGGGCAGCCAGATGCGTACGCTGCCCTCGGAGATCCTGCTCGATTTTAGCCTCGATGATAAAACCCTGCTGGCCGATTCGCTTTCCGAACTGGCCGGGCGTCGGGTCAATGTTCAAACCAAACCGCGCGGCGACCGTGCACGCTATCTGAAGCTGGCGCGGACCAACGCGGCGACGGCGCTCACCACTAAACTGTCCCAGCAATCGACGGTTAGCCAGCGTCTAACCGCGCTGGCGACGCTCCTGAAGTTGCCGGAAGTGAAGCGAATGGAATGTTTCGATATCAGCCATACGATGGGTGAGCAGACAGTGGCGTCCTGCGTAGTATTTGACGCCAACGGCCCGCTGCGCGCCGAGTATCGCCGCTATAACATCACCGGCATCACGCCGGGTGACGACTATGCTGCCATGAATCAGGTGCTGCGCCGTCGCTACGGTAAAGCGATTGAAGAGAGCAAGATCCCGGACGTGATTCTTATCGACGGTGGGAAAGGGCAGCTAGGTCAGGCGAAAGCGGTATTCGAGTCGCTCGACGTTGAGTGGGACAAAAACCATCCGCTGCTGTTAGGCGTGGCAAAAGGGGCCGATCGTAAGGCCGGTCTGGAAACGCTGTTTTTTGAGCCGGAAGGTGAGGGCTTCAGCCTGCCGCCGGACTCCCCGGCGCTGCACGTCATCCAGCATATTCGCGATGAGTCGCACGACCATGCCATCAGCGGCCACCGCAAAAAACGGGCGAAGGTCAAAAACACGAGCACGCTTGAGACTATTGAGGGCGTTGGGCCAAAACGCCGCCAGATGCTGCTGAAGTATATGGGCGGATTGCAAGGATTACTCAACGCCAGTATGGAGGAAATTGCAAAAGTGCCGGGTATTTCGCAAGGGCTGGCAGAAAAGATCTACTACTCGTTGAAACATTGAGGGCTCTGTAGCAACATAGAGCTAAATTTTACTGACAACAAATAGTTACCGTCACTATGCAATATAATATCCCTACGTTGCTCACTCTCTTTCGTGTTGTACTCATTCCGTTCTTTGTGCTGGCGTTTTACCTGCCGGTCGTCTGGGCACCGTTCGCCTGCGCATTGATCTTCCTTATTGCAGCGGTAACTGACTGGTTTGATGGCTATCTGGCGCGCCGCTGGAACCAGAGTACCCGTTTCGGCGCCTTTCTCGATCCGGTAGCGGATAAAGTGATGGTCGCGATCGCGATGGTGCTGGTGGCTGAGCACTATCATACCTGGTGGGTGACGCTGCCCGCCGCAACTATGATTGGCCGTGAGATCATCATCTCTGCGTTGCGTGAGTGGATGGCGGAGCTGGGGAAACGCAGCAGCGTGGCGGTATCCTGGATCGGTAAAGTGAAAACCACCGCGCAGATGGCCTCGCTGGTGTGGATGCTCTGGCGTCCGAACGCCTGGGTTGAGTGGGCGGGGATTGGCCTCCTGTGGGTCGCGGCGGTGCTGACGCTGTGGTCAATGCTGCAATATTTGAACGCTGCGCGCGGGGATTTGCTTGATCAGTGATCGTTTCGCCGTAATTTTCAGCAAACAATCCAGACAAGCAAAAAATAACGTTGACTCATCACGTCATATCAGTAGAATGCAACGCATCGAACGGCGGCACAGTAAGCCGGACGATAATGAAATCAAGTGGTTAGCAGTTAACTTGATAACATGCGGGAATAGCTCAGTTGGTAGAGCACGACCTTGCCAAGGTCGGGGTCGCGAGTTCGAGTCTCGTTTCCCGCTCCAGATTAAAGACATGCGCAATTGCGGGTGTCAGTTAGAAAAGTTTTACGGCGCGTTAGCAAAGCGGTTATGTAGCGGATTGCAAATCCGTCTAGTCCGGTTCGACTCCGGAACGCGCCTCCACTTTCTTCCCGAGCCCGGATGGTGGAATCGGTAGACACAAGGGATTTAAAATCCCTCGGCGTTCGCGCTGTGTGGGTTCAAGTCCCACTCCGGGTACCATGGGAAACAAAGAATAATCAAAGCAATAAGCAGTGTCGTGAAACCACCGAAAGGTGGTTTTTTTGTGCCTGAAATCCGCTTTCTTGCATCATTGTTATTATTCAGTTATTCAGTTTTTCAGTTATTCAGTTATTCAGTTATTCAGTTATTCAGTTATTCAGTTATTCAGTTATTCAGTTATTCAGTTATCCAGAGCGAAGGTGTATTTGTCGGCGATACGACAGGGATTCGCGAAGATGCATTGCATCAGTACCCCTGTCATATCGCCGATATCATTCTGCGCCCAGGTTGTCAGAAATATTCACGCTTGCCACGGACTGAACTTTCCATGCGCCATTTTCTTTGACCATGCAGTCAATCACGGTGTGATCCCGCTTTTTGCCGAATGATATATACACCTGCATGCATGCGGCATCGTAATCTAATGCCCGCGCACTGACGATGCCCCAGTCATCATCATATCCCTGGGCCTTTATGAACATATCGACGTCAGGCACGTCATATTCATCCGGATCCAGCTTATCCATGGCTTTGAGCTTGCTGATTGTTTCGCGGGTAACGTATCGGCTCAGCGCTTCATAGTTTTTTATTGGCTCTTTCCCACTAAGAATCTGCGAGATGTACCACTTATTAAACTGAAGGGCGGCGGATGCCTCAGGGGGTAGCTTCTGTGCAGCTGATACGAGAGTGGGCAGAAGCAGGGCAGCAAGAATTATTTTTTTCATGTTAGTCATGCCTGTATATTGCATACACTGGCTTTACTTCCCGGTATTCTTTTCCCGGATACATTGTTCGCTGAACAAAATCAGAGTACCAGACGCCGTTCCCGCCATAGATGCATGCATGGCCATAGGGGTGGTGGGCTGTAGGCTGGATCACTGCCACGTCACCCTCAACAGGCTCGCCGTAAATCTGATGGAAGCCAGCCAAAATCAAATTGCTTTTCATATCCTTAGCATAATGTGTGTTCTGCAGATTCGCACCGCCAGCGCGAATGGCTTTTGAAACAAATTCTGCACATCTTTTCTGGCTATGCTCGCCCGCATGCTGGCGGGCATAAACTGCGGCTTTATGGGCACTCCACATAATTTAATCCCTTATAGACTTAATGGTTAACAAGGGAAACATTACGCCTGTAAGTTGCAGTTTTTTGTAAATAAGGGTGATCGGAATTAAACCACTATCTGTTTGGATAATGGTGTTTGGTTAATCCATACGGCATCTTTATGCCCGCTATCGCGGGCGTTTTAATATCCACCCAAATACGCCTTCCTCACCTCCTGATTTCCCAGCAGCTCCTCGCCGCTGCCGCTCAACCGGATCTGCCCGTTAACCATCACATATCCGCGGTCGGAAAGCTTCAACGCATGGTGCGCATTCTGCTCCACCAGAAAAATGGTCATGCCGTTGCGGGCCAGCTCGCGCAGCGTCTGGAAGATCTGTTTCACCACTATCGGCGCTAAGCCCAGGCTCGGTTCATCCAGCAACAGCAGCCTGGGACGGCTCATCAGCGCCCGGGCGATCGCCAGCATCTGCTGTTCCCCGCCGGACATGGTCATCGCGCGCTGCTTGCGCCTCTCCTTGAGGCGAGGGAACAGGTCGAACATGGTTTGCATATCTTCAGCCGCAAACCGATTGCCGATGGGGATGGTTCCCATCAGCAGGTTCTCTTCGACGGTCATATCCGGGAAGACACGCCGGCCTTCAGGCGCCTGCGCAATGCCGCCGGAGGCGACGTAGTGGGTGGATTGATGGCTAATGTCGTCACCACTGAACAGAATCTGCCCGCTCCGGATGCGCGGCTGGCCAAAGATAGACATCAGCAATGTGGATTTACCCGCGCCGTTAGCGCCAATCAGCGCCACGGTCTCACCTTTATTGACCTCCAGGGAGACCTGCTTCAGCGCCTGAATGGCGCCGTAGAACACATCCACCTTGCGAAATGCCAGCAGCGGTTCGGTCATAGGGTCACCTCGCTTTCGTCCGTACCCAGGTAGGCAGCAATCACCTTTTCATCATGCTGGATCTGTTCGGGTTTCCCTCTGGCAATGACATCGCCGTGGTCGAGCACGATAATGTCGTCCGAAATCTCCATCACCATCCCCATATCATGTTCAATCAGTAAGACCGTGATGTCATGACGATCGCGCAGGAAACGAATAATGCTGCTCAGCTTATGCGTTTCGACCGGGTTAAGCCCGGCGGCAGGCTCATCGAGACAGATCATCTCGGGCCCGGTACACATTGCCCGGGCGATTTCCAGTCGCCGCTGCTGGCCGTACGACATCTCTCCCGCCAGGCGATTGGCGCACTCCACCAGGTCCACCACCTCCAGCCAGTAGAAGGCCCTGTCCAGGGCATCGCTTTCCGCCCGCCGATATGCCGGCGTGTTTAAGATCCCGGCGAGCAGATTGCGGTTAACGCGCATATGCTGCGCAACCAGCAGGTTTTCCACGACAGACATCTCGCGAAAAAGGCGGATGTTCTGAAAGGTGCGCGCCAGCCCGGCGCGGTTCACCAGGTGCGTTCCGCCAAACATTTTGTAGAACAGGCGCTGCCCGAACTGCGCGGGGTTAATCCAGTCGCCCGGCTGGAATTTTTGTCCGAGAACCTGAATAACGTTGGTCGTTTTAGTGCGGGTAGAAAATAAAATATTGCCGCCGGAGGCCTTATAGAAACCCGTCAGGCAGTTAAACACGGTTGTTTTTCCCGCTCCGTTTGGCCCGATAAGGGCGGTAATGGAGCCGCGCTGCACGTCCAGATTTACATCGTTAAGCGCCTTAATCCCACCGAAGTGCATCATCAGATGTTCCACGCGCAATATCGTCCCGTTCATGGCGCCACGCCCTTACGCACGGCAAACCCGCTGCGGTTAATGCGGATCAGGCCGCGTGGACGCCAGATCATCATCACCACCATCAGCATGCCAAACAGCAGGACACGATACTCAGCAAAACTGCGCAGCAGCTCCGGCGTTACCGTCAGCACGAAGGCGGCCAGCACCACGCCAAGGGTCGAGCCCATGCCGCCCAGCACCACGATGGCGAGGATCAGCGCGGATTCAAAGAAGGTAAAGGAGGTCGGATTCACAAACCCCTGATAGGTTGCGAAGAACACCCCGGCAATCCCCGCGGTCGACGCGCCCAGCGTAAAGGCGGAGAGCTTCACCAGGACGTGATTCAACCCCATCGAGCGGCAGGCAATTTCGTCTTCTCGCAGGGCTTCCCACGCCCGGCCAATCGGCATCCGCGTCAGGCGGTGTTTGACGTAGAGCACCAGCATCACCACCAGGAACAGCACCGCGTAGATAAAAATAAACTTCATGTTCGGGTTGTAGGTCAGGTGGAAAAACTCGTGAAAAGGCACGCCGCCTTCTTTCGCGCGTCGTCCAAATTCCAGGCCGAAAAAGGTGGGGGGAGGGGCTGACACGCCGTTGGGGCCGCCGGTGAAGGTCAGCCAGTTGTTCAGGATTAGGCGAATGATCTCCCCGAACCCGAGGGTGACGATCGCCAGATAGTCGCCGTGCATGCGCAGTACCGGGAAACCGAGCAGGGCACCGGCGGCGGCGGCCATGATTGCCGCCAGCGGCAGCATGCTCCAGAAGCCTAACCCCAGATACTGATACCCCAGCGCCAGACCGTACGCGCCAATCGCGTAGAAGGCGACGTACCCCAGGTCCAGCAGGCCGGCCAGCCCCACGACGATGTTCAGCCCCAGACCGAGAAGCACGTAGATCAGCCCGAGAATGGCGACGGTCAGTACATACTTGGTGGCGACAAACGGGAAGCAAACCGCAAGCGCAATCAACAGAGGAATAATCCAGCGCATGCGGCTTTTGTAGTCCGGTGGCCTAACATAGACGCCCGCGTTATCAGCTTCGAAGCGCGCCTGGAAACGAGCGCCCGCGGCGGTACCCAAAAAAGCGCTCAAGAGAAAACGCCCCAGCATTACAATGCCGACCATCCAGGCCAGCCGTTGTCCGGCAAAGTTAAAGCTGTACCCGTCCAGCACCACGCCAGCAATCGGGCCGAAGATAATCAGCGCAATCAGCCCGGAAAAAATCGCGTCCAGAACGCAGCGCTTTAGAGAAAAACCGTGCGATGTCATCATTCTCTTCCTCACACTTTGGCCACAACCGGACGCCCGAGCAGACCCTGGGGCCGGAAAATCAGGATCAGGACCAGCAGGCCAAACGAGAAGACATCTTTATAGTCCGAGTTCACCATGCCCGAGAACTGGGCTTCTGCGACGCCCAGGATAAGGCCACCGAGCATGGCGCCGGGCAGGGAACCGATACCGCCGAGCACCGCCGCCGTAAAGGCCTTAATGCCAATCACAAACCCGACGTAGAAATCAAAGGTGCCGTAATTCATGGTGATGAGCACGCCCGCCAGGCCGGCCATCGCCGCGCCGATAACAAAGACCAGGGAGATAATCCGGTCGGTGTTGATCCCCAGAATAGAGGCCATTTTGCGATCCTGCTGTACCGCGCGGCACATCCGCCCCAGCCGGGTATGGTTGATTATCCACGTAAGCAACAGCATGCCGGCAAACGAGGCGAGCAGAATAAACACTTTGGTGTAGGTTATCTGCACGAACCCGTCGCCAAGATGCAGTCGAATCACGCCGTCGAGCATGGTCGGCACCCCTTGCTGGCGCGGGCCCTGGCTAAGCTGGGCGTAGTTTTGCAGGATAAGCGACATCCCGATGGCGGAGATAAGCGGCGCCAGGCGCGTGGAGTTGCGCAGCGGCCTGTAGGCGATACGCTCGATAGTCCAGCCGTACACGCCAGTTACCGCGATGGTGAACACCAGCGTACCCAGAATCAGCAAGGGGAAGGACTCAAGCCCGAAGAAAGAGAGCAGCGCCAGACCAATGGCGCAGAGATAGGCGGAAATCATATACACTTCGCCGTGGGCGAAATTGATCATCCCGATAATGCCGTACACCATGGTGTAGCCGATGGCGATCAGGCCGTAGACGGAGCCCAGCGTTAAGCCATTGACTAACTGCTGCAGGAAGAATGTACTCATCTTAGCGCGCTCGTTTTATAGGCTGCGCGAGGCGCGCAGCCTGATGTTTATTACGCGCCGACGGGCAAGCCCGCCGACGTTGAGCGTGATTCCGTCCCGTTACTGCACTTCCTTATATTTTCCCTTGTCGTCCCACTGGTAAACCACGTAGTCAGACACTTTCAGGTCGCCTTTGCTGTCCCAGGCTTTTTTGCCCATCACCGTGTCGACGGAATTGGCTTTCAGCCACTCGCTGGCTTTCGCGGAATCCTTGCCGCCGGTGGCCTTGAAGGCTGCGGCAATGGCCTGTACGGAGGCATAGGAGTAGAGGGTATAACCTTCCGGCTCGAATTTACCGGCGCGGAATTTGTCGATAACCGCTTTACCGTCCGGGATCAGGCGCGGATCTTTACCAAAGGTCATGTAAATGCCGTTGGTATATTGCGGGCCGCCCGCTGCCGTCACCATCTCTTCGTTGACAATGCAGTCGCCGGAGAAGAATTTCGCCTGCACCCCCTGTTCACGCATCTGGCGAACCAGCGGGCCAGCTTCCGGGTGACAGCCGCCGAAGAACACCACGTCCGGTTTTTGCGCGCCGATCTTCGTCACCAGCGCGTTAAAGTCTTTTTCACCGCGGGATAAACCTTCATACATCACATCCTTGACCCCGCGCTTCGCCAGCGCCGCTTTGGTGGCGTCTGCCAGCCCCTGTCCATAGGTGTCTTTATCGTGAATGATGACCACGCGTTTGGCTTTCAGCTTGTCGATGATGAAGTCGCTGGCGACCTGACCCTGCTGGTCGTCGCGGCCGCACATGCGGAACATGTCGCTCATGCCGCGTTCGGTGATCTGCGGGTTAGTTGAGCCAGGAGTAATCGCGATGATGCCCGCGTCGCTATACACCTCGGAGGCGGGCATGGTGGAAGAGGAGCAGAAATGGCCGACCACGGCGTTGACCTTATCCTGGTCGACTAAGCGGTTGGCGACGGCCACCGCCTGCTTAGGCTCGCAGGCGTCATCCCCCTGAACCAGTTTGATCTTCTCACCGTTAATACCGCCTGCGGCGTTAATGTCTTCGGCGGCCTGCGTTGCGCCGTGCCAGTACTGATCGCCGTAGGTGGCATTAGGGCCCGTGAACGGTCCGGCGACACCGATCACGATATCTGCCCGGGCGGAAAATGCCGTTACCAGACAACCGGCCAGCACAAGAGAAACAGGCGTTTTGATAAATTTCAGCGACATTATTATGTTCCTTAGCAAAGAGGTTTTTGCACCACGGCGTAAGCCTGAACGCCCAGGGCGCAGCCAATCCAAAAACACGAGCAAGAACAAAATGCACTAAACGAACGGCATCCTGCGTGATACGGCGAGGTTTCCATGCGCAGCGTCGCGCGAAGAACAGCAAGCAAAAACGTTGCCAGAATGGTTAACCCCTTGACGGGGTTATGACATGTTTGAGTATAGAGCGCCGCGTTATCCCGCCCTGCGCCAGGAGAAGAATTTACAGCGGAGATCACACATCGTTAACAATAAAGCCCATAAGTTGTGCAACGGTCACGATTTGCACACTTTTGCAGCAATAAAGACCTAAACTTCAGCCAGGGCAGGCGTGCGATCTGTGGTAGGATCCTTTCCTTTTTTATCAGGAGTGTCCGCGATGACGGAAGGTCCATTAAATGAAAGCGAAATGGCGTGGCTGGAAGAGACGTTAATGTCTTACGGTCATGACGATGCGTCCGTGATTGACGTGTCCGAACTGGACGGCATGCTTACTGCAGTGCTTTCCGGCCCTGTTGTCGTTGAGCCAGATGCCTGGCTGGTGGCGGTGTGGGGCGGGGAGAAGTACATCCCGCGCTGGAAAAACGATCGTGAAATGAACCGTTTTATCGATCTCTGCTTTAAGCATATGAACGACATTGCCGAGCGCCTGAGTGAATACCCGGATCAGTTTGAGCCGCTGTTCGGCTATAACGACGTTGACGGTGAGAGTTACACCGTGGTCGAAGAGTGGTGCTATGGCTACATGCGCGGCGTGGCGCTGACGGACTGGTCAGCCCTGCCGGAAGCCCTGAAGGCCGATCTCGACGTGATTGCCCTGCACGGAACGGAAGAGAACAGCGAGAAGCTGGATGAACTGTCCGAAGAGGAGTATATCGCCAGCATCGAGAGCATCCAGCCTGCGGCCCTGCGCTTATACAACTACTGGGTGGAGAACCCGCAGCAGCCGGAAGCGAAGAAGCCTGTCGTGAACGGCACGAAAGTGGGGCGTAACGATCCGTGTCCTTGCGGCAGCGGGAAGAAGTTTAAGAGCTGCTGCCTGCACTGATAAAAAAAGGGGCTGATGATAGCCCCTTTTATCTTCTTTAACCCACTTCCGGCAGCATCCCGGCGGCAATCAACACCTGCACCAGAATAATCATTACCCCGCAGCCAAACACAACGCACAGCAGCGGTTTTCCTCCCGCGACGCGATATCCTTGCTGAGGATGCTGCTGACGGCTTTTCCACGCCAGCAGGGAAGGGAGCAGCAGGGCCAGGACAGAGAGCGCCACCCCCGCGTAGCCCAGCGCCATCACAAACCCGCGAGGGTAAAACAGCGCAAACGCCAGCGGCGGCAGGAAGGTAATGGCTCCGGTCTGTAACCGCCCGGCGGCAGTATTGCGACGCTGGAACAGGTCGGCCAGGTAATCGAACAGGCCGAGCGCTACGCCCAGGAATGAGGTCGCGAGCGCCAGGTCGGCGAACAGGTGAACCGCCAGCTCCACGTGCGGCGAGGTGACCACCTCGCGCAGAGACAACAGAAAACCGTTCAGGCCAGCGTGCTGCGCCATCAGCCCGACGAAGGTTGAAGAGTCAATGCTACCCAGCGTCACCAGCTGCCAGAAAATGTAGGCGATCAGCGGAATGGCGCTGCCGATAACAAACACACGACGCAGCTTGCGGACATCACCGTTCATATAGCTGACGATGCTCGGCACGCTGCCGTGGAAGCCAAACGAGGTGAAAATGACCGGGATGGCGGAAAGCGCCAGCCCTTGCTCCAGCGGCAGCGTCAGCAGGTTCACCTTGTGCACGTGCGGTGCCAGCAGCGCCAGCATGACAACCAGAAACAGAATTTTGGCGCTGAAGAGAAAACGGTTAAAGAGATCGACCAGCGATGTGCCCACGCAGACCACGCCGCCGCCAATAAGCGCAAAGAAGATAGCCCCCGTTGCAGGGGTAATGTCAGAGCCAAACCAGTCGTTGACGCTGGAGGCGATTAACTCCCCGGCACCGCTGATATACGCGGCCGTGAGGGCGTACATCAGGAACATCATGCTAAAGCCGGTGATCCACTGGCCGTAGCGTCCCAGATAGCGCGCCGCCAGCGAACCCAGCCCGGTATCGGCGGGCACATGCTGGTAAACCTCAAGCAGCAGCAGTGCGGTATAGCACATTAATGCCCAGAGCGTGCCAAGCAGCAGCAGGGTCATCCCAAATCCCACTCCCGCGGCAGCCAGAGGCATTGCCAGCATTCCTGCGCCAATCGTCGTTCCGGCGACGATAAAAATACTTCCCAGGGTTCTGTTCTTCACGCTTTCCTCTACAACGACGCTTAACCGCAACAAAATCTGCGGCGCAGAGTAAGGCAAAATCGGTAATTCGTCAAACCACCGTTACAAGGCGTGTAATGAAAGGTTTACGTATTGCGCTACTGCTCATCCTGAGTGGGGCGACGGTCAGGTGTGACGTAAATAAGGCGTACGGGGAATAAAATGCGTGTTTTAATGCAGGGGAAAGGTAAATTAACGCGGCGCCGGAAACCGGCACCGCGCTGATATTAATTCTGCGTATCGAGAGTCGATAGTTCTTTATCAATAAAGTAAAGTCCTTCGCCGGATTTACCCACCAGGGATAATTTATCCAGCACGGATTTAAACAGCTTCTCTTCTTCGTGTTGTTCCGCAACGTACCACTGCAGGAAATTAAAGGTTGGATAATCTTGGCCGATCATTGCCGCATGAACCAGTTCGTTAATTTTCTGGGTGATCAGCTGTTCGTGCTCGTAGGTGGCGCGGAACAGTTCGTCGAGAGAATTATATTCAGCAAAAGGCGATGCCACGTTCTCAATGCGCGGCAGGCTGCCCGTATCGGTCAGATAATCAAACAGGCGCTGCATGTGGGTCATCTCTTCCTGGGCGTGACGACGCAGAAACGCGGCCGCACCTTCAAAGCTGTGATAGCTGCACCAGGCGCTCATCTGCTGGTAGAGAAGGGATGAATAGAGCTCAAGGTTCATTTGTGCATTGAGCTTGTCGATCATTTCAGTTTTCAGCATGGTG
Organism: Enterobacter cloacae complex sp. P42RS; assembly: GCF_014930595.1. Taxonomy (NCBI): domain Bacteria; kingdom Pseudomonadati; phylum Pseudomonadota; class Gammaproteobacteria; order Enterobacterales; family Enterobacteriaceae; genus Enterobacter; species Enterobacter cloacae complex sp. P42RS. Next base: position 29,197 of record NZ_JADBRK010000024.1, read on the forward strand.
GCGCTCCGGATTATTATTACGGGTTCATAATGAGCGACACTATAATTTGTTATTTAATTATTTGCAAAACGTAAAATTAAATATTTGTTCGTTTAAAATACGAATGGGAATAAAACGCATTGGCGATATTTATTTTTATTAATGCGAATTATTTTTGTTCTTAGTTAAATAAAGCGCCAGCAAACGCTGGCAGCTTTGATTAATACCAGGGATTATTTGCCTTAGGGTTAACGGCATACCCCATGCACTTATACTGGATAGTAACGCTCTCGTTCAGGCACAAAGAGCCGCTTGTCAGGGTACAGGTTTTGACCGGCTGCCCGTAGGCAGAGGCGGTGGCATAGCCCATGTTCTGACAGGCTTTTACCGCGGTACCGTTATTAACATATTCATCGGACCAGGCGTTTTGCAGCACGGCCTGGCCATAGTCGAGGCGGACAATGCCGTTCGGCGCGTCGAGGCTGCTGATTTCCGCCTGGCGTTTAACGCTGCATCCCGCGAGCAGCAGGACTGTAGCGGCTACGATGGCTCTTTTCATGGTTCGCTCTGAGTGGATGGAAATACGTTATCGTACCCGCAGATGCCCGCTGCAATGCCAGGAATAGCCGGACGATCTACCCTCACTCTTTGCAACGGACGGCGTAGATCCTCCCCTTCACAAAATTGTGAGCGTGCATTTAGTTTTTAAAACTGCATTTCATTTACTTTGAAAGTCTGTTTATTTGATGCCAGAATGAACGGGAACAGGTATCCATGGCGGGGAGCGCCCGCAGCGCATTCTGGAGAGACATGATGAAAATTGCACTGATGATGGAAAACAGCCAGGCGGCTAAAAACCCAGTCATATTAAAAGAGCTGAAAACGGTAGCCGATGAAAAAGGGTTTCCGGTTTACAACGTGGGTATGAGCGACGAAAACGATCATCACCTGACCTACATCCACCTGGGCATTATGGCGAGCATTTTGCTGAATGCGAAAGCGGTGGATTTTGTGGTCACCGGCTGCGGCACCGGGCAGGGGGCGCTGATGTCGTTAAACATCCACCCTGGCGTGATTTGCGGCTACTGCATCGATCCCGCAGACGCGTTTCTCTTCGCGCAAATCAATAACGGCAATGCGCTCTCGCTGCCTTTTGCCAAAGGTTTTGGCTGGGGAGCGGAGCTAAACGTTCGCTTTATCTTTGAAAAGGCGTTTACCGGCCGAAAAGGGGAGGGTTATCCTCCAGAGCGTAAAGAGCCGCAGGTGCGTAACGCCGGTATTCTGAACCAGGTAAAAGCGGCCGTGGTAAAAGATAACTATCTTGACTCGCTGCGCGCCATCGATCCTGAGCTGGTGAAGACCGCTGTTTCCGGCCCGCGTTTCCAGCAGTGCTTCTTTGAAAATTGCCAGGATAAGGCGATCGAGGATTTTGTTCGCAGTATCGTGGGTTAATGCGCACTGCGCAGTTTAAATTGTGATATGCGTCACAAAAATATTGATTTTTGTGACGATGGTCATATTATAGGCACATTGACAATAAAGTTGTATAACAAGTTAATGGAGCATCACAATGAAACTGCGCAAAATCCTGAAAAGTATGTGGGCCAATTACTGCCGCACTTTTAAAGACGTGCCGCCTGGCGCCATGTTCTGATAAAAAAAAACCTGCTTCGGCGGGTTTTTTTGTGTCCTGCGGCAATGAAGGGCAGATGTCACGGGCCACGTTTTGATACTATGGCGGCCTTTGAATAAGGAGAAACCCCCATGTCACAAAACCTGAGCGCCGATCAGGAACTGGTCTCTGACGTTGTCGCCTGTCAGCTGGTTATCAAGCAAATACTTGATGTTCTGGACGTTATTGCACCGGTTGAAGTGCGCGAGAAGATGTCCACGCAGCTGAAAAACATCGATTTTGCCAGCCATCCCGCGGCTGCCGACCCGGTGACGCTTCGCGCGATCCAGAAAGCCATCGCGCTGATTGAACTGCGCTTTACGCCGCAGGGCGAGTCTCATTAAAACGCGAACGGGCGACCACGCGTGTCGCCCGTTGAAAACGTTAAAAGAAGGTCTGGACCAGCAGGTAGCTCGCCGCGCAGGCGCAGCTCACGCCAATTAGCCCCGGCAGAATAAAGCTGTGGTTAATGATGAATTTGCCGATGCGGGTTGTTCCCGAGCGGTCAAAGCCGATGCAGGCTAAATCACTCGGGTAGGTCGGCAGAACAAAATAGCCGTAGGACGCCGGGAAGAAGGCGATCAGCATTTTTGGATCGATGCCCAACATCAATCCCATCGGCGCCACGGCCGTCAGGGCCGCCGCCTGGCTGTTTACCAGCTTCGTCACCAGGAAAAGCACGATGGCATACGTCCACGGATGGCTTTTCACCACCCCTTCCAGCGCCAGCTTTAACTCATCGAGATGCGCCTGGAAAAAGGTATCGCTCATCCACGCCACCCCGAACACCGAGAAGATCGCCACCATACCGGCCTTGAATACCGCACCGTTTGAGATGGCTGAGGCATTGACCTTGCAGGCCATCAGCATCACGGCACCGGCAATGAGCATCATCATCTGAATGACGAGGTTCATCGACAGGGCCGTAATTTTACCTTTCAGTTCGAAGGCCGGGCGCAGTTCGGGGAAAGCCCCGAGCAGGACTACCACCGCAATACCGGCAAAGAAAATCCATGTCGACCAGTAGGCCTGCTTCGGAAAACGCTGGTTCATTAACGTCTCCGTGCCGCCATAGATAAACTCGCGCTGTTTGGGATCTTTCAGTTTCTCCTGAAACTCCCCGTCGTCAGCCAAATCTTTCCCCCGACGTAAACTCCACAGGGCCGCGATCGCGACGCCGAAAAGCGAAGCGGGAACCGATACGGCGAGGATTTCCAGGATCCCCCACGCGTGCCCAATCCCATGCTGTGCGGCCAGGATGGAGACCAGCGACACAACGGCGACGGAAACCGGAGACGCGGTGATCGCCATCTGGGATGCCACCGATGCCACCGCCATTGGGCGTTCCGGGCGGATCCCTTTTTTCAGGGCGATATCCGCAATGATGGGGAACATGGTGTAGACCACGTGCCCGGTGCCGCACAGAAAGGTCAGCATCCAGGTGGTAAAAGGGGCGAGAAGCGTGATGTGCTGCGGGTGTTTGCGCAGCAGGCGTTCAGCAAACTGCATCATGACGTTGAGGCCACCCGCGGTCTGCAGGGTAGCGGCACAGCCTATCACCGCGAGAATGGTTAACATGACGTCAACCGGAGGCTTGCCGGGCTGGAGCCCAAAGACAAAACACAAAATAAAAAGGCCAATACCGCTGATTAACCCAAGCCCCATGCCGCCGAAACGTGTTCCCGTCAGCAGGCAGAGGAGAATGACAACAAACTCAATGGTGATCATGCTTTTCCCTCGTCAATGATTATGTAATTAAATAAATCATTACATTTTGTAAGGTTAATCATTGGGAGCGAGATCTGATTTGTTAAATTTCAGCAAAAGCAGAGGGTTGGGGAGATAAGAAGAAACCTGCCTCCCTGAACCAGGGCAAAGGCAGGTTAAACGCTTAGTGGTGCTGCACCGTCACAAGATCGAGCAGGTGGCGGTCGGCTTGCTCCGGGCGTAAACCGGCCTGGCGCGCATTGTGGATCTCATCCGCCAGCGTTTTCAGCAGCATACCGTCCTGCTGCTGTTCTTTATCCATATCGCGTAAAAATTTAAGAGTGATGATGTCATGCTGTGCTCTGGCTTCATCGGCCAGCTTGTTGAGCGTCGTACAGCGCTGCTCATGCTCTTCCAGCGTTTTCTGGAACAGTTCTTCCAGAGAAGAGTAATTTTCGTTGATCCCATCAAGGGCTTTAACAACCGGGTTAGCCCCCGCGGCCTTCAGGAAGTTAAAGACGCGCATCATATGGGTGACGTTGCTTTGTGCCTGTGAACGAAAGAACGTGGCAGAGCCCGTGAGACTTTTTTCAGAACACCATGCACTTAGGTGAAGGTGCAGGTTCGAGGCGTAGAACTCAAGGTTCATCTGCGCGTTAAGTTTTTGCATCATCGTTTGGGTAGCCATACTCATATCCTTATAGACTGTGGGACGTGATGTCCGCTGCTTAACCTGACAGCCAGGCAAATACGAAGAAAAACAGAATTGCAATTTTTGCAGTGACTAAAATCGATCGAAAATTCACTTCCTGTGTTCGATATAAATAAGCATACCTTTGTCTTATGATTAAGAAAACTCTTAATTAGGCTGTGTTTACCATACATTACAAAGTTTAATATAGTACAAAAATACAAATATATAGCCACCAAATGAAATTTTATTAACCTATTGATATTAAAGGTTAAGTGTCTTTCGAGGGATACTGATTTACTTTCGTGAACATTTAGCCGGAATAATGCTCTGTAAGATAAATAAATACAGATTATTCATTTCAAATATATGATGCGTTTCTGAATTTGCGCTAAGTCAATTTTAACGGAATAACGCCTTTTCATGATGCGTTCGTTTTTTTGATGAAAAGCATGGATCCCCGTCAGGGGAGAGCCGCAGCGACATCCGCCGTAAGGCATCAGGGATTTCTTAGCTAATCTTATGGATAATTCTGCTTACCCTGCTTTCATTTGTCAGACAATTCCTACCTTTTTTATGTCATTTTTCGCTGAATTTATGTACGCAATTACTGTAATTCTGCGGTGTGATGGGGCTCTCTTATGGATGATTAATTTCCCGCTAAAACTATCATCAGCAATAACGCTTATGACGAGGTAAGCGCTAATGCCTTGTTTTAAGTCCGATTAAATAAGAAGCACGCAAATCTTCCCTACAGAAAAGAATGCTAAAGCTGGAGTTTACCATGCACAAATTTACTAAAGCGCTGGCGGCCATCGGTCTGGCTGCCGTTATGTCACAATCCGCTATCGCTGAGAATTTAAAACTCGGTTTTTTGGTAAAACAGCCGGAAGAACCCTGGTTCCAGACCGAATGGAAATTCGCTGATAAAGCCGGAAAAGATTTAGGTTTTGAAGTGATTAAAATCGCCGTGCCGGACGGTGAAAAAACCCTGAACGCCATCGACAGCCTGGCGGCCAGCGGCGCGAAAGGCTTTGTTATCTGCACTCCGGATCCAAAACTCGGATCGGCAATTGCGGCGAAAGCCCGCGGTTACGACATGAAGGTTATTGCGGTTGACGATCAGTTCGTTAACGCCAAAGGCAAACCGATGGACAGCGTTCCGCTGGTCATGATGGCGGCGACCAAAATTGGTGAACGTCAGGGGCAGGAGCTTTATAAAGAGATGCAGAAACGCGGCTGGGATGTGAAAGAGACCGCCGTCATGGCCATCACCGCAGACGAGCTGGACACGGCGCGTCGTCGTACGACCGGTTCAATGGACGCGCTGAAAGCGGCCGGCTTCCCTGAAAAACAGATCTATAAAGTGCCCACCAAATCCAACGACATCCCGGGCGCCTTTGACGCTGCGAACTCTATGCTGGTCCAGCACCCGGAAGTGAAGCACTGGCTGGTGGTCGGCATGAACGACAACACCGTGCTGGGCGGCGTGCGCGCGACGGAAGGTCAGGGCTTCAAGGCGCCTGACGTTATCGGGATCGGCATCAACGGCGTGGATGCGGTGAGCGAGCTGTCCAAAGCGCAGGCCACCGGCTTCTACGGCTCTCTGCTGCCAAGCCCGGACGTTCACGGCTACAAATCCAGCGAAATGCTCTACAACTGGGTAACCAAAGGGGCTGAACCGCCGAAATTTACCGAAGTGACCGACGTGGTGCTGATTACCCGCGACAACTTCAAAGAGGAACTGGCGAAAAAGGGACTGGGCGGTAAGTAATACGCTGTGATTGTGCCCCTTACTCGCCGTAAGGGGCCAGACGTACACACTACAGGAATCACGGAGTCGTTATGCAACAGTCTAATCCGTATCTCTCTTTTCGCGGCATCGGGAAAACGTTTCCCGGTGTTAACGCGCTGACCGATATCAGCTTCGACTGCTATGCCGGCCAGGTTCATGCCCTGATGGGGGAAAACGGAGCGGGGAAATCCACGCTGCTAAAAATCCTCAGCGGCAACTACGCGCCAACAACCGGCACGCTGGCCATTCGCGGTGAAGAGGTGGCCTTTGCCGATACCACGGCGGCGCTCAACGCCGGTGTCGCCATTATCTATCAGGAGCTGCACCTCATCCCTGAGATGACCGTGGCCGAAAATATCTATTTAGGCCAGCTTCCGCACAAAAGCGGCGTGGTGAATCGTTCGCTACTTAATTATGAAGCGGGGCTGCAGCTTAAGCATCTTGGTCTGGACGTCGATCCCCAGACCCCGCTGAAATACCTCTCCATCGGTCAGTGGCAGATGGTTGAAATTGCCAAGGCGCTGGCGCGTAACGCCAGGGTTATTGCCTTTGATGAACCCACCAGTTCGCTTTCCGCACGTGAAATTGAAAACCTGTTCCGCGTGATCCGCGAGCTGCGGCAGGAAGGCCGCACCATTTTGTACGTGTCGCACCGCATGGAGGAGATATTTGCCCTGAGCGATGCCATCACCGTATTTAAGGATGGGCGCTATGTGCGCACCTTTACCGATATGCAGCAGGTTAACCATGATCAGCTTGTTCAGGCGATGGTCGGGCGCGATCTGGGCGATATCTATCACTGGAAACCGCGCGAGTACGGCCCCGAGCGCCTGCGTCTGGACAACGTCAAGGCGCCGGGCGTGCGAACGCCGGTTTCGTTATCCGTACGCAGCGGTGAGATCGTCGGTCTGTTTGGCCTTGTTGGGGCGGGGCGCAGCGAGCTGATGAAAGGGCTGTTTGGCGGTACACGCATTACCGCAGGGCAGGTCTCCATTGACGGCGAGCAGGTGGATATCCAGAAACCCGCCCACGCAATCAGGGCCGGGATGATGCTCTGCCCGGAAGACCGCAAGGCTGAGGGGATCATTCCGGTGCATTCGGTGCGCGACAACATCAACATTTCCGCCCGGCGTAAATTTATCCGCGCGGGTTGCCTGATTAACGACGGCTGGGAGTCGAGCAACGCCGACCATCATATTCGCTCGCTGAATATCAAAACGCCGGGACCGGAACAGCTGATTATGAATCTGTCAGGAGGAAACCAGCAGAAGGCCATTTTAGGCCGCTGGTTGTCGGAGGATATGAAGGTCATTCTGCTGGACGAGCCGACGCGCGGTATCGATGTGGGCGCAAAACACGAGATTTACAACGTGATATATGAACTGGCAAAACGCGGCGTGGCGGTGCTGTTCGCCTCCAGCGATCTGCCTGAGGTGCTTGGCGTTGCTGACCGCATTGTAGTGATGCGCGAAGGCGAAATCGCCGGTGAATTACTTCATGAACAGGCGAATGAACAACAGGCGTTGAACCTCGCCATGCCTAAAGTCAGCCAGGCTGTCGCCTGAGTAAGGAGTTAATGATGTCCTCTGTTACTACATCCGGAGCGCCGAAGTCGGCTTTTAGTTTTGGACGCATCTGGGATCAGTACGGCATGCTGGTGGTCTTTGCCGCACTCTTCATCGCCTGTGCAATCTTCGTCCCTAATTTTGCCACCTTCATTAATATGAAAGGGCTGGGACTGGCGATTTCCATGTCCGGCATGGTGGCCTGCGGCATGCTCTTCTGTCTGGCCTCCGGTGATTTCGACCTGTCGGTGGCCTCGGTTATCGCCTGCGCGGGCGTCACCACGGCGGTGGTTATCAACATGACGGAAAGCCTGTGGATTGGCGTTTTTGCCGGTCTGTTGCTCGGCGTGATCAGCGGTCTGGTGAACGGTTTTGTTATCGCACGCCTGAAGATTAATGCCCTGATTACCACGCTTGCAACGATGCAGATAGTCCGCGGTCTGGCCTATATCATCTCCGACGGTAAAGCGGTAGGGATTGAAGACGAGCGCTTCTTTACGCTGGGCTACGCCAACTGGCTGGGCCTGCCTGCGCCTATCTGGCTCACCGTGGCCTGCCTGATCCTGTTCGGCTTCCTGCTGAACCGCACCACCTTTGGCCGTAATACGCTGGCGATCGGCGGTAATGAAGAAGCGGCCCGTCTGGCAGGGGTGCCGGTTGTACGCACCAAGATTATTATCTTTGTGCTCTCCGGGCTGGTCTCCGCCGCGGCGGGGATTATTCTGGCGTCGCGTATGACCAGCGGCCAGCCAATGACGTCTATCGGTTATGAGCTGATCGTCATCTCGGCGTGCGTTTTAGGGGGCGTTTCCCTCAAGGGAGGCATCGGAAAAATCTCATATGTGGTGGCCGGTATCCTGATTTTGGGCACGGTGGAAAACGCCATGAACCTGTTGAATATTTCGCCGTTCTCTCAGTACGTCGTGCGCGGCCTGATCCTGCTGGCAGCCGTGATTTTCGACCGTTACAAGCAAAAAGCGAAGCGTACCGTGTAACCCCAGCGCTGACTTTTTATTGCTCAACTAATAACCATAGTTGACCCCTGAACCGCCTCGCCAGTTTTGCTGGCGGGGCGGTTGTCAAATGGCGAGGCCCATCACACTGTCTATACTTACATGGCTATGAAAGAGGTAAAGGCGTTTACCTCTCGTAAACCGTAAGGAGGATTAGGGTGGCTGACTTGTTAACCGCACCGCCTGTACTGCCCGGAAAATATGCTTTCTTTTTTGACCTCGACGGGACGCTCGCCGGGATCCAGCCGCATCCTGACGACGTGGTCGTACCGGATACGGTGCTAGAGAATTTGCAGCAGCTCTCTCGACTGAACGAGGGCGCATTGGCATTGATTTCAGGGCGCTCAATGGCCGAGCTGGATGTGCTCGCCAGTCCTTACCACTTTCCGCTGGCCGGTGTACACGGAGCGGAGCGCCGCGATATCCATGATCAACTGCATGTTGTATCACTCCCCGATACCTTAATTCAGGCGTTACATTCTGAACTCTCCTCGGCGCTGGCGTCGCTCCCGGGCACGGAACTGGAAGCGAAAGGCATGGCGTTCGCCTTGCACTATCGGCAGGCTCCGCATCACGAAGCGGCGATCTTTGCGATTGCCCGCAGCGTGGCCGATGCACATCCGCAGCTCGCGCTGCAGCCGGGGAAGTGCGTCGTTGAGATAAAACCTGAGGGCATCAATAAGGGGGCCGCTATTGCGGCGTTTATGGCGGAACCGCCATTTAAGGGACGTACACCGGTATTTTTTGGCGATGACCTGACCGATGAGGCCGGTTTTCGCGTGGTGAAACAGGCCGGAGGGATCGCCGTCAAGGTAGGGCCTGGTGACACTGTCGCTGAATGGCGTCTGGCGAATGTCGAGGCTGTCTGGCAGTGGATTTCTGATATCGCTAACCAGCAACAACAACAAATAGCGCAAAACAAAGGGGGAAACCATTATGGGTCGCTTAGTCGTCGTCTCTAACCGAATTGCACCGCCTGATGATAAAAAAGCCAGTGCAGGTGGCCTGGCGGTAGGGGTATTAGGTGCCTTAAAAGCTGCTGGCGGGCTGTGGTTTGGCTGGAGCGGTGAAATCAATGAACAAGAGAAACCGCTTAAAAAGGTGACGCGCGGGAACATTACGTGGGCATCATTTGCGCTCAAAGAGAAAGACTATGACGAGTATTACTCGCAGTTCTCCAACGCGGTCCTGTGGCCTGCGTTTCACTATCGTCTTGACCTGGTGAAATTCCAGCGTGAATCCTTCGAGGGCTACTCGCGGGTGAATGCGCTGCTGGCGGATAAACTGCTGCCTTTAATTGAGGAAGACGATATTTTATGGATCCACGATTATCATCTGCTCCCCTTCGCCAGAGAGCTGCGTAAAAGGGGAGTCAATAACCGGATTGGCTTCTTCCTGCACATTCCGTTCCCGACGCCGGAAATTTTCACCGCGCTGCCGCCGCATGAAGAACTGCTGGAGGCGCTGTGTGATTATGACCTGCTGGGCTTCCAGACCGAAAATGACCGTCTCGCGTTCCTGGACTCCGTGTCAGGCAAAACGCGCCTGGTAACCAACGGCGGCAAAACCCATACGGCGTGGGGCAAAACCTTCCACACCGAGGTCTATCCGATTGGTATTGAACCCGACGAAATTGCGGAACAGGCCTCGGGCCCGCTGCCGCCGAAGCTGGCCCAGCTTAAGAATGAACTCAAGCACGTGAAGAATATCTTCTCGGTAGAGCGTCTGGATTATTCCAAAGGGTTGCCGGAACGCTTCCTGGCGTATGAAACGCTGCTGGATAAATACCCTCAGCACCACGGTAAAATTCGCTATACCCAGATCGCGCCAACGTCGCGCGGGGAAGTGCAGGCCTATCAGGACATTCGTCATCAGCTGGAGACCGAAGCGGGGCGCATCAACGGGCGCTACGGCCAACTGGGCTGGACGCCGCTCTTTTATCTGAATCAGCATTTTGACCGTAAGATCCTGATGAAGGTCTTCCGCTACGCCGACGTTGGCCTGGTTACGCCGCTGCGTGACGGGATGAACCTGGTGGCAAAAGAGTACGTGGCGGCTCAGGACCCGGCGGATCCGGGCGTGCTGGTGCTTTCCCAGTTTGCAGGGGCAGCGAACGAACTGACCTCAGCGCTGCTCGTTAACCCTTACGATCGGGATGATGTGGCAAATGCCCTCAACCGCGCGCTGACCATGCCGCTGACGGAGCGAATTTCCCGCCATGCAGAAATGATGGAGACGATCCGGAATAACGATATAAATCACTGGCAGGCGCGTTTTATTCAGGATCTACGCGAAATAGCCCCGCAAAGTCACGAAGGCGATCTGCAAAAAAAGATCGCGACCTTCCCTAAACTCGCCTGATATTCCTCTGGGGGGGGTTAAGCCCCCCCAAGCGGCACTAACAGCACGTCAACCTGGCTTGAGGCGATAATAGATTTTGCCGCGCAGGTAGCCCTCGATATAAAGCTGTGGTTATGGTTCCCGCAAATCACTAAATCAATATTCAGCTTGCGGCACATATCAAGAATATGGGCATTCAGTTCCCCCGTCGCAATAACGGTTTCATCAATGGGGTACTCTGCTTTTTCGACAAGCTCTCGCAGAAACTGCTGCGTTTCCTCCTGCAAAACCTCACGAATATCTTCCAGCATCGGGGCCGCCAGTTGATTGTACATCTCGGGCTCGGCCGCAAGGGTAATGAGGCTGATGCGCGCATTATGCGGCCGGGCGATGGAAACGGCCCGGGCGACAAGCTGGTGGCTTTCGGGGGAAACGGCAACAGAAACAAGAAGATGGGAGTAACTCATGGCGCACTCCTTAGATGCCTTACAGACAGCGTTTCATCACCATTACCGCGAATTTCCTGGTTTCGCAAGACTTGAATACGACATTAGTGTGAAGCTTATCATAATTATTCATTAATTATTCTTATAAGAAGAATAACTGATAAATGCGCCTAAATGAAAAAAATTAACAACTTAACGTAAGTCACACAAATCCTCGCTTTCACTATTAAATCGTTCTAACAAGTTATAAACGCATTTCGAATGATCACGCAATGAAACAATTTTTTTGCCAGAAATGCATAACTCTATGTTTTATCGAAGTAATCAAAATGTGTCCCTGACGCATACGCGATGTAAACGATTGCCGATACTGCACGCACGGGTAAAAGCACATTGCGTGCCACTTATTCTCACGCTTATGCATGAGTATTCGTCGATTAAGAATACAAAACAGTGCCGATTGATTTAAAAATGAGCAAATTAGAAGTCATACTGATGGATTTATGGGTAACATTCACTTAAATTGTGTGACGTGGATCACATTTTTTTTAAATTTGAGGGTGGCTGCATTGTATGTGTCAAATCTGGCGAGTAGAGTTTGCGTCGAATTAGGAAAAATCTTAGTTATTTGTAAGAAATGATAAAACCTGTAAGAGATGTAACCGCGTTGCATCCCTTACGCGTTTGGATGAATACAAACCTAGATTCAACTATGCATTTAGCCTTTTCTTTTTTATACCGGGTGATTTCCCGGCGACATCACGGGGTGCGGTCTTTCCGCATAAAAATAATAGTTGGTTATTCGGGATGGGAACAATGCATACATCCGAGTTGCTAAAACATATCTATGACATCAATTTGTCATATTTACTGCTCGCGCAGCGTTTAATTAGTCAGGACAAAGCGTCCGCGATGTTTCGTCTGGGTATTAACGAAGAAATGGCAACCATGCTGGGTGGATTAACCCTCCCGCAGATGGTAAAACTGGCGGAAACGAATCAACTGGTGTGCCAGTTCCGTTTTGATAATCCGCAGACGATAACGCGTCTGACGCAGGAATCCCGCGTGGACGATCTGCAACAGATCCATACCGGTATCCTGCTCTCCACTCGCTTGCTTAGCGACATCAGTCAGCCTGATGACGCAGCCCGTAAGAAAAGGGCCTAGCAATGAGCGAAAAAAGCATTGTTCAGGAAGCGCGTGACATACAGCTGGCCATGGAGCTGATTACGCTGGGTGCTCGTTTACAAATGCTGGAAAGCGAGACTCAGCTGAGCCGTGGTCGCCTCATCAAACTGTATAAAGAGTTACGCGGTAGTCCCCCGCCGAAAGGCATGCTGCCGTTTTCTACGGACTGGTTTATGACCTGGGAGCAGAACATCCACGCTTCCATGTTCTGTAATGCCTGGCAGTATCTTCTCAAAACCGGTTTGTGTAGCGGCGTAGACGCCGTGATCAAAGCGTACAAACTTTACCTTGAACAATGCCCACAGCAGGAAGAAGGCCCTCTGCTGGCGCTGACCCGCGCATGGACGCTGGTGCGTTTTGTTGAGAGCGGAATGCTTGAACTGTCGCGCTGCAATTGCTGCGACGGCAATTTTATTACCCATGCTCATCAGCCTGCAGGCAGCTTCGCCTGTAGTTTATGTCAGCCGCCATCCCGCGCAGTAAAAAGACGTAAACTTTCCCGGGATGCTGCCGATATTATTCCACAACTGCTGGATGAACAGATCGAACAAGCTGTTTAACCCGAACGTGTGGGCAAGATTCCAGCAGCGGTAAGTCATTACCGCTGCTTTTTTTTACCCCGCAAACGGCAAACGCTGCGAGCTGGACGTCCTTGCCATAGTCACTAGCGGAAGGATGATGTCGTGCTTATCTTATTAGGTTACCTGGTAGTTCTCGGTACAGTTTTCGGCGGTTACATGATGACCGGCGGGCACCTTGGAGCACTCTATCAACCGGCTGAACTTATTATCATCGGCGGCGCAGGGGTAGGGGCTTTTATCGTTGGCAACAACGGTAAATCGATCAAGGGCACGTTGAAGGCAATTCCATTGCTGTTCCGTCGCTCGAAATACACCAAAAGCATGTATATGGATCTGCTGGCGCTGCTCTATCGCCTGATGGCGAAGTCGCGTCAGCAGGGGATGTTCTCGCTTGAACGGGATATCGAAAACCCGAAAGAGAGCGAAATTTTTGCCAGCTATCCGCGCATTCTGGCGGACGCCATGATGCTGGATTTCATCGTCGATTACCTGCGTCTCATCATCAGCGGCAACATGAATACCTTCGAAATCGAAGCGCTGATGGACGAAGAGATCGAAACCCACGAAAGCGAATCTGAAGTGCCGGCCAACAGCCTGGCGCTGGTTGGCGACTCCCTTCCGGCGTTTGGTATCGTGGCGGCGGTCATGGGGGTGGTACACGCCCTGGCCTCGGCGGACCGTCCGGCGGCTGAACTGGGCGCGCTGATTGCCCATGCGATGGTGGGCACCTTCCTCGGTATTTTGCTGGCTTATGGTTTTATCTCTCCGCTGGCAAGCGTGCTGCGCCAGAAAAGCGCGGAAACCACCAAAATGATGCAGTGCGTGAAGATCACGCTGCTCTCTAACCTCAACGGTTACGCGCCACCGATCGCGGTTGAATTTGGCCGTAAAACGCTTTACTCCAGCGAGCGTCCGTCGTTTATCGAGCTTGAAGAACACGTGCGCGCGGTGAAAAACCCAAACCAACAGACGACAACTGAGGACGCATGAAAAACCAGTCCCATCCGATCGTCATTGTCAAAAAACGCAAGCACAAGGGCGGCGGGCACGGTTCCCACGGCTCCTGGAAAATCGCGTACGCCGACTTTATGACCGCAATGATGGCGTTCTTTCTGGTGATGTGGCTGATCTCCATCTCCAGCCCGAAGGAGCTTATCCAGATTGCCGAATATTTCCGTACCCCGCTGGCGACGGCGGTGACCGGTGGGCCGCGTATCTCTAACAGCGAAAGCCCGATCCCTGGCGGCGGCGATGATTACACCCAGCAGAAGGGTGAGGTGAAAAAAGAGCCGAACATCGACGAGCTGAAACGCAAGATGGAGCAGGCGCGTCTGAAAAAACTGCGTGGCGATCTCGACCAACTGATTGAAGCGGATCCTAAACTGCGCGCGCTGCGGCCGCACCTGAAAATCGATCTGGTCCAGGAAGGGCTGCGTATTCAGATTATCGACAGCCAGAACCGCCCGATGTTTAAAACCGGGAGTGCGGAAGTTGAGCCGTACATGCGCGATATTTTACGCGCCATTGCGCCGGTGCTGAACGGTATTCCTAACCGAATCAGCCTGTCGGGCCACACGGATGACTTCCCGTACGCCAGTGGGGAGAAGGGATACAGCAACTGGGAGCTTTCTGCCGATCGTGCCAACGCCTCGCGTCGCGAGCTGGTGGCAGGTGGGCTTGATGATGGCAAGGTACTGCGCGTGGTCGGCATGGCAGCAACCATGCGGGTCTCCGACCGCGGGCCGGATGACGCCATCAACCGTCGTATCAGTCTTTTAGTGCTGAACCAGCAGGCGGAGCAGGCCATCCTGCACGAAAACGCCGAAAGTCAGAATGAGTCACTGGACGATTTAAAACAGCCTGGGGCCGTCCCTGCGGCTGCCGTTCCAACATCGCCACCAGCCAATCCGAGGTGATAGCGTGAGCATGGATATTAGCGATTTTTACCAGACATTCTTTGATGAAGCCGACGAACTGTTGGCGGATATGGAGCAACATTTGCTCGATCTGGTGCCCGAAGCACCGGACTCCGAGCAGCTCAATGCCATCTTCCGCGCGGCGCATTCTATTAAAGGCGGAGCCGGAACGTTTGGATTTACCATCCTGCAGGAAACGACCCATTTAATGGAAAACCTGCTTGATGAAGCACGACGCGGTGAGATGCAGCTCAATACCGACATTATCAACCTGTTTTTGGAAACCAAAGATATTATGCAGGAACAGCTCGACGCCTATAAAAGTTCGGCAGAGCCTGATGCCGCCAGCTTTGAATACATCTGCAATGCGCTGCGCCAGCTCGCCCTGGAAGCCAAAGGTGAGGTCGCTGCAGCCGTTGTCCCTGCGGCAAAGCTGAGCGTTGTCGATGCGGTTGCTGCTGAAGAGGCCGCGCCAGCCGCCGCGCAAGCGGGCAAGCTGCGCGTTGTGCTGTCACGCCTGAAAGAGAGCGAAGTTAACCTGCTGGAAGAAGAGCTGGGTAACCTGGCGAAATTAAGTAACGTAGTGAAAGGCAAAGACAGCCTCGCAGCGACCCTCGATGACGGTATCAGTCAGGACGATATCGTGGCGGTGCTGTGCTTTGTCATTGAAGCCGACCAGATCGCCTTCGAAACGGAAGCCGCCGCGGTAGCAGCTCCGGCTGCAGAAGAAGAGGTTGCTGTCGTTGCCCAGGCCGCCGCACCGGCTGTGGCCCCAGCGGCCCCGGTGCTGAAGGCGGTGCCAAAAGAGGCCGCGGCGCCTGGCCGTGGTGAAAAACCGGCCGCGCGCTCCAGTGAGTCCACCAGCATTCGCGTTGCCGTTGAGAAGGTTGACCAGCTGATTAACCTGGTTGGCGAACTGGTGATCACCCAGTCCATGCTGGCGCAGCGTTCTAACGAACTCGACCCGGTCACGCACGGCGATCTGATCACCAGCATGGGCCAGCTGCAGCGTAACGCCCGAGACCTGCAGGAATCGGTGATGTCCATCCGCATGATGCCGATGGAATATGTCTTCAGCCGCTTCCCACGCCTGGTGCGCGACCTTGCCAGCAAGCTGAATAAGCAGATTGAACTGACCCTGATGGGCAGCTCAACGGAGCTGGATAAGAGCCTGATCGAGCGCATCATCGACCCGTTAACGCACCTGGTGCGTAACAGCCTCGACCACGGTATTGAACTGCCGGAAAACCGCATTGCCGCCGGGAAATCTCCGGTCGGGAATCTGATCCTCTCTGCGGAACATCAGGGCGGGAACATCTGCATCGAAGTGACCGACGACGGCGCGGGCCTTAACCGCGAGCGCATCCTGGCGAAAGCCATTTCACAGGGGATGGCGGTGAATGAAAACATGACCGATGAAGAAGTGGGCATGCTGATCTTCGCGCCGGGCTTCTCGACCGCCGAGCAGGTGACGGACGTTTCCGGACGCGGCGTCGGCATGGACGTGGTGAAACGTAACATTCAGGAGATGGGCGGCCACGTTGAGATCCAGTCTAAACAGGGCTCCGGCACCACCATCCGCATCCTGCTCCCGCTGACGCTGGCGATCCTCGACGGCATGTCGGTCAAAGTCGCGGACGAAGTCTTCATTCTGCCGCTGAACGCGGTGATGGAATCCCTCCAGCCGCGTGAAGAAGATCTGCATCCGCTGGCGGGCGGCGAGCGCGTTCTCGAAGTGCGCGGTGAGTACCTGCCGCTGGTCGAGCTGTGGAAAGTGTTCGAAGTGGACGGGGCGAAGACCGAGGCCACGCAGGGTATCGTGGTGATCCTGCAAAGCGCGGGCCGTCGCTACGCGCTGCTGGTCGATCAGCTGATTGGTCAGCACCAGGTGGTGGTGAAGAACCTCGAAAGCAACTACCGCAAGGTGCCGGGTATTTCTGCTGCCACCATTCTGGGGGATGGTAGCGTGGCGCTGATCGTCGACGTGTCGGCGCTTCAGGGATTAAATCGTGAACAACGTGTGGCGTACACAGCCGCCTGATTAAGTAGAAGGTAATAACATGACCGGTATGAGTAATGTAACGAAACTGGCGGGCGAGCCATCAGGGCAGGAGTTCCTGGTATTCACTTTGGGCGATGAGGAGTACGGCATCGATATCCTGAAAGTGCAGGAAATTCGTGGTTACGACCAGGTTACCCGCATCGCTAACACGCCAGCGTTTATTAAAGGCGTCACCAACCTGCGCGGCGTGATTGTGCCAATCGTGGATCTGCGCGTGAAGTTCAGCCAGGGTGACGTTGACTACAACGACAATACCGTCGTGATCGTCCTCAACCTGGGACAGCGCGTGGTGGGTATCGTGGTGGATGGCGTATCTGACGTGCTTTCCCTGACCTCTGACCAGATTCGTCCTGCGCCGGAGTTTGCGGTCACGCTGTCGACCGAATACCTGACCGGCCTGGGGGCGCTCGGCGAGCGTATGCTGATTCTGGTGAACATCGAAAAGCTGCTGAACAGCGAAGAGATGGCGCTGCTGGATATCGCCGCGAGTCACGTAGCCTAAAACAAAGCCGGGTGGCGCTGACGCTTACCCGGCCTACGTGTCGAGCCATTTGTAGGCCGGGTAAGGCGAAGCCGCCACCCGGCTTTTTCATACCCTTACGCTTCCTGCTTTACCAGCTCAGCGTCCGCTTCCCGCGCACCTTCATTCTGCGACAGCATCGCGGTCGCAATGCCGTTCCCCAGCACGTTAATCGCGGAACGCCCCATATCCAGGAAGTGGTCGATCCCCATCAGCAGCAGGATCCCCGCCACCGGAATGTTAAAGCTCGGGATCGTCGCGGCCAGCACCACCAGCGAAGAACGCGGCACGCCCGCAATGCCTTTCGACGCCAGCATCAGGGTCAGCATGAGCACCGTCACCTCAGAGAAGCTTAGGTGAATGTTGTACGCCTGCGCAATAAACATCGAGGCAAACGAGCAGTACACCATCGACCCCACGAGGTTGAAGGAGTAGCCAATCGGCAGAACGAAAGAGGCGATATTGCGCGAGCAGCCAAAGCGCTCCAGCTGCTCCAGCGTTTTAGGGTAGGCCGCTTCAGAACTGCTGGTGGTGAATGCGACCAGCACCGGATCTTTCAGCATGCTGACCAGGCGAAACACCTCTTTTTTCAGCACCATGTAACCCACGGCCAGCAGCACCATGCAGGTAAGAAGAATGGCAACGTAGTAGCCGCCAATAAAGGAGGCGTAGTTCAACAGGATGCCCAGACCCTGCGTGGCAATGACGGAGGAGATCGCCGCGAAGATGGCCAGCGGCGCAACGTACATCACGTACCCCGTTACCTTCAGCATGATATGGGAAACCACATCCAGTGCGGCCACCAGCGGCGCGTTGAATTTCTGCCCCAGCGACGCGCCGCCGATGCCGAAGAACATCGAGAACACCACTATCTGCAGGATCTCATTGTTCGACATCGCCCCCGCGATGCTGGTGGGAATGGTGTGAGACAGGAACGCTTTCAGCGTCATCCCGCCCACGGCCAGACCGGTATCCACCGCCTCGGTTGGAATAGTCAGGTTCAGGCCGCTTCCCGGACGCTCCAGCGTGACGATAAACAGTCCGACCAGAATAGAAAGCACGGATGAACTGATGAACCATACCATCGCTTTGCCGCCCACCCGGCCTATGGTGGAGGTTTCTCCCAGCTTCATAATGCCTACGGTCAGCGTGCTGAAGACCAGCGGCGCAATAACCATTTTGATCAGACGGAGGAAAATATCGGTCAGAAGGGTAATATTATCCGACCAGGCTTTGATGGCATCCGCAGATGCGTACTCGTGAATTGCCGCCCCTGAAAGAATACCCGCCAGCATGAATATCACGATGAAGAGTGTAAGTTTGTTTGCACTTGCCACGAAAAAAGACCCTCTATGCGCTATCAGATGTCGCCCGCGCCGATACATATAAATTTTTTATTACTGCGCGGGAAAATATTCGGCACATAAATTGACGCAAAGCGTAGGGGGATACAACTCCTTTTTAATTTTTATTAATTTTGTTGTTAATGCCCGAACGATATATTGTGATGCTTATCACACTTTAGCGGATATATCCTCAGATTATGTAGCGAATTTTTCCTCTGTTTCGTTTTAAATCTCTGTTTTTAAAGAAAGAAATGAGTCAATAGGTCATTGGTTTGTCTCTGCGCGTCGCGGGTGGTCGAAGCGATATCCGTAAACTAAATTCTCAATAACCCCCTCTGAGGAACGTTTAGCGGGGCTAACATCTTGAACGTTAAAAATAAAATGTCGCAAGGGAACGGAGACGTCTTCTGGAGGGTGGTAAATGAAAAGAAAACTCCTTTTGATCTGCGCAGGCACGTTGCTGACTGCGACAACAGCCCATCATGCACTGGCCGTCACAAGCAGCGGCACCATTGGCGCCACGCTGACGCTGACAAACGGTTGTCTGATTAACGGATCGCCCGCGCAAAGCGGCATTAACTTCGGGATACTCGATTTTGGTACCCATCCCGCAACGTTTTCCACCCTGACCACGCAGCTCACCGGCGCCAGCGGCGGAAACACCTTCACCATTCAGTGTACGACCGCCAGCTATACGGTGGCGATCACCGGCAACACCAACTCCACAGCCCCCGGTACCGTTGTCGGCACTCCGGGAACACCTGCGCGCTATCTGGTTAACACCGCCAATGCGGCACAGGGTGTTGCGTACAGCCTGTACAGCGACAGCGGGTTTAACAGCGTGATTGCCAATAACACCGCGTTGCAGGCCGCCTCTACGGCCGGAGGGGTGGACAGTTACACCCTCTACGGACGTATTACCGGCGGCGGTAACAGCGTGACGGTCGTCCCGGGCACCTACACCGACACGATTAACGTCAGCGTCACCTATTAGTCCTGCACCGCCATGAAGGCAACTCTTACTGGTCTGCGCGTATGCGCAGAGGGACACGTGCAGCCTTTTTTCGCGCTGATCGTCGGATTGCTGATGACGCCCGCGGCGGAGGCGGTGACATCACAGTCCTTTAAGGTCAGCGCGACGATTGTTCCGGGATGCGCGGTGGCCACCGGCAGCGGAGGGGTTCTCGGCACGCTGGATTTTGGCACCCATAACGGCGTCGAGAGCGC
This sequence comes from Enterobacter cloacae complex sp. P42RS, assembly GCF_014930595.1. Lineage (NCBI taxonomy): Bacteria > Pseudomonadati > Pseudomonadota > Gammaproteobacteria > Enterobacterales > Enterobacteriaceae > Enterobacter > Enterobacter cloacae complex sp. P42RS. The sequence goes on from NZ_JADBRK010000024.1 coordinate 49,245, forward strand.
ACCGGTAAGCACCAGCTTTGTGCCAAACGGGGCGTTGTCTATCGCCTGCACGCCGGGCGTGGCGCTGAGCATGAGCATTAATGGCGGACAGAATTATTCAACCGTTCGCCGCATGAAGCGCTCGAACGGCGCCGACGTGGTGGGATACCGGCTTTACAGCAGCAGCTCGCTGGCCGCGAACAGCGAAATTGGCGTCAACCAGGCGATACCGGTGACCTATAGCAACAGCAATAACATCGCGCTGCCGCTTTTTGGCGTGGCGCTACTGACCGGATTTAGCCCGGCAGGAACGTATTCCGATCAGCTCACCGTGACCTTGTCATGGTAATAAAGGGAGAGTGTTGATGAAGCCAGTTTTCAGACCTGTTTGTCTGGCGGGCGCGTTGGGAATGGCTGTGGCAACCGGTCAGGCGCAGGCGGCAGCCACTATTCTGCTCTGGCCGATTGACCCGTGGCTTGCGGCAGACGCCAACGCCACGGAGCTGTGGATCCAGAACCAGGGAAACAGCGCCACCACGATGCAGGTGCGCATTGTACGCTGGAAGCAGGAGGACGGACACGAGCGCTACACCGCACAGCAGGATGTGGTCGCCAGCCCGCCCATCGTCACGATTGGCACAGGCAGCAAGCAGCTTATCCGTCTTATTAAGCAGGCCCCCGTTCCCGCAGGCGTCGAACAAGCCTACCGCATTATCGTGGATGAAATTCCTCAGCCTGATACCAAAGCCGAACCTGCCATCGGCCTCAAGTTGCAGATGCGTTACTCCATTCCGCTGTTTGTGTATGGCCAGGGGATCCCGACAATAAAAGAGGGGGCGCATCACGCGCTGGCCGAGACCCGGAACCTGAGCTGGCGGGTGACGCGAACGGAGGGGCAGCCGGCACTGGAGGTTCGGAATCGGGGTGATGTGCACGTCAGGCTGAGCCAGGTGACACTGGCGCAGGGAGGGCAAAAACGCACCGTCGCGGAAGGATTACTGGGCTACGTCCTTCCGGGCAGTACCCGCAGCTGGCCGATACCCGCTGGCGTTCGTCAGCCAGACACGATGAGCGCGCAGATTAATGCCAGGGACGAACAATGGCAGTCGCCTCCCGTCAACTGAAGCCGGCAATGATGATGCTGCTTTGCGTCAGTACCACAGCCTGGGGCGATCCCGGCGACGACAGTTTGCCGCCGCCCCCCCAGGCACAGGCGATACATGATGAAGCGGTCTTTCAGCTTGCCCTCGTGCTCAACCACTACGACACCGGTCTGGTGGTTCCCGTGACGCAACGCAACGGCGCTTTCTTTATCTCCAGCGCCGATTTGCTGCGCGCGGGGCTTCCCCCGGAGCATGTGCCCGCCGGAGAGGTGAATCTCGCCTCGCTGAGCGAGGTTCGTGTGGAGTACGACAGCGCCGCGCAGCGCCTGCTGCTGACTCTTCCCCGGGACTGGATCACCGCCCGGGTGACCCCCTTTAGCGCGCAAACGGCGCAGTCCAAACCGCACTACGGACGCGGGGCACTGCTGAATTACGATCTCTACACCAACCACACGGAGCACATTGGCGGCCAGGCGTCGCTCTGGCATGAACTCCGCTACTTCGACGAGAACGGCTCATTTTCCTCCACCGGATACGCCCGGAAAAACTTCACCGGAAACGACGGTCAGCAGGAAGGGTATGTTCGCTATGACACCACGCTGCTGATAACGAATGAGGATGACGCGACCACCTGGAGCGCCGGAGACGTGATCAGCGATGCCCTGAGCTGGACCTCCAGCGTGCGGATGGGCGGTATCAGCTACGGACGCGATTTCTCCCTGCGCCCTGACCTGGTGACATGGCCGCTGCCCGAATTTTCGGGGGAGGCTGCGGTCCCCACCTCGGTGGATCTCTTTATCAACGGCTATCGATCCGGCTCAACTCAGCTTCAGCCGGGGCCCTTCACCCTGACTAATCTGCCCTATATCAACGGGGCGGGGGATGCGGTGCTGGTCACCACCGATGCGCTGGGACGCCAGGTGAGCACCACGTTGCCGTTTTACGTCACCAGCGATTTGCTTAAAACAGGGCTGAGCGACGGGGCCGTAACGCTCGGCAGCCTGCGCCGCAATTACGGCATCAGGAATTTTGACTACGGCCCTGCGGCAGGCAGCGGCTCGTATCGCTATGGTGTAACCGACTGGCTGACGCTGGAGGGCCACGCGGAAGGGGCTGAAGAGCTGGCGCTGGGCGGGGCGGGGACG
>NZ_JADBRK010000025.1:0-40998 GCF_014930595.1 Enterobacter cloacae complex sp. P42RS
GATGGTGCGGGACAATAAAAAATGGGCGGCAGCTTAGTCGTCAGATGTTGACTTTAAACACAGCTGCTCACCCCATCCCTCTCCCACGGGGAGAGGGCGCAAACACTAAAAACGGCAATCAGGGATTGCCGTTTTTCTTTTATTTCCGCGTTAATTTCTCAAGATCCGCTTCAATCTCGCTGATCTTGTTGGTGACTACGCTTTCAAGGTGACGCAGATCGTCGAGGATCTTACGTTTGAGATCGACTTCAGTGCGATCGCGCTGGCAAATCTGATCGAGTTCATCGATCACATAGCGCAGGTTAGGGCTGATTTCCTGCACCTCTTTGTACCCTTGTCCTACGCCGTCAGCGACGACGGTCTTACGCTGGCGTGGATATTTAAACTTCACGCTCTTGGCGAAAAACTCTCCTTTATCCTTGTGAAAATAGATTTTTAAAATGTCGTTGTTGGCTTCCTGGCGAAGGCTGTAACGATCGATTTCATCAGGATTGGTAATGCCCAGACTTTTCAGATTATCGTACATAGCGGTACCCTTATCTCAACATAACCTTTGAATAATTAATGAAAAAATTCCTTTTTGCCACCCTCATATACAAAAAAAGCGGGGTCGATCCTGATTACATTTCACTGAAATTACCGGGCAGGGAAGGTGCATTGCCCCAACTCGTTTATTGTTGTTTTTAACGACTACGTCAAGTGGAAATCAATTTAATACCAAAACCTGACGATCTGAGCGCTAGCGCAGTAAGGCGATGGAGGCCAGCATTTCGCTTTCCGTGGTGTTAATTTCCTGTTCCAACAGTTCGTCGATCCGCTGTTTTTTGATTGCCTGATTGACGCCGAACAGATCGAGCTTATCCAGCAGGAACATCACCAGCGCCGTAATCACGGCGGTCAGGACCGATGAGAGTAAGATGGGGAGCGGTCCTGGTAGACCAAGGCCGCTGAGCCATGACTCAAGGCCAATAGCCGCAAAGACGGAAAGAGAACCTGCTACAAGCTTAAGAATGGCATCGCCTTTTTGGGCCATACTGCTGTGTTTATCCCTGAGGATCGGTACCGTCTGCATCAGGACCTTAAAGCCTTCTTTTACCATCCGCATGATGTTTTTGAACACGCCAACGAAGCAGTTAACAATCCCTTCCAGCAGCATCGACACGAAATTTTTAATAAAGCCGACGGCAACATCTTTTAATAAAACGACAGCGTTTTTGAGAATGTGATCTTTCATGCGACCAAGACGAATCGACAGAGCCTGCGAAAAATCGCTCGCACCTACGCCAGCTTCAATACCGTGCGTTAAACAGCTGCGCAGCTCATAGTAAAGAGGCTTGATAATGAAGAGAATGAGATCGCCCAGCGACTGATGACCTGATGCCTGGGCCGCATCTTTCGCCAGAACTTTTTGGACGTCGCGATCCTTGCGGATATTATCAAATACGGTTTCATTGGTTTTGGTATCCATCGTTTGCTGCGCGATGTCCATTTTCTCGACCATCACCTGCCGCGTTTTGATTTCCTCTTCTGTCAGCGGATGCGCGACATCTTTTTTCCCTTTTTTGACAACTACAAAGCCCTGATCGATCTCCTGCTGGAGTTCTTCGCGGGTTTTAGCGAACTTACCGGTTTTCTCGCCACGGTTGTTTTGCATGCTGGTAACAGCATAATTTTCGTCAATATTGAGAATATTTTTGATGTCATCAAGCTTCAGAGCCTTGTTGCTTTTGAGGTTGTTGCATACTTCGGCGCAGGAGACGACATGATCGACTTCGGCAGCCTGCTTCTGCTCTCCCTCGCTTTTCGCATGTTTTTTGTACTGGTAGATCGTGCCGTTACCATATTCATCCTCAGCGCGCAGATTACCGGAGAAATGGTTCTCTTTACGGGCCTTCATTTTTGCACCATCGCGCATGTTCAGAGAGTCGTTGTTGCGCGTCATTTCGCCGCCGTTAAACGACGATTGTTCAGAAAAACGGTCAATGTTTTGACGCTCGTTCAAGTGCTCGCTGTAGCTATCCAGCATAAAGGCATTTCTTTCGGGCGCTTCGTAACTGAACGCCCGGCACTCCTGGTACAGGCGGGACGGGGTAACACCTTGTCGGGTGCCGATATTGCAGGCGCGCATTGTGCCGTCGAGCAGGCTGAGAAACACGGGTTCGAGGATATTGTCGATGGCGCTGCCCGTTGAGATTACCTCCAGGCGGGCCATAACGTCGTCGTTGCTGACCGTCAGGTTGGCCCCCATGATCGCTTCGCGGTAAATGCTGCCGGTATCGCACCCTTTTATAAATGCAGCATCGACTTCTCCGGTCAGATGAGCTTCGATGGCGGACGCCGTCGCCACGGATTTTAGCGCAGGGGCATTCCGTACCTGTTGCAGCTTTTTCATTCTGGCGAGATGTGCATTAAGATTTGTCATCCGTCGTCCTCAGGCCGCAACCAGTAAGTTCCAGGAGGCCATAAAATCACTTTCGCTTTGTGTTCTTAGCTCATCCTGACTTGCCATCATGCCAACAATGAGGCTAAACCTCTCCAGGCTTTTCGCATCGTTAAGCTGATATTCATTTATAAGTGACCAAACCGTTGGCAGATTGGGCGGTGTTTCGACCATCTCGACGATCTTCTGCTGAACGGCTTGAGGTAACTTTTCCCGCGGAACAAGACCAGACACTGCATCATCCAGCAGGGCAATATTTTCCGCTGGGGTCTTGCCATTAGCCTTGATGCAGCATGTCCCCAGCGCATATGCCGCGAGGATAAAGTCATCCCGTTTACTGATATCGCGCATCTTGTCCGCCAGTTCAGTCTGGAGTTTTTTGATCTTTTCGGCGTATTCAGCTTTTGCGATCTGCTGCCCTTCGGCAATCCCTTCGTCTTTGCCGTTATTTTTTCCCCATAAATACGTCCCGGCCAGAGTGACCAGACCTGCGATCCCCGCACCAATTATTTTGCCGTAATGACTCATTGCACGATTCCCGTTTATTGCCCGCAAGGCCAGATTATTTTTTGCTGTTCACGAATAATATCGTTAATCCTGTTTTTCAACAAACCTATGTTTTAAAAGAAAAAATTTGCATTAAGTAACGAGGTGAACTTGCTTGTAAAGAGATTCATCATTGTTACTTCAGGTGAGAAAAGGCGAGCGAGGCGGGTATTCAAAAGCGGGGAAATGAGGCAAAGTTATCGCACGAAAGCGTAGCCCGCGGGGATAATGACATGTCAGGACGCATTGATTATCAGATCGAAAAATACAGCTTTGGCGCCGCAGATGAGAGCCCAAGGCTCACGCACCAGTGGGCAGAAGTGGCCGCAGAGTGCCGCCAGCTAAAGGCGGGTGCGGAAGAGCGTTTACGTATTGCCTTACTGAACGTGGATTATGTCACCAGCTTCGAACTGCCGTTCCGACTGGTGCTGACCCGCGCCCCTCAGCTTATCGCCGGGCTGCGCGATGAGTTTCAGCTAAGCCAGAAGAACGTCATCTTTAACGGCAAGCGCTTTGGCTGCGTCTACAGCCTGAAAGCCGATCTCAATGCAATTCCTGAGGCTTTTCAGTACCGCATGAGCACCCGCATTCGGCGGATCGATCCCACCGGGCTTACTGCAGAGCCCTTCCGGCAGATCGCCAAAGAGGTAAAAGCGCCGCGTGAGCGACTGAAGCTGGCGCTGGAGTCGGGTCTGGCTGTGACGGCTCTCGACGGGCTTTTCTGGCTGGGGAGCCAGCGTATGGCGGCGGATATCGCAGGATTGAGAAAAAAGGGAATGGCAATCGCGACTGCGGAAACGGACGTTTTTGATGATTATACCGGGACGCACAGGCGCGTCCCGGTTTATCAACGCGTCGGGGATTAGTCGATGGTGCGCAGCAGTTCGTTGATGCCCACTTTACCGCGGGTTTTCGCATCCACTTTCTTCACGATAACGGCACAGTAAAGGCTGTATTTACCGTCTTTTGACGGCAGGTTACCGGAAACGACCACTGAGCCCGCCGGAACGCGACCGTAGTGCACTTCGCCGGTTTCGCGATCGTAAATGCGGGTGCTCTGGCCGATGTAAACGCCCATGGAGATCACGGAGCCTTCTTCCACGATCACGCCTTCAACCACTTCTGAACGCGCGCCGATGAAGCAGTTGTCTTCGATGATGGTCGGGTTAGCCTGCAGTGGCTCCAGAACGCCACCGATGCCAACGCCGCCGGACAGGTGAACGTTTTTACCGATCTGCGCGCAGGAACCGACGGTTGCCCAGGTATCGACCATGGTGCCTTCGTCAACGTACGCACCGATGTTCACATAGGATGGCATCAGCACGGTGTTGCGTGCGATGAATGCGCCCTGACGTACTGCCGCTGGTGGTACCACGCGGAAGCCTTCTTTCTGGAAACGCGCTTCGTCGTAATCCGCGAATTTCATTGGCACTTTATCGAAGTAGCGGCTTTCTGCTCCGTCGATAACCTGGTTATCGTTGATGCGGAAAGAGAGCAGCACGGCCTTCTTCAGCCATTGATGAGTGACCCACTGACCGTCGATTTTTTCTGCCACGCGCAGGGCGCCGGAATCCAGCAGGGAAATAACCTGGTTTACCGCTTCACGGGTCACGGTATCCACATTTGCCGGGGTGATCTCGGCGCGACGCTCAAAAGCGGACTCAATAACGTTCTGTAACTGCTGCATTGTTTACTCTTTCCATTTCACTAAAAAACACGTCACCCTTTATCGTTTGGATTGAGGGCTGCTGTCAACCGTTGTTGCACTTCAAGCTGCAGGTCATTATTAAGGGCACGCCGGTCGGCGGTGGCGATTATAAATAAATCTTCTACTCGCTCGCCAATGGTTGTAATTCGGGCCCCATGGAGCGAAATTCCCAGATCGGCAAAAACCTGGCCGACCCGGGCGAGCAGCCCTGGCTGGTCGAGCGCGATCAGCTCCAGGAACGATTTACGGTCGGTGTGGGTCGGCAGGAAGTTGACCTCGGTATCGACAGTAAAATGACGCAGTTTCGCCGGCTGACGGCGCGGCTGCGGTGGCTGCCAGCTGCGCTGCGTGATCGCCTGCTCCAGACCGAAGCGTATCCCTTCATGCCTGTCCGAGGACAGCGGGCTGCCGTCCGGCTCCAGCACAATAAAGGTATCCATCGCCATGCCGTCGCGGGTGGTAAAAATCTGCGCGTCGTGAACGCTCAGGTTACGCCTGTCCAGCTCGGCGCAGACGGCAGCAAACAGATAAGGCCGGTCCGGGCTCCAGATGAATATCTCCGTTCCGCCGCGCGTGGCCTGCGGGCTCAGCAGGATCATCGGTTGAGACAGATCGTGCTTCAGCAGGTGCCGCGCGTGCCAGGCAAGCTGGTTTGGGCTGTGGCGCACAAAATAGTTGGCACGGCAGCGGGCCCAAATCTGATGCAGCGCTTCTTCATCAATGTTATCCATCCGCAGCAGCGCCAGCGCCTGCAGCTGGTGATGACGCACGCGCTCGCGCATGTCCGGGGTGTTTTGCATCCCGCGTCGCAGCTGTTTTTCGGTGGCGAAATACAGCTCGCGCAGCAGGCTCTGCTTCCAGCTGTTCCACAGGGTCTCGTTAGTGGCGCAAATATCGGCCACCGTCAGGCAGACCAGATAGCGCAGACGGTTTTCCGTTTGAACTTCTTCGGCGAACTGCTTAATAACCTCAGGGTCCTGAATATCGCGACGCTGGGCTGTGACCGACATCAGCAGGTGATGGCGCACCAGCCAGGCGACCAGCTGCGTTTCGCGCGAGTTGAGACCGTGCAGTTCGGCAAATTTCAGCACGTCCTGCGCGCCCAGCACCGAGTGATCGCCGCCGCGGCCCTTGGCGATGTCGTGGAACAGGGCGGCAATCAGGATCAGTTCCGGATGGGTCAGGCGCGGCCACAGCTCCACGCACAGCGGGTGGCGGGAGCGCGTCTCTTCTTTGGCAAAGCTTTCCAGCTTGAGCATCACGCGGATGGTGTGTTCATCCACCGTGTAGGCGTGGAACAGATCGAACTGCATCTGCCCAACGATGTGCGACCACTGCGGCATATAGGCCCACAGCACGCTGTGGCGGTGCATCGGCAGCAGCCCGCGGCTGACGGCACCCGGATGGCGGAGCATGCTCAGGAACAGTGAGCGCGCTTCCGGGATGTAACACAAAGGCTGCGTCAGATGGCGGCGCGCGTGGCGCAGATGGCGCAGGGTGGTGGAGTAGATCCCGGTGATGGTGCTGTTGCGCACCATGGTGTAGAACATCCGCAGGATCGCTTCCGGCTCGCGGATAAACAGCGTTTCGTCGCGCAGATCGATAAGCGTGCCGCGCAGCTGGAATTCATCGTCAATCGGGCGCGGCTTTTCGTCGGCAGTCAGGGCCAGAATGGCCTCGTCGAACAGCTGCAACAGCATCTGGTTCAGCTCGGTAACCCGGCGGGTGACGCGGAAGAAATCCTTCATCATCTGCTCAACCGGCTCGTTGCCTTCGCCCTGATAGTTCAGCCGCTGCGCTACGCTGAGCTGACGGTCAAACAGCAGGCGGTTATCGTAGCGGGTAACTTCCAGATGCAGGGCAAAACGGATGCGCCACAGCAGGTGCAGACACTCGTTCAGCTCGTTACGCTCGGCCTCGGTCAGGAAGCCAAAGCCGACCATCTCGTCCATCGAGGTGGCGCCAAAGTGACGACGGGCGACCCACTGTAACGTGTGAATGTCGCGCAGGCCGCCGGGGCTGCTTTTAATATCGGGTTCAAGATTATAGCTGGTGCCGTGGTAGCGCTGGTGGCGCTGGTTTTGTTCCTCGACCTTGGCGGCGAAGAATTTCTCAGATGGCCAGAAGCCGTCGCTGAAAATATGCTTTTGCAGCTCCAGAAACAGCGCGACGTCACCAATCAGCAGGCGGGTTTCAATCAGGTTGGTGGCGACGGTCAGGTCAGATAACCCCTCCAGCAGGCACTCTTCCAGGGTGCGCACGCTGTGGCCCACTTCAAGCTTGACGTCCCACAGCAGAGTCAGCAGCTCGCCTATTTTCTGCGCCTGTTCGTCCGGCAGCTTTTTGCGGCTCAGGATCAGCAGGTCGATATCGGAAAGCGGATGCAGCTCCCCGCGGCCATAGCCCCCGACGGCAACCAGCGCGACGTCGCTCACCTGCCCGAAACCGTAGTCGATCCACAGACGCTGCAGGAGCTGGTCGATAAATTCGGTGCGCGCTTCGATGAGCTGCTCGGCAGAGACGCCCGCGTCGAACGCGCTGCCCAGCCAGCGGTGGAAAACATCCATATGGGCTTTTATGTGCGCGCAGGTCAGCTCGTGCGGCGGCCAGACGCCCGGGTTATCGGGCTGGTCGGGGAGGGTGGGAAGTGCTGTGTTAGCATACTGTTCGGGTAATAGATTACTCATCGTGCGCCACCCATAAGAAAAAGCTATCGCCATTAAAAAAGCCGGCATTTGCCGGCTTCTTATCACTCAATGTTCGTCAGTATCGCCGGGATGGTGTCATCCTTGCGCAACGTCATAATTTCGCAGCCGTTGTCCGTTACCACAATAGTATGCTCGTACTGGGCAGACAAGCTTCTGTCTTTGGTTTTCACCGTCCAGCCGTCTTTCATGGTGCGAATGCGGTAGTCACCGGCGTTGACCATCGGTTCGATGGTGAAGGTCATCCCTTTTTGCAGCACCACGCCGCCGTCATCGGCATCATAGTGCAGAACCTGCGGCTCTTCATGGAAGACGCGGCCAATGCCGTGACCGCAGTATTCGCGCACCACGGAGAAACCTTCCGCTTCCACGAATTTCTGAATTGCGGCACCGAGAGTGCGCAGGCGGATGCCCGGCTTAACCATTTTCAGCGCCAGGTACAGGCTCTCTTGCGTCACTTTGCACAGACGCTCGCCCAGAATCGTTGGTTTACCAACGATGAACATCTTCGATGTGTCACCGTGGTACTCGTCTTTAATGACGGTCACGTCGATGTTGACGATATCGCCATCTTTCAGCAGTTTTTCGTCGTCCGGAATACCGTGGCAAACCACTTCATTAATAGAGATGCAGACGGATTTCGGGAAACCGTGGTAGCCGAGACAGGCGGAAACCGCGTGCTGCTCGTTAACGATATAGTCATTACAGATGCGATCCAGTTCGCCGGTGCTGACGCCCGGCTTCACGAACGGCTCGATCATTTCCAGCACTTCCGCGGCCAGACGACCGGCGACGCGCATCTTTTCAATTTCTTCAGGTGTCTTAATAGAGATAGCCATGTAATCTGTCCATCGGTGTCGATTTTTTCGACAATACTAGTCTAAGTGTCGTCAATGGTATCAGTCAGGCACGCCCCGTGCCAAATTGAGAATCATTAACAGCACACTCCGCCAACAACTGTTGGTTTCTGGTCGTGTTTTGTGGTATAAAGCGCGCCGGACTTCCGATCCATCTCAGATACACAGGCTGGACGGAAGCGACAAATCTCACTTTGTGTAACAACACACACGTATCGGCACATATTCCGGGGTGCCCTTCGGGGTCGGTAATATGGGATACGTGGAGGCATAACCCCAACTTTCAATATAGAGGTTTTAAAACATGGCAACTGTTTCCATGCGCGACATGCTCAAGGCTGGTGTTCACTTTGGTCACCAGACCCGTTACTGGAACCCGAAAATGAAGCCTTTCATCTTCGGCGCGCGTAACAAAGTTCACATCATCAACCTTGAGAAAACTGTACCAATGTTCAACGAAGCCCTGGCTGAGCTGAACAAGATCTCTTCCCGTAAAGGTAAGATTCTGTTCGTTGGTACTAAGCGCGCTGCAAGCGAAGCTGTGAAAGATGCTGCTAACAGCTGCGACCAGTTCTTCGTGAACCATCGCTGGTTGGGCGGCATGCTGACCAACTGGAAAACTGTTCGTCAGTCCATCAAGCGCCTGAAAGATCTGGAAACCCAGTCTCAGGACGGTACTTTCGACAAGCTGACTAAGAAAGAAGCGCTGATGCGCACTCGTGAACTGGACAAGCTGGAAAACAGCCTGGGCGGTATCAAAGATATGGGCGGCCTGCCAGACGCGCTGTTCGTAATCGATGCAGACCACGAGCACATCGCTATCAAAGAAGCTAACAACCTGGGTATCCCGGTATTCGCTATCGTTGATACCAACTCCGATCCGGACGGTGTTGACTTCGTTATCCCGGGTAACGACGACGCAATCCGTGCTGTTAGCCTGTACCTGAGCGCTGTAGCTGCTACCGTTCGTGAAGGCCGTTCCCAGGATCTGGCTTCTCAGGCGGAAGAAAGCTTCGTAGAAGCTGAATAATAAGGTTTTACCCCTTATTAGTACCGTGTATGAATAGGGGCCCATTATCGGCCCCTTTTTTCAATTTACACTGTTTGGCCTCCGGCCGGGCAGTTCACATCTCCCGAGGATTTAAGAATGGCTGAAATTACCGCATCCCTGGTAAAAGAGCTGCGCGAGCGTACTGGCGCAGGCATGATGGATTGCAAAAAAGCGCTGACTGAAGCGAACGGCGACATCGAGCTGGCAATCGAAAACATGCGTAAATCCGGTGCGATCAAAGCAGCTAAGAAAGCAGGCAACGTTGCTGCTGACGGCGTGATCATCACTAAAATCGACGGCACCTACGGCATCATTCTGGAAGTTAACTGCCAGACTGACTTCGTTGCTAAAGATGGCGGTTTCCAGGCATTTGCGAACAAAGTTCTGGACGCAGCTGTTGCTGGCAAAATCACTGACGTTGAAGTTCTGAAAGCACAGTTCGAAGAAGAACGTGTTGCGCTGGTTGCTAAAATCGGTGAGAACATCAACATCCGTCGCGTATCTTCCCTGGAAGGCGAAGTACTGGGTTCTTACCAGCACGGCGCACGTATCGGTGTTCTGGTTGCGGCTAAAGGCGCTGACGAAGAGCTGGTTAAACAGCTGGCAATGCACATCGCTGCAAGCAAACCAGAATTCGTTAAGCCAGAAGACGTGTCTGCTGAAGTGGTAGAAAAAGAGTACCAGGTTCAGCTGGACATCGCGATGCAGTCTGGTAAGCCAAAAGAAATCGCAGAGAAAATGGTTGAAGGCCGCATGAAGAAATTCACCGGCGAAGTTTCTCTGACTGGCCAGCCTTTCGTTATGGATCCAAGCAAGTCTGTTGCTCAGCTGCTGAAAGAGCACAACGCTGACGTAACTGGCTTCATCCGCTTCGAAGTGGGCGAAGGCATCGAGAAAGTTGAGACTGACTTCGCAGCAGAAGTTGCTGCAATGTCCAAGCAGTCTTAATGATTGAAAAGGAGCCGCCTGAGGGCGGCTTCTTTTTGTCACCCGTCACAGGAAATCAGACAGGCTCCAGTATCGCCGTGCTGATTTGCGGCATATTATGTCGCCAGAATTAACTCCCATCTTAATCGTTGACAGTCTCAGGAAAGAAACATGGCTACCAATGCAAAACCCGTGTACAAACGCATTCTGCTTAAGCTGAGTGGCGAAGCGCTGCAGGGATCGGAAGGCTTCGGTATTGACGCAAGCATCCTTGATCGCATGGCACAGGAAATCAAAGAACTGGTCGAACTGGGTATCCAGGTTGGCGTGGTCATTGGCGGTGGCAACCTTTTCCGTGGTGCTGGTCTGGCGAAAGCGGGGATGAACCGCGTTGTGGGCGACCACATGGGTATGCTGGCAACCGTGATGAATGGCCTGGCAATGCGTGATGCGCTCCATCGCGCCTACGTGAATGCCCGCCTGATGTCCGCGATTCCCCTGAATGGCGTATGCGATAATTACAGCTGGGCAGAGGCCATCAGCCTGCTGCGCAACAACCGCGTAGTGATCCTCTCCGCCGGTACGGGTAACCCGTTCTTTACCACCGATTCCGCTGCCTGCCTGCGCGGTATCGAAATTGAAGCCGACGTGGTGCTGAAAGCGACCAAAGTAGACGGCGTGTTTACTGCCGACCCGGCAAAAGATCCTTCTGCGACCATGTACGATCAGCTGAGCTACAGCGAAGTGCTGGATAAAGAGCTGAAAGTGATGGATCTTGCCGCCTTCACGCTGGCTCGCGACCACAAACTGCCGATCCGTGTCTTCAACATGAACAAGCCTGGCGCACTGCGTCGCGTGGTCATGGGCGAAAAAGAAGGCACTTTGATCACGGAATAATTTCCGTCGACGATAAATACAGGTAAGATTCCGCTTTACTTTGTAGTGGTATCTTACCTGGACGCGCCTTTGGCGTTGTCATGAATTAAACGCGACTATACTTAGCACACCTGTAGCGCTGTGCTGGCGGATAGTCTGCCTGAGACAAGTTTTCAAGGATTCGTAACGTGATTAACGACATCAGAAAAGATGCTGAAGTACGCATGGACAAATGCGTAGAAGCGTTCAAAAACCAAATCAGCAAAATCCGTACTGGCCGTGCTTCCCCAAGCCTGCTGGATGGCATCATCGTAGAATACTACGGTACGCCAACGCCTCTGCGCCAGCTGGCGAGCGTGACGGTTGAAGATACCCGTACGCTGAAAATCAACGTCTTCGATCGCTCTATGAGCCCGGCCGTTGAGAAAGCGATCATGGCCTCTGACCTGGGTCTGAACCCAAGCTCTGCAGGCGCTGACATCCGCGTTCCGCTGCCTCCGCTGACGGAAGAGCGTCGTAAAGACCTGATCAAAGTGGTTCGCGGTGAAGCTGAGCAGGGTCGTGTTTCCGTGCGTAACGTGCGCCGTGATGCGAACGATAAAGTGAAAGCACTGCTGAAAGAAAAAGAGATCAGCGAAGATGACGATCGTCGTTCTCAGGACGACATTCAGAAAATGACCGACGCTGCCATCAAGAAAATTGATGCGGCGCTGGCAGAAAAAGAAGCGGAACTGATGCAGTTCTGATTTCTGTCGTACACTGATAAACGCCGTTCAGAGGGACTTCGGGTCTTGCTGGCGGCGTTTTGCTTTTATCTGGTCTAACTTTTTTCGGGCATCTCATGAAGCATTTAACACTCCTCGGCTCAACCGGCTCCATCGGTTGCAGTACTCTCGACGTCGTCCGCCATAATCCTGAACTTTACACCGTGACAGCGCTGGTGGCCGGTAAGAATGTGCAGCGTATGGTCGAGCAGTGCCTGGAGTTTATGCCCCGCTATGCGGTGATGGATGACGAAGAGAGCGCGCGCCTGCTAAAAGCCCAACTGCGTGAGAAGGGCAGCCGAACCGAGGTGCTGAGTGGCCAGCAGGCTGCCTGCGAGATGGCGGCGCTGGATGAGGTTGACCAGGTTATGGCGGCCATTGTCGGCGCAGCCGGGCTGCTGCCGACACTTGCTGCGATCGATGCCGGTAAAGATGTTTTGCTCGCCAATAAAGAGTCGCTGGTGACCTGTGGACGTCTGTTCATGGACGCGGTAAAACAGCGCGGGGCGCGTCTTTTACCGGTCGACAGCGAGCATAACGCCATTTTTCAGAGTTTACCGCAACCTTTTCAACAGAACCTGGGGTACGCTGACCTGGAGCAGAATGGCGTTGTGTCGATTCTGCTTACCGGGTCTGGTGGCCCGTTCCGTGAAACGCCACTCTCTGAACTGCGCGCACTGACGCCGGATCAGGCGTGCCGTCATCCGAACTGGTCAATGGGGCGTAAAATCTCCGTAGATTCTGCCACCATGATGAACAAAGGTCTGGAATACATTGAAGCGCGCTGGCTGTTTAATGCGTCGGCGAAACAGATGGAAGTGCTGATCCACCCGCAGTCGGTGATTCACTCAATGGTGCGCTATCAGGATGGCAGCGTGCTGGCACAGCTCGGCGAGCCGGATATGCGTACGCCTATTGCCCATTCAATGGCATGGCCGAACCGGGTGAAATCCGGCGTCAAGCCGCTTGATTTCTGTAAGCTCAGTTCTCTGACGTTCAGTGAACCAGACTACGATCGTTATCCTTGTCTGAAGCTTGCAATGAACGCCTTTGGCCAGGGGCAGGCGGCGACGACGGCACTGAATGCAGCCAATGAAATTACCGTTGACGCATTTCTGAATCAGCAGATCCGTTTTACCGATATCGCGTCCTTAAATTTATCGGTACTGGAAATGATGGATTTGCGCGAGCCACAAAGCGTGGAAGAGGTACTGGCGGTGGATACAGCTGCTCGTGATATTGCGCGTAAACAGGTGACACGTCTCGCAAGCTGGTGATAAAGCAAGCACTAGTGGTCGTGCTATTTGTTAGCGTTGGGCTTCAGTGATATAGTCTGCGCCACCTGATCGCAGGAATTTGACTTTATGTGGTCAGGTAAGCCGTGGTTTGACACGGCTTTTTTATGTACAGGCTTAAGTATTCCTGAGTACCGTTAAATCCTTTCAGGGACAAAAAACGCGTTATGTTGTCTGCGAATCAACCAATAAGCGAAAACTTGCCAGCTCATGGCTGCCGTCATGTAGCAATCATTATGGATGGCAACGGGCGCTGGGCGAAAAGACAAGGGAAAATACGAGCCTTTGGGCATAAAGCGGGAGCGAAATCTGTTCGCCGCGCCGTCTCTTTTGCCGCCAATAACGGCATTGATGCGTTAACGCTCTATGCTTTTAGCAGTGAAAACTGGAATCGACCTCCGCAGGAAGTGACTGCGTTGATGGAATTGTTCGTGTGGGCGCTAGACAGCGAAGTAAAAAGCCTGCACCGCCACAACGTTCGCCTGCGCATCATTGGCGATACCAGTCGTTTTAACTCACGTTTGCAGGAGCGGATTCGTAAAGCAGAAGCGCTGACGGAAAATAATACCGGTCTGACGCTCAACGTTGCGGCGAATTACGGTGGACGCTGGGATATTATCCAGGGCGTTCGGCATCTGGCCGAACAGGTTCAGGAAGGGCTGTTGAGACCCGACCAGATTGATGAAGAGGCGCTGAGCAAGCAAATCTGCATGAATGAACTGGCACCTGTGGATTTGGTAATTAGGACAGGGGGGGAACATCGCATAAGTAACTTTCTGATATGGCAAATTGCCTATGCTGAACTTTACTTTACAGATGTTCTCTGGCCCGATTTTGATGAACAAGACTTTGAAGGTGCGCTGCATGCCTTTGCCAATCGAGAGCGTCGTTTCGGCGGCACCGAGCCAGGTGGCGACAAAGCCTGATGGGGGTAGCTTTTGCTGAAGTATCGCCTGATTTCCGCTTTTGTTTTAATACCCATTGTCATTGCGGCGCTGTTTTTGCTGCCCCCGGTGGGATTCGCCATTGTCACGCTGGTAGTGTGCATGCTTGCCGCGTGGGAATGGGGACAGTTTAGCGGCTTTACCTCGCGCAGCCAGCGAGTATGGCTTGCGGTACTCTGTGGCTTTATCCTGGCCATAATGCTGTTTATGTTGCCTGAATATCACCATGATATTCATCAACCGCTGGTTGCCGGCTCCTTGTGGATGTCGTTGGCCTGGTGGGTTGTTGCGCTATTACTGGTGCTTTTTTATCCAGGTTCGGCCGCAATCTGGCGTCATTCAAAAGTGCTGCGACTGATTTTTGGTTTGCTCACCATTGTTCCGTTTTTCTGGGGCATGGTCGCGCTGCGCGCCTGGCATTATGACGAAAACCACTACAGCGGTGCGATCTGGCTGCTTTATGTGATGATTCTCGTCTGGGGGGCTGACTCCGGGGCCTATATGTTTGGTAAACTGTTTGGCAAACATAAGCTGGCACCTAAAGTTTCGCCGGGGAAAACCTGGCAAGGCTTCATCGGCGGCTTGTTTACGGCAGCGATCATCTCCTGGGGCTATGGCGTCTGGGCAGATCTGGCCGTGGCACCGTCAATACTGCTGGTGTGCTCGATTTTTGCTGCACTTGCCTCAGTGCTCGGTGATTTAACCGAAAGTATGTTTAAGCGTGAAGCAGGGATTAAGGACAGCGGACATCTTATTCCAGGGCATGGCGGTATACTGGATCGCATTGACAGCCTGACAGCGGCTGTTCCAGTATTTGCTTGCCTGCTTTTACTGGTATTCGGGACGATTTAACGGAAGGTTTTATGCTGAGCATTCTCTGGAATCTGGCGGCGTTCATTGTTGCACTGGGTGTACTGATTACCGTGCATGAATTTGGCCATTTCTGGGTTGCTCGCCGTTGTGGTGTGCGGGTAGAGCGATTCTCCATTGGTTTTGGCAAATCACTCTGGACGCGCACCGACCGTCACGGCACGGAATTTGTCATCGCCCTTATCCCGCTTGGCGGCTACGTCAAAATGCTCGACGAACGTGTTGAGCCTGTCGCTCCCGAACTGCGACACAGTGCGTTTAACAACAAAACCGTTGGACAACGCGCCGCCATCATCGCTGCCGGACCGGTAGCCAACTTCATCTTTGCGATTTTCGCTTACTGGCTGGTGTTTATCATCGGCGTCCCTGGCGTCCGTCCGGTAGTGGGGGATATTGCCCCTGACTCCATCGCGGCGAGTGCGCAAATTACCTCCGGGATGGAACTTAAAGCGATTGATGGCATCGAAACCCCTGATTGGGATGCCGTGCGACTGCAGCTGGTAGCCAAAATTGGCGATCCGCAGACAACTATCAGCGTTTCGCCATTTGGGTCAGACGCGCGTCAGGACAAAGTACTGGATTTACGCCACTGGCGTTTCGAGCCAGACAAAGAGGATCCCGTCGCTGCGCTGGGCATTCGTCCCCGCGGCGCGCAGATTGAGCCGGTATTAGCCGAAGTACAGGCAAATTCGGCGGCGAGCAAAGCGGGTTTGCAAGCTGGCGACAGGATCGTTAAAGTCGATGGTCAACCATTAACAGAGTGGATGACCTTTGTTACTCTGGTGCGCGATAATCCGGGGACGTCCCTCGCGCTGGAAGTTGAAAGGCAAGGCAGTCCGCTTTCGCTGACGCTGATCCCGGATACGAAGTCGGTCGGCAAAAAGGCAGAAGGGTTTGCAGGCGTTGTGCCAAAAGTGATCCCGCTGCCAGATGAGTACAAGACAATACGCCAGTATGGGCCGTTCAGCGCCATTCTTGAAGCCACGGATAAAACATGGCAACTGATGAAGCTGACGGTCAACATGTTGGGGAAATTGATAACCGGTGATGTGAAACTGAACAACCTCAGTGGGCCAATCTCGATTGCTCAGGGGGCTGGGATGTCAGCGGAGTTCGGGGTGATTTACTATCTCATGTTCCTCGCGCTTATTAGCGTGAACCTTGGGATTATCAACCTGTTCCCGCTTCCCGTTTTAGACGGGGGTCATCTGCTGTTTTTAGCGATTGAAAAGCTAAAAGGCGGGCCGGTATCCGAGCGAGTTCAAGACTTTAGTTATCGCATTGGCTCGATTTTGCTGGTGCTGTTAATGGGGCTTGCACTTTTCAATGATTTCTCTCGGTTGTAAGAGAGTTAGTTAGGAAGAACGCATAATAACGATGGCGATGAAAAAGTTGCTCATAGCGTCGCTGCTGTTTAGCAGCGCCACCGTATACGGTGCTGACGGGTTCGTAGTGAAAGATATTCATTTCGAAGGCCTTCAGCGTGTCGCCGTTGGTGCGGCCCTCCTCAGTATGCCTGTGCGCCCCGGCGATACGGTTAATGATGAAGATATCAGTAACACCATCCGTGCTCTGTTTGCCACCGGCAACTTCGAGGACGTCCGCGTCCTGCGCGATGGTGATACGCTGCTGGTACAGGTAAAAGAACGTCCAACGATCGCCAGTATCACTTTCTCCGGCAACAAGTCGGTGAAAGATGACATGCTCAAGCAAAACCTTGAAGCATCGGGTGTTCGTGTGGGTGAATCTCTGGACCGCACAACCCTTTCAGACATTGAAAAAGGTCTGGAAGACTTCTACTACAGCGTCGGTAAATACAGCGCCAGCGTGAAAGCGGTTGTCACTCCGCTCCCGCGTAACCGTGTTGACCTGAAGCTGGTCTTCCAGGAAGGTGTTTCTGCGAAGATCCAGCAGATCAACATCGTGGGTAACCACGCGTTCAGCACCGACGAACTGATCTCGACCTTCCAGCTGCGCGATGAAGTGCCGTGGTGGAACGTGGTTGGCGATCGTAAATACCAGAAACAGAAGCTGGCGGGCGACCTTGAAACCCTGCGCAGCTACTATCTGGATCGCGGTTATGCCCGCTTCAACATCGACTCGACTCAGGTCAGTCTGACTCCGGACAAGAAAGGTATCTACATTACGGTTAACATTACTGAAGGCGATCAGTACAAGCTTTCTGGTGTTGAAGTGAGTGGTAACCTGGCGGGGCATTCTGCTGAGATCGAATCGCTGACCAAAATTCAGCCGGGCGATCTGTACAGCGGATCCAAAGTCACCAAAATGGAAGACAGCATTAAGAAGCTGCTCGGCCGCTATGGTTATGCCTATCCGCGCGTACAAACTCAGCCGGAAATCAACGATGCGGATAAAACCGTTAAGCTGCACGTTAACGTTGATGCGGGTAACCGTTTCTACGTGCGTAAGATCCGCTTCGTCGGTAATGACACCTCTAAAGACTCCGTTCTGCGTCGTGAAATGCGTCAGATGGAAGGGGCTTGGCTGGGCAGCGACCTGGTCGACCAGGGTAAAGAGCGTCTGAACCGTCTGGGCTATTTTGAAACCGTAGATACTGAAACTCAGCGTGTACCGGGCAGCCCGGATCAGGTTGATGTCGTTTATAAAGTGAAAGAGCGTAACACCGGTAGCTTTAACTTCGGCGTGGGCTACGGCACGGAAAGCGGCGTGAGTTTCCAGGTAGGCGTCCAGCAGGATAACTGGCTGGGTACGGGTTACTCTGTTGGTATTAACGGTACCAAAAACGACTACCAGACCTACTCTGAGTTCTCCGTTACCAACCCATACTTCACCGTTGACGGTGTGAGCCTGGGCGGTCGTATCTTCTATAACGACTTTAAAGCGGATGATGCAGATCTGTCTTCCTACACCAACAAAAGTTACGGTGTGGACGGAACGCTTGGCTTCCCGGTTAACGAATACAACACCCTGCGAGCGGGCTTAGGTTACGTGCATAACGACCTGTCCAACATGCAGCCGCAGGTGGCGATGTGGCGTTATCTGGATTCCATCGGCCAGTCGGCGAGTACCTCCAGCGATGACAACGGTTTTGCTGCAGATGACTTCACCTTCAACTATGGCTGGACCTACAACCGTCTTGATCGCGGTTTCTTCCCAACGGAAGGCTCTCGCGTCAACCTGAACGGTAAGGTGACCATTCCTGGTTCCGATAACGAGTTCTACAAGGTGACGCTGGATACCGCGTCCTACTTCCCGATTGATGACGATCACAAGTGGGTGGTGCTGGGTCGTACCCGTTGGGGCTATGGTGACGGTATCGGCAGTAAAGAGTTGCCGTTCTATGAGAACTTCTACGCGGGTGGTTCAAGCACCGTGCGTGGCTTCCAGTCTAACAACATTGGTCCGAAAGCGGTTTATTACGGCGGTAATGATGAAGATAACTGCGCAAGCCGTGATCCAAAACAAGTATGTAGCTCTGATGATGCGGTAGGCGGTAACGCCATGGCCGTGGCCAGCCTGGAGTTCATCACCCCAACGCCATTTATCAGTGATAAATACGCGAACTCCGTACGTACGTCCTTCTTCTGGGATGCGGGTACGGTGTGGGATACCAACTGGGAGAATACTGCCCAGATGCGCGCGGCTGGCGTTCCAGACTATAGCGATCCGGGCAATATTCGCATGTCTGCCGGTATCGCATTACAATGGATGTCACCGCTGGGGCCGTTGGTCTTCTCCTACGCCCAGCCGTTTAAGAAATACGATGGAGACAAAGCGGAGCAATTCCAGTTTAACATTGGTAAAACCTGGTAATAATCCGCTGCAATGGAATGCGTTGGCAGTGTAGCGCTGACAACCGGCGATCGGTAAAACGGTCGCCTTGCCACGCAAAGAACGGTACCTTCTGGTGCCAATGGGATGGTAAGGAGTTAATTGTGAAAAAGTGGTTATTAGCTGCAGGTCTCGGTTTAGCGATGGCAACTTCTGCTCAGGCAGCAGACAAAATCGCAATCGTCAACATGGGTAATTTGTTCCAGCAGGTCGCTCAGAAAACAGGTGTTTCTGCGACTCTGGAAAACGAATTCAAAGGCCGTGCGAGCGAACTGCAGCGTATGGAAGGCGATCTTCAGTCCAAAATGCAGCGTCTGCAGCGTGATGGTTCTACCATGAAAGCAAGCGATCGCAGCAAACTGGAAAAAGACGTTATGGCTCAGCGCCAGACCTTCTCCCAGAAAGCGCAGGCTTTCGAGCAGGATCGTCAGCGTCGTTCTAACGAAGAGCGTGGCAAGCTGGTGACTCGCATTCAGACTGCTGTTAAAGCAGTTGCTGCCGATCAGAGCATCGATCTGGTTGTTGATGCGAACGCCGTTGCTTTCAATAGCAGCGATGTTAAAGACATCACCGCTGATGTTCTGAAACAGGTTAAATAAGTAATGCCTTCAATTCGACTGGCTGATTTAGCTCAGCAGTTGGATGCAGAATTACACGGTGATGGCGATATCGTCATCACCGCTGTTGCGTCCATGCAATCTGCTAAAGCTGGCACGATTACCTTCATGGTAAGCCCTAAGTACCGTGAACAACTGGCTCAATGCCAGGCGTCAGCTGTTGTTCTGACGCAGGACGATCTTCCTTTTGCCACTGGAAGCGCGCTGGTAGTGAAAAATCCCTACCTGACGTATGCACGCATGGCTCAAATTCTTGATACCACGCCGCAGCCGGCGCAGAACATTGCTGCCAGTGCAGCGATTGATCCGACGGCTAAGCTGGGTAACAACGTGGCCGTTGGCGCGAATGCGGTTATTGAATCTGGCGTTGAGCTGGGCGATAACGTCGTCATTGGCCCTGGATGCTTCGTTGGGAAAAATACGAAAATCGGCGCTGGCACCCGTTTATGGGCCAATGTGTCCGTTTATCATGAAGTTGAAATCGGCGAAAATTGCCTCGTCCAGTCCAGTACCGTGATTGGTTCTGATGGCTTTGGTTACGCGAACGATCGCGGTAACTGGGTTAAGATCCCGCAGCTTGGTCGCGTTATTATTGGCGATCGCGTGGAGATCGGAGCCTGTACCACGATCGATCGTGGTGCACTCGACGACACTATCATTGGCAATGGTGTTATCATCGATAACCAGTGCCAGATTGCGCATAACGTTGTGATTGGCGACAATACCGCGGTTGCGGGGGGCGTCATCATGGCGGGCAGCCTGAAAATTGGTCGTTACTGCATGATTGGCGGCGCGAGCGTGATTAATGGCCATATGGAAATATGCGACAAGGTGACGGTGACGGGCATGGGCATGGTAATGCGTCCTATCACTGAACCTGGCGTCTATTCCTCCGGTATTCCGCTGCAACCCAACAAGGTATGGCGTAAAACAGCAGCTCTGGTGATGAACATTGATGATATGAACAAGCGACTCAAGTCTCTTGAGCGTAAGATCGATCAACAAGACTAAACGTCACCCGTTTAACGCTATCTTTCCCGGCCTGTCGGCTTTCTAATAAACCGGCAGGCCGTGTTATTATTGTTATCAGTACATTTTGACAGGAAGAGTATTTTGACTACTGACACTCATACTCTGCATATTGAAGAGATTTTAGAACTTCTGCCGCACCGCTACCCGTTTTTGCTGGTAGACCGTGTGCTGGATTTTGAAGAAGGTCGTTTTCTGCGCGCAGTGAAAAATGTTTCCGTGAACGAGCCGTTCTTCCAGGGACACTTCCCGGGTAAGCCTATCTTCCCGGGTGTGTTGATTCTGGAAGCGATGGCTCAGGCTACCGGTATTCTGGCGTTTAAAAGCGTCGGTAAGCTGGAGCCGGGTGAACTATATTACTTCGCAGGTATTGATGAAGCGCGCTTCAAGCGTCCTGTCGTGCCTGGTGATCAGATGATCATGGAAGTCACTTTTGAAAAAACGCGTCGTGGCCTGACTCGCTTCAAAGGCGTAGCGCTGGTTGACGGCAAAGTTGTTTGCGAAGCGACGATGATGTGTGCTCGTAGCCGGGAGTCCTGATACGTGATTGATAAATCCGCCTTTATTCATCCTACCGCTATTGTGGAAACCGGTGCCATTATTGGCGCAAACGTCCACATTGGCCCGTTCTGTATTGTTGGACCCCATGTCGAAATTGGTGAGGGTACAGTACTGAAATCTCACGTTGTCGTGAATGGTCACACGACCATTGGCTGCAATAACGAGATCTATCAGTTCGCTTCCATCGGCGAAGTTAACCAGGATCTGAAATATGCTGGTGAGTCGACCCGTCTGGAAATTGGCGATCGTAACCGTATTCGCGAAAGCGTCACCATTCATCGTGGAACAGTGCAGGGTGGTGGGTTGACGAAGGTGGGCAGCGACAACTTGTTCATGGTGAATGCGCACATTGCGCACGACTGTACCGTGGGCGATCGCTGTATTCTTGCCAACAACGCAACGCTGGCAGGACACGTATCGGTTGATGACTTCGCAATTATTGGCGGCATGACCGCAGTCCATCAGTTCTGCATCATTGGTGCACACGTGATGGTCGGCGGATGCTCCGGTGTGGCGCAGGACGTCCCGCCGTATGTGATTGCGCAGGGCAACCATGCCACGCCGTTTGGCGTGAACATCGAAGGCCTCAAGCGTCGTGGCTTTAGCCGCGAAGCGATTACTGCTATCCGCAACGCGTACAAACTGCTGTACCGTAGCGGTAAAACGCTGGAAGAGGCGAAGCCGGAAATTGCCGAGCTGGCGAATAAGCATCCTGAAGTGAACGCGTTCATGGAGTTCTTTGACCGTTCCACGAGGGGTCTGATTCGTTAATGGTCGACAGTCGTCCGCTTACGATAGCCCTGGTCGCCGGAGAAACCTCCGGCGATATTCTTGGTGCAGGTCTCATCCGGGCGCTTAAGGCGCGCGTACCCAATGCTCGCTTTGTTGGCGTGGCTGGCCCGCTGATGCAGGCCGAAGGCTGTGAAGCCTGTTATGAAATGGAAGAGCTGGCCGTGATGGGCATCGTCGAGGTGCTGGGGCGCCTGCGACGCCTGCTGCATATTCGTGCCGATCTCACCCGCCGCTTTACCGAACTCAAACCCGATGTGTTTGTCGGTATCGATGCACCTGATTTCAACATTACCCTCGAAGGTAATCTGAAAAAGCAGGGCATCAAAACCATTCACTATGTCAGTCCGTCCGTCTGGGCGTGGCGACAGAAACGCGTTTTCAAAATCGGACGGTCCACCAATCTGGTGCTGGCTTTCCTGCCTTTCGAAAAAGCGTTTTACGACAGATTTAATGTTCCGTGCCGTTTTATCGGTCATACCATGGCGGATGCGATGCCGCTGGATCCGGATAAAAACGCGGCGCGAGACGTGCTGGGTATCCCGCATGATGTGCACTGTCTGGCGTTGCTGCCGGGCAGCCGTGGCGCAGAGGTCGAGATGCTGAGCGCTGATTTCCTGAAGACCGCGCAAATTCTTCGCCAGACCTGGCCCGATCTTGAAGTGGTTGTGCCGCTGGTGAATGCCAAACGCCGCGAGCAGTTCGAGCGTATCAAAGCCGACGTTGCCCCGGATCTTCACGTTCGTCTTCTCGACGGGAAAGGGCGGGAAGCCATGTATGCAAGCGATGCCGCACTGCTGGCTTCCGGCACGGCAGCGCTGGAGTGTATGCTGGCGAAATGCCCGATGGTGGTCGGTTATCGCATGAAGCCGTTTACCTTCTGGCTGGCAAAACGTCTGGTGAAAACGGATTATGTCTCCCTGCCAAACCTGCTTGCCGGGCGCGAGCTGGTTAAAGAGCTGTTGCAGGATGAGTGCCAGCCGCAGGCGCTTGCGGATGCCCTGCTGCCGCTGCTGGCCAACGGCAAGACCAGCCACCAGATGCACGATACTTTCCGTGAACTGCATCAGCAGATCCGCTGTAATGCTGATGAGCAGGCGGCTGATGCAGTGCTGGAGTTAGCAAAATGATGGAATTTACTTATCCCCACACGCACCTCGTTGCCGGAGTGGATGAAGTCGGGCGCGGCCCGTTGGTCGGTGCCGTGGTGACCGCGGCGGTGATCCTCGATCCAACGCGCCCGATTATGGGTCTGAACGACTCAAAAAAACTCAGTGAGAAACGCCGCCTGGCGCTGTTCGATGAAATTAAAGAGAAGGCGCTGGCGTGGAGCGTCGGGCGCGCAGAGCCGAATGAAATCGACGAACTGAATATTCTGCACGCCACGATGCTGGCAATGCAGCGAGCCGTTGCTGGCCTGAAGGTTGTGCCTGAATATGTGCTGATCGACGGTAACCGTTGCCCGGCGCTGCCGATGCCTTCGATGGCCGTCGTTAAAGGCGACAGCCGCGTCGCAGAGATCAGTGCAGCTTCTATTATTGCCAAAGTGACGCGCGACGCCGAAATGGCCGCGCTGGACCTCACCTATCCCGCGTATGGTTTCGCCCAGCATAAGGGATATCCAACGGCTTTCCATCTGGAAAAGCTGGCTGAACATGGCGCAACTGAACATCATCGGCGCAGCTTTGGCCCGGTGAAGCGCGCGCTGGGACTGGTGTCCTGAATCAAGACGCAAGCAATTAAGTAACGCGGGATCTGAAGATGGCTGAACCACGTTTCGTACACCTGCGGGTGCATAGCGACTACTCCATGATCGATGGGCTGGCAAAGACCGGGCCGCTGGTAAAAAAGGCGGCCTCGCTTGGCATGCCTGCGCTGGCGATCACCGATTTTACCAACCTGTGCGGCCTGGTTAAGTTCTACGGGACGGCGCATGGCGCGGGGATGAAGCCTATCGTCGGTGCGGATTTCCATGTGCAGAGCGATCTCATCGGCGATGAACTGACGCAAATCTCCGTGTTGGCGATGAACAATACGGGTTACCAAAACCTCACTCTGCTTATCTCAAAAGCCTATCAGCGCGGTTATGGGGCGCTGGGTCCGTGGATTGACAGGGAATGGCTGGCTGAGCTGAACGAAGGGCTGCTGCTGATCTCCGGCGGCCGCATGGGCGATGTCGGTAAATCCCTGCTGCGCGGTAACAGCGCGCTGGTGGATCAGTGCGTCTCGTTCTATGAAGAGTACTTCCCGAATCGTTACTATCTGGAGCTGATTCGCACCGGCCGCCAGGATGAAGAGAACTATCTGCACGCTGCTGTCGCGCTGGCAGAAGAGCGCGGCTTGCCCGTGGTGGCAACGAATGACGTGCGTTTCCTGGAGTCCGGCGATTTTGATGCGCATGAAATTCGCGTCGCTATCCACGATGGCTTCACCCTCGACGATCCAAAGCGTCCGCGGAACTACTCATCGCAGCAGTATATGCGCAGCGAAGAGGAGATGTGCGAGCTCTTCTCCGACATTCCGGAAGCGCTGGAAAACAGCGTAGAGATTGCCAAGCGCTGTAACGTGACCGTGCGCCTCGGCGAATACTTCCTGCCGCAGTTCCCGACCGGGGACATGACCACGGAAGATTTCCTGGTCATGAAATCGAAAGAAGGTCTGGAAGAGCGTCTCGAATTCCTGTTCCCGGATGAAGAAGAGCGTAAAAAACGTCGTCCGGAGTATGACGAACGCCTGGATATTGAACTCCAGGTGATTAACCAGATGGGCTTCCCGGGCTACTTCCTCATTGTAATGGAGTTTATCCAGTGGTCGAAGGATAACGGCGTGCCGGTAGGTCCGGGCCGTGGCTCGGGTGCGGGCTCACTGGTGGCGTATGCGCTGAAAATTACCGACCTCGATCCGCTGGAATTTGACCTGCTGTTCGAACGTTTCCTTAACCCGGAACGTGTCTCCATGCCCGACTTCGACGTCGACTTCTGCATGGAAAAACGCGACCAGGTGATTGAGCACGTGGCCGATATGTACGGTCGTGACGCGGTTTCGCAGATCATTACCTTCGGTACCATGGCGGCGAAAGCGGTTATCCGCGACGTGGGCCGCGTGCTGGGTCATCCGTACGGTTTTGTCGATCGTATTTCAAAGCTGGTGCCGCCCGATCCGGGCATGACGCTGGCAAAAGCCTTTGAAGCTGAACCTCAGCTGCCGGAAATCTACGAAGCTGATGAAGAGGTAAAAGCGCTGATCGACATGGCGCGTAAGCTGGAAGGCGTGACGCGTAACGCCGGTAAGCATGCGGGGGGCGTGGTTATCGCCCCGACCAAAATCACCGACTTTGCGCCGCTCTACTGCGACGAAGCGGGCCAGCACCCGGTCACCCAGTTCGATAAAAACGACGTGGAATACGCCGGGCTGGTGAAGTTCGACTTCCTCGGCCTGCGCACGCTGACTATCATCAACTGGGCGCTGGAGATGATCAACGCCCGCCGCGAGAAGAACGGCGAGCCGCCGCTGGATATCGCGGCCATCCCGCTGGATGACAAGAAAAGTTTCGACATGCTGCAGCGCTCGGAGACAACAGCCGTCTTCCAGCTTGAATCCCGCGGCATGAAAGATCTGATTAAACGCCTGCAGCCCGACTGCTTCGAAGATATGATCGCACTGGTGGCCCTGTTCCGTCCGGGCCCGCTGCAGTCAGGGATGGTGGATAACTTTATCGACCGTAAACACGGGCGCGAAGAGATTTCCTACCCGGACGTACAGTGGCAGCATGAAAGCCTGAAACCGGTGCTGGAGCCGACCTACGGCATCATCCTGTATCAGGAACAGGTCATGCAGATCGCCCAGGTGCTTTCCGGCTATACCCTTGGCGGCGCGGACATGCTGCGTCGTGCGATGGGTAAGAAAAAGCCGGAAGAGATGGCCAAGCAGCGCTCCATCTTTGAAGATGGGGCGAAGAAAAACGGCGTCGATGGCGAACTGGCGATGAAAATCTTCGACCTGGTGGAGAAATTCGCCGGGTACGGATTTAACAAATCTCACTCCGCCGCCTATGCTTTGGTTTCGTATCAAACGCTGTGGCTCAAGGCCCACTATCCCGCTGAGTTTATGGCGGCGGTAATGACCGCCGATATGGACAACACTGAGAAGGTGGTTGGCCTGGTGGACGAGTGCTGGCGCATGGGGCTGAAGATCCTGCCGCCGGATATTAACTCGGGTCTGTACCATTTCCACGTTAACGATGACGGGGAGATCGTCTACGGGATCGGCGCGATCAAAGGCGTGGGTGAGGGGCCGATCGAGGCGATCATCGAAGCGCGTAATAACGGCGGCTACTTCCGTGAGCTGTTCGATCTGTGCGCCCGTACCGATACCAAAAAACTGAACCGCCGCGTGCTGGAAAAACTGATCATGTCCGGCGCGTTTGACAGGCTGGGGCCACACCGTGCCGCGCTGATGAACTCGCTCGGCGATGCGTTGAAGGCGGCCGATCAGCATGCAAAAGCGGAAGCCATTGGCCAGGCGGATATGTTCGGCGTGCTGGCGGAAGAGCCAGAGCAGATCGAGCAGTCCTATTCCAACTGCCAGCCGTGGCCAGAACAGGTGGTGCTGGATGGAGAGCGGGAAACGTTAGGTCTGTACCTGACGGGGCACCCGATCAACCAGTATCTTAAAGAAATTGAGCGCTATGTCGGCGGCCACAGGCTTAAAGACATGCATCCGACAGAACGTGGTAAGATCACCACGGCTGCGGGGCTCGTGATTGCTGCAAGGGTAATGGTCACCAAGCGCGGCAATCGTATCGGCATCTGTACGTTAGATGACCGTTCCGGGCGTCTGGAGGTGATGCTGTTCACCGACGCGCTGGATAAATACCAGCAATTGCTGGAAAAAGACCGCATACTTATCGTCAGCGGACAGGTCAGCTTTGATGACTTCAGCGGGGGGCTTAAAATGACCGCCCGCGAAGTGATGGACATTGACGAAGCCCGGGAAAAATATGCTCGCGGGCTTGCTATCTCGCTGACGGACAGGCAAATTGATGACCAGCTTTTAAACCGACTCCGTCAGTCTCTGGAACCCCACCGCTCGGGGACCATTCCAGTACATCTCTACTATCAGAGGGCGGATGCACGTGCGCGGTTGCGCTTTGGTGCAACGTGGCGTGTCTCTCCGAGCGATCGTTTACTGAACGATCTCCGTGGCCTCATTGGTTCGGAGCAGGTGGAACTGGAGTTTGACTAATACAGGAATACTATGAGTCTGAATTTCCTTGATTTCGAACAGCCGATTGCTGAGCTGGAAGCGAAAATCGATTCTCTGACAGCGGTAAGCCGTCAGGATGAAAAACTGGATATTAACATCGACGAAGAAGTGCATCGTCTGCGCGAAAAAAGCGTAGAACTGACGCGCAAAATCTTTGCCGATCTCGGCGCATGGCAGATCGCCCAGCTGGCGCGTCACCCACAGCGTCCGTACACCCTGGATTACGTCCGCCTGGCGTTTGACGAATTTGACGAACTGGCAGGCGATCGCGCTTACGCTGACGACAAAGCTATCGTCGGCGGCATCGCGCGTCTGGATGGACGTCCGGTGATGATCATTGGTCATCAGAAAGGCCGTGAAACCAAAGAGAAGATCCGTCGTAACTTCGGTATGCCTGCACCAGAAGGTTACCGTAAAGCCCTGCGTCTGATGGAGATGGCCGAGCGTTTCAACATGCCAATCATCACCTTCATCGACACGCCGGGTGCATACCCAGGCGTAGGCGCGGAAGAGCGCGGCCAGTCTGAAGCTATCGCACGCAACCTGCGCGAGATGTCTCGTCTGAAGGTACCGGTCATCTGTACCGTTATCGGTGAGGGTGGTTCCGGCGGTGCGCTGGCGATTGGCGTGGGCGATAAAGTGAATATGCTGCAGTACAGCACCTATTCCGTTATCTCCCCGGAAGGCTGTGCGTCCATTCTGTGGAAAAGCGCCGACAAAGCGCCGCTGGCCGCGGAAGCGATGGGCATCATTGCGCCGCGTCTGAAAGAGCTGAAGCTGATCGACACCGTTATCCCGGAGCCTCTGGGCGGCGCGCATCGTAAGCCGGAAGTGATGGCTGCTTCCCTGAAAGCACAGCTGCTGGCCGACCTGGCCGATCTGGACGTCCTGAGCAAAGAAGACCTGCTCAACCGTCGTTACCAGCGTCTGATGACCTACGGTTACGCGTAAGCTTCACAATTATCTGAAAAGCCGCACATTGTTGCGGCTTTTTTTATACCTGCCGTTTACCTTAACTATGCTTATCTGATGTTTTTCAAGGAGGTAAACCATGAACATCATCGCCATCATGGGGCCACACGGCGTCTTTTATAAAGACGAGCCCATCAAGGAGCTGGAGCAAGCCCTTAAAGCACGCGGATATCAGCTAATCTGGCCGCAAAACAGCGCCGATCTGCTGAAATTCATCGAACATAATCCGCGCATCTGTGGCGTGATATTCGACTGGGACGAATACGACATGGAGTTGTGCAGCGAGATCAACAGGCTGAATGAATACCTTCCGCTCTACGCCTTTATCAACACTCACTCGACTATGGACGTCAGCGCGCACGATATGCGCATGGCGCTGTGGTTCTTCGAATACGCGCTTGGCGTGGCCGAGGACATTGCGACCCGCATTCAGCAGTACACCGGTGAATACCTTGATAACATCACGCCACCGTTTACGCGCGCGCTGTTCACCTATGTGAAAGAGGGGAAATACACCTTCTGTACGCCGGGACACATGGCCGGAACGGCCTATCAAAAAAGCCCGGTGGGGTGTCTGTTCTATGATTTCTTCGGCGGCAACACCCTGAAAGCAGACGTGTCGATTTCAGTGACAGAACTGGGTTCTCTGCTGGATCACACCGGCCCGCATCTGGAAGCCGAAGAGTATATCGCCCGCACCTTTGGCGCCGAGCAGAGCTATATGGTGACCAACGGCACCTCGACCTCGAACAAAATCGTCGGGATGTACGCCGCGCCTGCCGGCAGCACCCTGCTGATTGACCGTAACTGCCATAAATCGCTGGCGCACCTGCTGATGATGAGCGACGTCGTCCCGATCTGGCTGTCACCCACGCGTAACGCGCTCGGTATCCTCGGCGGCATTCCGCGCCGGGAGTTCACGCACCAGGCCATCGAAAGTAAGGTTGCGGCGATCCCCGATGCAAGCTGGCCTGTCCATGCGGTAATCACCAACTCCACCTATGACGGTCTGCTGTATAACACGAACTGGATCAAGCAGACGCTGGACGTACCGTCGATCCACTTCGATTCCGCGTGGGTGCCCTATACCAACTTCCACCCGATTTACTCGGGCAAAAGCGGGATGAGCGGCGAGCGCGTGCCGGGCAAGGTATTTTTCGAAACGCAGTCGACGCACAAAATGCTGGCCGCGTTTTCGCAGGCTTCGTTAATCCATATTAAAGGCGAGTACGACGAGGATACGTTTAACGAAGCCTTTATGATGCACACCACCACCTCACCGAGCTATCCGCTAGTGGCCTCTATCGAGACGGCGGCGGCGATGCTGCGCGGCAATCCGGGTAAACGCCTGATTAACCGCTCGGTGGAACGGGCGCTGCATTTCCGTAAAGAGGTCCAGCGGCTGAAGGATGAGGCCGACGGCTGGTTCTTCGATATCTGGCAGCCGGAAGAGATCGACGAGGCGGAGTGCTGGCCCGTCGCGCCGGGAGAGAGCTGGCACGGCTTCCGGGATGCTGATGCGGACCATATGTTCCTCGATCCGGTTAAGGTGACGATCCTGACGCCGGGCATGGACGAACAGGGCGTGATGGGCGAGGAGGGGATCCCTGCTGCACTGGTAGCGAAGTTCCTTGACGAGCGCGGTGTGGTGGTGGAAAAAACCGGTCCTTACAATCTGCTGTTCCTGTTCAGCATCGGGATCGATAAAACACGGGCGATGGGGTTGCTCCGCGGGCTGATGGAGTTCAAGCGCGCCTATGATCTCAACCTGCGGGTGAAGAACATGCTGCCGGATCTCTACGCGGAAGATCCTGACTTTTACCGCAACATGCGCATTCAGGATCTGGCCCAGGGGATCCACCGGCTGATCCGTCAGCACGATCTGCCGCGCCTGATGCTACAGGCGTTTGACGTCCTGCCTGATATGAAGCTGACGCCGCACAAGGCCTGGCAGCGGCAGGTGAAAGGCGAAGTCGAAACCGTTGAGCTGGAAAATCTGGTTGGCCGCGTATCGGCCAATATGATCCTGCCGTACCCGCCGGGCGTGCCGCTGCTGATGCCGGGTGAGATGATCACCGAGGAGAGCCGGGCGGTACTCGATTTTCTGCTTATGCTCTGTTCGGTAGGACGTCACTATCCAGGCTTTGAAACGGATATCCACGGCGCGAAGCGCGATGAAAACGGCGTGTACTGGGTGCGAGTCCTAAAATAAAGGTGACCGCTTGCCAGGTGTGGGTTTTCGGTTGTAACGTTCAGGCATCATAAAAAGGAGAAGCTATGCTGGGTTTAAAAGCGGTTCACCATATTGCGATCATCGCCACCGATTACGCGAAAAGTAAGGCCTTCTACTGCGACATTCTTGGCTTTACGCTCATGAGCGAGGCCTACCGCGAGGAGCGTGACTCCTGGAAGGGCGATCTCGCGCTAAACGGGCAGTATGTGATTGAGCTGTTCTCTTTTCCTTTCCCGCCTTCGCGTCCGTCCCGCCCGGAAGCCTGCGGCCTGCGTCATCTGGCTTTCAGCGTTGATGACCTTGATAGCGCAGTAAAACACCTGGAAGCGCACGGCGTGACGTGCGAGGCGATCCGCGTCGATCCGTTTACCGACAAGCGGTTTACCTTTTTTAACGACCCGGACGGCCTGCCGCTGGAGCTTTACCAGCAGTAATGTTTGTCCTGTGTGATAATGCCCGCTCAGTTCGGGCATTTTTTATGTGTAATTTCCTATGACCTTACCCGCTATCGCACAAGCCGTTTCACCGTACCGCCAGCTGCTGGTGGGGTTTAGCGGTGGCCTGGATTCCACCGTGTTGCTGCATCGCCTTAAGCTCTGGCGCGACCGGGACCCTGGCGTCCAGCTTCGGGCTATACATATCCACCACGGACTAAGCCGTCATGCAGAGGAGTGGGTGGCGCACTGTGAAGCCTTGTGTGAGGCGTGGGCTATCCCGCTCATCGTTGAGCGCGTCACGCTTGCTGATGAAGGATTGGGTATTGAGGCGCAGGCGCGTAAAGCCCGCTATACCGCTTTTGCAGGCGTATTGCTGCCCGGCGAAGCGCTGGTCACGGCGCAGCATCTGGACGATCAGTGCGAAACCTTTTTGCTGGCGCTTAAGCGGGGCAGCGGACCCGCGGGGCTTTCCGCCATGCCGGCACGTTCTGATTTTGCCGGAACGCAATTATTACGGCCGTTGCTTGGCGAGACACGCGCGTCGCTGGAAGCCTGGGCGCGGGAACATCAGCTGAGCTGGATCGAAGATGAGAGCAACCAGGACGACAGCTACGATCGTAACTTCCTGCGTCTGCGCGTCCTCCCGCTTTTAAGTGAGCGCTGGCCGCATTTCGCCGACGCGACGGCAAGAAGCGCCATGCTGTGTGCCGAACAGGAAAGCCTGCTGGATGAGTTACTCAGCGAGGAGCTGTCTGACCTCATTTCAGAAGACGGAGCGCTGGCAATTGCGCCTCTGGAGGCGATAAGCCCGGCGCGTCGGGCCGCGCTGTTACGTCGCTGGCTCGCCACTCATCATGCTGCGATGCCGTCGCGGGCAATGCTGAGCCGTATCTGGGACGAAGTCGCGCAGGCGCGGGAAGATGCTTCCCCCTGCGTACACCTCAGCGGATATGAGGTCAGACGCTATAAAGGCAAACTCTGGTGGGTAAAATACTCCCCCTCGCTGACCGATGTGGTGCTTCACTGGACCTCACCAGAGGCACCGCTGATATTGCCCCGTGACGCGGGGAGTGTCTCTCTGATGCCGACTGGGCATGTGCGTCTGCCAAAGCCCGGAGAACCCGTCAGCGTGCGCTTTAAGGCTGGCGGCTTGCTGCATATCGTCGGACGCAACGGGGGACGGAAGCTGAAAAAGATATGGCAGGAGTACAACGTGCCGCCGTGGCTACGCGACACCACGCCGCTGCTGTTCTACGGTGAAACGCTGATTGCTGCTGCAGGGGTGTTCATCACGGAAGAGGGGTGGACAGAAGAGGGGGCCAGCTTCGAGTGGCGGAAAGCGTAACGGGCAGCCCGGCTGCCCGTTAGTGTCATCAGGATTCGCTCACCACGACGGTGCCGATTTGCGGGTGGCTGAAGCTGGCTATTTTATCCAGACGCAGCTCGCGCGTCGCACCGGCATCTTCCACGACCAGGTATTCCACATTCTTGCGTGAAAGCAGATCGCTGGCCTTCGCCTTCAACACTTCGCCATCTTTTAGCTCCAGCGTCAGTATTAAATGATGCTGGCAGGCGAGTTCGAGGTTGTCATAGTCATCACAATTGATGGGTTGATAAGTATCATTCATCGACATAATCGCTCACCAGTAAATTCGCCGCAGCATACGCTGCTT
This sequence comes from Enterobacter cloacae complex sp. P42RS, assembly GCF_014930595.1. Classification (NCBI taxonomy): domain Bacteria; kingdom Pseudomonadati; phylum Pseudomonadota; class Gammaproteobacteria; order Enterobacterales; family Enterobacteriaceae; genus Enterobacter; species Enterobacter cloacae complex sp. P42RS. The sequence goes on from NZ_JADBRK010000025.1 coordinate 32,373, forward strand.
TTTCCCTGACCGATTCTGAAAGGCTCTCATCAGAGGCCACTTCATTAAGCACTTTCAATACACAGCCCAACGCGTCCGGGACATACCCCAGATCTCCGCTGGCGATTTCCGCATACCGTTTGCGAATTAACTCACAATAATTATTCACATCCCCTCCCGCCAGCGCACTGACTTACTGTGAGATATCATTAAGCCTACGAAGATAAACTCGGTTTAGCAAGGTGACTATACCATACTCATTTAAGCAATATCAGCGCCTTGATAGCGGTGTATTTATTACTCGGTAACAGCCTTTTGCCTCCGTTTTCGCTACAATGTGCGGCTGATTCGAATGGAGTTCTCTCATGGCGCTGAAAGCGACAATTTATAAAGCAGTGGTCAACGTGGCCGATCTTGATCGCAACCAGTTTCTGGATGCGTCGCTTACGCTGGCACGCCACCCCTCCGAAACACAGGAGCGTATGATGCTGCGCCTGCTGGCGTGGATTAAGTATGCTGATGAACGTCTGCAGTTTACCCGTGGGTTAAGTGCGGAAGACGAGCCTGAAGCCTGGCTGCGCAACGACCATCTGGGGATCGATTTATGGATTGAACTCGGTCTGCCGGACGAGCGCAGGATTAAGAAGGCGTGTACTCAGTCTGCGGAAGTGGCGTTATTCGCCTATAACCAGCGCGCGGCGGAGATTTGGTGGCAGCAAAATAAGAATAAATGCGCGCAGTTTAAAAATCTCGTCGTCTGGTATCTGGATGATGAACAGCTGGCGCAGCTGAGCGAGTTCGCCAGCCGGACGATGGCGCTGCAGGCAACGATCCAGGACGGAGCCATCTGGCTTTCTGACTCTCAGAATAATCTGGAAATTCATCTGACAGCCTGGCAGCCTGCGTCATGATCGTCTTGTCCCGAAGCGTCAGCATCCCTGATAGCGAGCTGGAGATCGCCGCCATCCGTGCTCAGGGCGCGGGCGGACAGCACGTCAACAAGGCGTCGACGGCTATCCATTTGCGTTTTGACATTCGGGCATCAAGCCTGCCAGAGTATTATAAAGAAAGCCTGCTTGCCGCCAGCCATCATCTGATCACCAGCGATGGCGTGATTGTGATCAAAGCCCAGGAGTATCGCAGCCAGGAATTAAACCGGGAGGCGGCGCTAGCCAGGCTGGTGGCGGTCATCAAAGAGTTAACGGCAGTACAAAAAAGCCGCCGGGCAACACGGCCAACCCGCGCATCGAAAGAGCGTCGGCTGTCCTCGAAAGCCCAAAAATCCACAGTGAAAGCATTGCGCGGTAAAGTTCGTCGCCCGATGGAGTGACGAAAGGGAACACAATTTTCATAAGGAATTCATTGTGAAAAAAGCATTATTTTCAGCGCTGGCAGTGAGTACATTGTTTGCGCTTTTCGGGTGTAACAACCGTTCTGAAACGCAGGTTTTGCAGCCAGCGCAGAATGAAGAGTTAAAGCCAATGCAGCAGAGCTGGCGCGGCGTATTGCCTTGCGCGGACTGCGAAGGCATTGAAACGTCACTGTTCCTGCAAAAAGACGGTACCTGGGTGATGAACCAACGCTACCAGGGCGCGAAAGAACCCTCTTCATTTGCCACCTACGGGACATGGGCGCGTACGGCGGAGAAGCTGGTCCTGACAGATACCACCGGTGACAAAACCTGGTTCCGCCCTAAAGGTGAGAACATGGAAATGCTCGACCGGGAAGGCAATCCGATTGAATCCCAGCTCAACTACACGCTGACGCCGGTGAAAGCGTCGCTGCCAGCCACGCCAATGGCGATGCGGGGGATGTATTTCTATATGGCGGATGCGGCGATCTTTACTGACTGCGCTACCGGTAAGAAAGTCAGCGTGGCAAACAATGCGCAGCTTGAACGTGATTACGCCGTGGCGCGCGGCAATGACAGCAAGCCGGTATTGCTGACGGTTGACGGCCACTTTACGCTGGAGCCAAACCCGGATAGCGGGGAGATGGTGAAAACGCTGGTGGCAGATAAAGACGCGAAGTTTGCCGCGGGTAAAGACTGTAACAGTAAATAATTTGACGTTGAGCCATTAAAAAACCCCGCCAGAGCGGGGTTTTTTGTTTAGCCTTTGACGGCTTTCACCAGGTAATCAAGAATATCGCCGGTCTTGATCATCTGTTTTTCGCCGCTGCGACGGTATTTGTATTCAATCTCATCGCTGTCGAGGTTACGGTCGCCGATGACGACGGTGTGCGGGATACCGATCAGTTCCATATCGGCAAACATCACGCCCGGACGCTCTTTACGGTCATCCATCAGCACTTCGATACCCTGAGCGCGCAGCTCGGCATACAGCTTCTCGGCCAGCTCCTGCACGCGGTAAGACTTGTGCATGTTCATTGGCAGAATGGCCACCTGGAACGGCGCGATATTGTCCGGCCAGACGATGCCGCGCTCGTCGTAGTTCTGCTCGATGGCCGCAGCCACCACGCGCGTTACCCCGATACCGTAGCAGCCCATGGTCAGGATCTGGTTACGGCCATCTTCACCCTGAACGGCGGCGTTCAGCGCACGAGAGTATTTATCACCCAGCTGGAAGATGTGGCCCACTTCGATACCGCGCTTGATCATCAGCGTACCCTGGCCGTCCGGGCTTGGGTCGCCTGCAACCACGTTACGGATGTCAGCTACTTCCGGCGTCGCTACGTCGCGATCCCAGTTGATGCCGAAGTAATGTTTACCGTCGATGTTAGCACCCGCGGAGAAGTCGCTCATTGCAGCAACCGTGCGGTCAATAACGACAGGAACCGGCATATTCACCGGACCGAGAGAGCCTGGGCCGGCATTCACGACGGCGCGGATTTCCGCTTCCGTGGCGAACGTCAGCGGGCTGGCGACCTGCGGCAGCTTTTCGGCTTTCACTTCGTTCAGTTCATGATCGCCACGCACCAGCAGGGCAACCAGCGGGTAAGCGCTGCCTTCGGTGGATTTCACCAGCAGCGTTTTCACGGTTTTTTCGACTGGCAGACTGAACTGCTCAACCAGCTCGGCGATGGTTTTCGCATTTGGCGTATCAACCAGCGTCATCTCTTGCGTTGCCGCACCGCGAGGTTCTTTTGGTGCCAGCGCTTCTGCAAATTCGATGTTCGCCGCGTAGTCTGAAGAGTCAGAGAAGATCACGTCGTCTTCACCGCTCTGCGCCAGAACCTGGAACTCATGGGACGCGCTACCGCCGATGGAGCCGGTATCAGCCTGCACAGCGCGGAAATCCAGACCCATGCGGGAGAAGATTTTGCTGTAAGCCTCGTACATTTTGTCGTAGGTCTCTTGCAGCGATTCCTGTGACGTATGGAAAGAGTAGGCATCTTTCATCAGGAATTCGCGAGAGCGCATCACGCCGAAACGTGGGCGCACTTCGTCACGGAACTTGGTCTGGATCTGGAAGAAGTTCAGCGGCAGCTGTTTGTAAGAGCTCAGTTCATTACGAATCAGATCGGTAATGACTTCCTCATGCGTTGGACCGAGAACGAACGGACGCTCGCCGCGATCGACGAAGCGCAGCAGTTCTGGGCCATATTGCTCCCAACGACCGCTCTCCTGCCACAGGTCAGCGGGCTGAACCACGGGCATGGACACCTCGATAGCACCGGCGTTGTTCATCTCTTCACGCACGATGTTTTCGACTTTTTTCAGGACGCGCACGCCGGTCGGAAGCCAGGTGTATAACCCGGAGGCCAGCTTGCGGATCATCCCGGCGCGCAGCATCAGCTGATGGCTGATCACTTCGGCGTCGGCAGGTGTCTCCTTCAGAGTGGAGAGCAGATATTGGCTAGTACGCATGTTGTTACGGTTCCATTTCGACGATTGGAACAGGCTGAAACGCCAGCCTGACACAAAAAAAGTGGTTTAGTTTACCAGTGTGGCAAAGATGCCAAAAGAGAGGAGAACAAAATTACCTGGGTTCAAGGGCAAACACTTCGAAACCTGCCCCAGTGACGCGCCAGCGCACGTTAAAATCCAGCAGCCAGACGGCGTACGTCTTTCCTGCTTCCTCTTCTTTACGGTAGGCCGGACGGGGGTCCTGTGCCAGAACTTCAGTGATGAAATGCCGTAAGCGAGGATAGCGTTTCTCCAGCTGACTCAGCTGTAAGGCTATCTCAGGCGTAAACGAGACTGGCATATCCGCCTGCGGTGCGTCCTGAGCGTAGCTTGCACGCGCATTCGGGAGGGATTCGGCGAAAGGCAAATAGGGTTTAATGTCGATAACCGGCGTGCCGTCAACCAGGTCCAGGCTGCCCAGCTCAAGGATGACCTGATCCTTCTGGCAACGTATGCCTTTCAGTTCAACCAGCGACATCCCGATCGGATTGGGGCGGAAGGTCGAACGAGTCGCAAACACGCCCATTCTCGCATTTCCGCCCAGGCGCGGGGGACGCACGGTGGGACGCCAGCCGCCTTCCATTGTCTGGTGAAAAACAAATACCACCCATAAGTGACTGAAAGACTCGAGCCCGCGTACCGCATCGGCCTGGTTATAAGGTGCCTGAAGATGAAGCTCGCCGCTGCCGCTGGTGACCAGACCGGGCTGGCGGGGCACGGCGAACTTCTCTTTATACGGAGAGTGGATAACGCCTATTTGCTCAAACTGAAATGCACTCATTTCGCCGTAATGTTCAGCGCAGAACCGATGCAAACCGCCTGACGGTAGCAGCCCGGCGTGCCGCTGGTGACTTCGCAGCTGTGCAGCAGCACCGCGTTAGCTTTCATTTTTGCGGCGTTAATCTGCATGCGTTTACGCGCAGTCGGGATATTCGGTGGAGAGTCCTGATTGGTTGCCTGACAGGATTCACCGCTCACTTCACCCAGTTCACGGAACGGTTTGCCGACCAGTTCGTCAGCCTTGGTGATAATTCGAACCGGCGCAGGGCGAACCACTTTCGGTTTTGCAGGCTCTGTTTTTGGCGGGGTTGCCGTGCTTTGAACGGGTTCAACAGGAGATCTGCTTAGCATAGAACAGCCGCTCAGCATGAGTGCTAAAAGACAGATCGGTAAAGCACGCATAATAATTCCTCAATGGATAATCAAAACGTCAGATATTGAATCAGGTGACTGCACAAATGACAAGACGGGCATAAGCCCGTCCTGATGATATTACACTGAGGTGAGATTACCAGCCTTTAACAGCGCCGCCGTTAAACACTTTGTTGGCTTCCTGGTAAACTTCGTCTGACTGATAGGCCTGAACGAACTTCTTCACGTTTTCCGCGTCTTTGTTATCTTCGCGAGTCACGATCAGGTTAACGTACGGAGAGTCTTTATCTTCAACGAAGATACCGTCTTTCGCTGGCGTCAGGCCAATCTGGCTGGCGTAAGTGGTGTTGATAACGGCCAGGGCAATCTGCGCATCGTCCAGAGAACGCGGCAGCTGCGGTGCTTCCAGTTCAACAATTTTCAGATTTTTCGGGTTCTCGGTGACATCCAGAACGGTTGGCAGCAGGCCAACGCCGTCTTTCAGTTTGATCAGGCCCACTTTCTGCAGCAGCAGCAGGGAGCGTCCGAGGTTGGTTGGATCGTTAGGCACGGCTACCTGAGAGCCCGGCTGCAGTTCGTCCAGCGATTTAATTTTCTTGGAGTAGCCTGCAATCGGGTAGACGAAGGTGTTACCCACGCCAACCAGCTTATAGCCGCGATCTTTGATCTGCTGATCCAGGTATGGCTTATGCTGGAAGGCGTTGGCGTCGATATCGCCTTTGCTCAGCGCTTCGTTCGGCAGAACGTAATCGTTGAAGGTTACGAGCTCAACGTCCAGCCCGTATTTTTCTTTCGCCACTTTCTGAGCAACTTCAGCAACCTGCTGTTCTGCACCTACGATAACGCCCACTTTAATATGGTTTGGATCTTTTTCGTCCTGACCGCAACCCACCAGTGCCAGAGATCCAATCAGCGCGCCTACTGCTGCAAAGGTCTTTAATTTAAACGCCATGTTTTATCCTTAACTCATCGAGTTTGTGTTGTGTGTAACGTTATTTGTGCGTAACAGCCCGGACGATGCGATCGCCAGAGAACTGGATTAAGTAAACCAGAACAACCAGCAATACCAGAACGGTATTCATCACGGTAGCGTTATATCCAATATAGCCGTACTGATAACCAATCTGTCCTAAACCGCCAGCGCCAACTGCACCGCCCATCGCGGAATACCCTACCAGAGTAATAAGCGTAATCGTTGCCGCGTTCACCAGGCCCGGCAGTGCTTCAGGCAGCAGAACCTTGCGGACGATCTGCATAGGTGTTGCCCCCATTGCACGAGAAGCTTCAATCAAACCGGTTGGGATCTCCAGCAGGGCGTTCTCCACCATACGGGCGATAAACGGCGCAGCGCCTACGGTCAGCGGAACGATAGCCGCCTGCAGACCAATCGATGTGCCGACGATCACGCGGGTAAAAGGAATCATCCACACCAGCAGAATAATAAACGGGATGGAACGGAAGATATTCACCAGCGCGGAGAGCGTGCGGTAGAGCTTCGCGTTCTCAATGATTTGACCCGGACGCGTCACGTACAGCAGTACGCCTACCGGCAGGCCAATCACAAAACCAAAGAAACCCGATACAAAGGTCATTGCCAGCGTTTCCCAAACGCCGCGAACCAGTAGCCACATCATCGGCTCAGACATAACCCAGTACCTCTACTTTTACATGATGTTCTTGCAGCCAGGCGATTGCGGCCTGGGTTTCTTCTTGAGTGCCGTGCATTTCCGTCAGCATGATGCCGAACTTCACGCCACCGGCGTAATCCATCTGCGCGCTAATAATGTTGTTGTTCACGTTAAAGCGACGCGCGGTTTCGGAAAGCAGAGGGGCATCAACGGACTGACCGGTGAATTCCATACGCAACATCGGGACGCTGTCCGCCGTTGCCTCGGTTTTCAAACGCTCCAGATAATCTTCTGGAATATCCAGATGCAGCGTGGACTGAATAAACTGCTGCGCCAGCGGCGTTTTCGGATGGGAAAATACTTCGCTTACCGTGTCCTGCTCGATCAGTTCACCGTTGCTAATGACCGCCACGCAGTCGCAGATGCGTTTCACCACGTCCATCTCGTGCGTAATAAGGAGGATCGTCAGGCCCAGGCGACGGTTAATGTCCTTCAGCAGTTCCAGAATAGAACGTGTGGTGGCCGGATCCAGTGCGCTGGTAGCTTCGTCGCACAGCAGTACTTTTGGGTTGCTGGCCAGCGCGCGGGCAATAGCAACACGCTGCTTCTGCCCACCGGACAGATTTGCCGGGTAGCTATCATGCTTATCACCCAGACCCACGAGGTCGAGCAGTTCGGTAACGCGACGCTTCACTTCTTCTTTCGGCGTGTTATCCAGCTCCAGCGGTAAGGCGACGTTGCCGAACACCGTGCGGGAAGCCAGCAGGTTAAAGTGCTGGAAGATCATGCCAATTTGACGGCGCGCTTTGGTGAGTTCTTTTTCTGAAAGGGCGGTAAGTTCCTGACCGCCAACTTCTACGCTGCCCTGGGTTGGGCGCTCAAGCAGGTTAACACAACGGATCAGCGTGCTTTTACCCGCACCCGATGCGCCAATGACGCCATAAATTTGACCAGCAGGAACATGCAGGCTGACGTTGTTCAGCGCCTGAATGGTTCGGTTCCCCTGCTGGAACACTTTGGTGATATTGGAAAGTTTAATCATTAGATTATTTTTATCGTATGTAAGTTAGCCGTGGCATTTTCTTCTGCCAGATACGGGTGATGACCGTAAACAAAACGGATGTTAAGGCATCCAGACGTCTAAATCAATCCAACTCTGTACGATGAGCACTTTATTGCGCTGCGATTCATGAGATACTAGCTCAACAGGCCTTTTTCAGGAGCAAACCGGTGGCAAAATCAGTACCCGCAATTTTTCTCGACCGTGATGGCACTATTAATGTGGATCACGGTTATGTGCATGAGATCGATGAATTCGAATTTATCGACGGCGTTATAGAGGCAATGCGCCAGCTAAAAGAGATGGGCTATGCGCTGGTGGTCGTAACGAACCAGTCCGGCATCGCGCGCGGTAAGTTCACCGAAGCGCAGTTTGAGACGCTGACGGAGTGGATGGACTGGTCGCTGGCCGATCGCGGGGTCGATCTTGATGGCATTTACTACTGCCCGCACCACCCGCAGGGAACGGTAGAAGAGTATCGTCAGACCTGCGACTGCCGTAAACCGCATCCGGGCATGTTTAACTCTGCGCAGGAGTTCTTGCACATTGATATGGCTGCTTCTTATATGGTGGGCGATAAGCTGGAAGATATGCAGGCGGCCGCAGCGGCGGGAGTGGGTACCAAAATATTAGTGCGTACCGGTAAGCCCGTAACACCAGAAGCAGAAAGTGCAGCGGATTGGGTGATTAATAGTCTGGCAGAGCTGCCAAAAGAGATAAAAAAGCATCAGAAATAGACTTTTTGGCGAAAAGGTGAGCGGTCGAAATAAAAATGCATATTTCCGCTTGTCATTCCTCGGCAGCTCCCTATAATGCGCCTCCATCGACACGGCGGATGTGAATCACTTCACAGTTAACCCGGTTGGTTGAAGAGAAAAAATCCTGAAATAACGGGTTGACTCTGAAAGAGGAAAGCGTAATATACGCCACCTCGCAACG
>NZ_JADBRK010000026.1:0-35149 GCF_014930595.1 Enterobacter cloacae complex sp. P42RS
TGGGTAAAGGATGTTAAAAAGTGTTCACCATGTCCCCGAACACCTGTCTACCATGTCCCCGGACTGTACACCCACGGGGAGAGGGGGAATACACGCCGCTTTACCTATGATGCCGCGATAAACAGATCCCGCAGCTGATGCAGCTGGTCGCGGATCTGCGCCGCCTCTTCGAACTCCAGGTTCTGGGCATGCTGCATCATCTGCCCTTCCAGCTCGTGGATCTTCTGCTGCAACGCCTTCGGCGTCAGTACGACGGTATCTTCTTCCACCACTGAACGTGCCTTGCCGCGACCTTTCGCTTTGGTCTTCGCAATGTTCTGACCGAGCGCCAGAATATCCACCACCTTCTTGTTCAGCCCCTGCGGTGTAATGCCGTGCTCTTCGTTGTAGCGCTGCTGCTTCTCGCGTCGGCGTTCCGTTTCGCCAATCGCTTTCGCCATCGACGGGGTGATTTTGTCGCCGTACAGAATCGCTTTCCCGTTGACGTTACGCGCGGCGCGGCCAATGGTCTGGATCAGGGAGCGTTCAGAGCGCAGGAAGCCCTCTTTATCGGCGTCCAGAATCGCCACCAGCGAAACTTCCGGCATATCCAGACCTTCTCGCAACAGGTTGATCCCCACCAGCACGTCAAACTCGCCCAGACGCAGATCGCGGATAATCTCCATGCGCTCCACGGTGTCGATATCCGAGTGCAGATAGCGCACCTTCTCACCGTGTTCTTCAAGATACTCGGTCAGGTCTTCCGCCATGCGCTTGGTGAGCGTCGTCACCAGCACGCGCTCGTTGATGGCGGAACGGGCGCGGATCTCAGAGAGCAGATCGTCCACCTGGGTCGCCACCGGGCGCACTTCGATAATCGGATCCAGCAGCCCGGTCGGACGGACCACCTGGTCGATCACCTCATCGCCCGATTTTTCCAGCTCGTAGTTGCCCGGCGTAGCCGACACGTAGATGGTCTGCGGCGCCAGCGCCTCAAACTCTTCAAACTTCATCGGACGGTTATCCAGCGCTGACGGCAGGCGGAAGCCGTACTCCACCAGCGTCTCTTTACGCGCGCGGTCGCCGCGGTACATCCCGCCGATCTGCGGGATCGTGACGTGGGATTCGTCGATCACCAGCAGACCGTCGGCCGGAAGGTAGTCAAACAGCGTCGGCGGTGGCTCGCCCGGCCCGCGCCCGGAGAGGAAGCGCGAGTAGTTTTCGATACCCGAGCAGTAGCCCAGCTCGTTCATCATCTCCAGATCGAACTGGGTGCGCTGGCTCAGGCGCTGCTCTTCCAGCAGCTTATTGTTAGCCAGAAGCACCTTACGGCGCTCTGCAAGCTCCTCTTTGATCTCTTCCATCGCCTGCACGATACGCTCTCGTGGCGTCACGTAGTGCGTTTTAGGGTAGATGGTAAAACGCTGTATCACCGACTCAACGTGGCCGGTCAGCGGGTCGAACAGTGACAAACGCTCGACCTCTTCGTCAAACAGCTCGACGCGCAGCGCCATATCGTCCGATTCCGCCGGGAAGATGTCGATCACCTCACCGCGCACGCGGAACGTCCCGCGCTGGAAGGCCTGGTCATTACGGGTGTACTGCAGCTCGGCCAGACGGCGCAAAATTGCGCGCTGATCGATGATCATCCCCTGCGTCAGGTGCAGCATCATCTTGAGATAGAGATCCGGATCGCCCAGGCCGTAAATTGCCGAAACAGACGCGACCACAACCACATCGCGTCGCTCAAGCAGCGCCTTGGTCGCAGACAGTCGCATCTGTTCGATGTGTTCGTTCACCGAAGCATCTTTCTCGATGAAGGTATCAGAGCTCGGCACATAGGCTTCCGGCTGGTAGTAATCGTAGTAGGAGACAAAATACTCCACCGCGTTTTCCGGGAAGAACTCTTTCATCTCGCCGTAAAGCTGTGCCGCGAGGGTTTTATTGGGTGCAAGCACCATCGTGGGGCGCTGCAGGTCAGCGATCACGTTGGCGACAGTAAACGTTTTGCCCGAGCCGGTTACCCCCAGCAGCGTCTGGTGCGCCAGCCCGTCTTCCAGCCCCTCTTTAAGACGACGGATCGCCTCAGGCTGATCGCCAGAGGGGCGGAAAGCAGAATTCAGTTTGAACGGTTTACTCATGGGCGACGACCTGATGACGTTAAAAGCGGCAGGTGAGTAATTTTACTCGTTGTTGCCAGGAATGCCAGTAAAAAACACTGGATGAAAAACCAGTAGCGTGTCAGGATATTTAGCATAGCGGCGGAGTCATTAGCGCGTTAGCGGACAAAATTTAGGCTCTGACGAGATAAAAAACCAGCCAGGTTGGGTTATCCCCAGAACTTTTTCTTTTTTAACATTTGTCAAGCCAGGTAATGATAGTTTTATGGCAACGAGTGACACTTTCATTACGGTAATTGCTTTTATCTAAGCAATTAAATTTTAAAAGATATTTTCTAAAGCCGCGTTTCGCGTCAATTTGGGCGAAAGCCGCGTCTTCTCTCGCTTATCGCGTGTTTTCTAACTCTAATGCACATGGTTATCCACAGGAATAGTGGATAACTGCTTCCAGCCCGTGTAGACCGCCGCTCAGCAAATTCCCGGATTTTCCCACGAGGCGGCAACAAAAAATTTTTATAGCTCTTTTTTGACGATAAACAGTTGAGTCATTCATAACCAACAGATGCGATCCTGCTCACATTTCAGCCATTTTTTGTCCTGCACCACAACTCACCATTCCCGGCACCGTCGATGTGCAAGCCACGCGTTTTTACCCTGCTCTCCTGTGGCTTATTCCTAAAAAAGTCGTTTTTTTAATCGATTTCAGGTTTCTGGCAAGCGTTTTGCAGCTTCACGTCAGGCCTATCCCTACGCATTTTTAAGGAGAGAAAGATGTTGAGTCTGCGTGCAGTGAATCAGTTTTACGGAAGCCAACATACGCTATGGAACGTGGATTTGGATTTTCCGCAAGGGATGTGTACAGGCGTCATAGGCCTGCCGGGGATGGGCAAAACCACCCTGATGAACTGCATTACCGGAAACATCCCCGTCGAAAGCGGCACGATTATCTGGCATGAAGCGGGCGCACCGCCGCGTGATTTGCTCAGCCCGGCACCGGAACAACGTTCAGAGCCGGGAATAGGCTATGTGCCGCAGGACAGGCGTATTTTTTCTCAACTGACGATTGAGGAGAATCTGCATATTGCCATGCGGGCGATGGGGAAACCCGACCCGGCGGCGAAAAGCGACGTATACGATCTGTTCCCGGAACTCTACGCGCGACGTCAGACGCGGGGCAATGCCCTTTCGCCAGAGGATCAGTATCAGCTTGCCCTGGCGAATGCACTGGTCAACCGCCCGCGGATGCTGATTCTGGATGAGCCTACGCATGGGACAGGACACGGATTTGCCCAGAAGCTGGCGCAGCTGCTGGTGCGCTTAAACCGGGAGTTAGGCATGACGGTGCTGCTGGCAGAGCAGCAGCTGTCGTTTATCCGCCGGGTGGCGGATCGGTTTTGCATGCTTTATCGCGGGCGTAACGTGGCTCAGGGCCACGTTAGCGAGCTGAACGATGAGCTTATCGCCCACTGGATGTCGCGGGAAGCAAGACGCTGAGGTCGAGATAACGCCCGGTTTCGGCCTGCTCAGCATCGCCAGCAATCCAGGGGATTTCCCCGAGGAACGGTGCCGGGAGCACGCGCTTGAGGGTCGCCAGATACTCCTGATGCCGCCTGCCCGGCGCAACCACGTCGTTGGCTATCCAGCCTGCCAGCGTCAGCCCTGCCTGTTGAACGGCCTGCGCCGTCAGCATGGCGTGATTGATGCAGCCCAGCTTCACGCCGACGACCAGAATGACCGGAAGCCGCTCGGCCTGCACCCAGTCAGCAAAGGTCTGCGTGTCCGAAAGCGGCGTAAACCAGCCTCCCGCACCTTCCACCAGCACCCAGTCGGCCTGGCTTTCCAGCGTCCGTAACCCGGCAGACAGCACGGCGAAATCAATTGGACGGCCTTCGTCAGCGCTGATAATGTGCGGCGACGTCGGCTCGGCAAAGGTATAGGGATTCACCGCCGAATAGGCAAGCTCAAGGCTACTGTTACGCTGGAGCGCCAGCGCGTCGGTGTTGCGTAACCCTTCCGCCGTCATCTCGCTGCCGGAAGCCACAGGCTTATATCCGGCGGTGTTTTTTCCGAGCAGTCGTGCCGCCTGCAGCAGCGCAGCGCTGGCAACCGTTTTGCCCACTTCCGTATCCGTGCCGGTAACAAAATAACGTTCAGTCACGTTCGATAATCCCATGAAAAAGTTGATAAGAGAGCGGGAAAAAGCCCCGCTGCTGCGGCCAGGCCAGTTCCAGGTGTTGCAGCTGCCCCCGGGTCAGCGGTTTTTTCTCCCGCCCGGCGTGCAGGTGCGTGGCGCCGATGCCCTTCAGAGAGCGCATGGCGCTGAACGCGTCGCTAAAATTAAGCGTGATGGTTTGCACCGTGCTGCGACAGCGCCAGCCTGCCAGCGCCTGCGTCACCTGCTCATACGATAAAAAGCGGTTCGCGTGCGGCTGCTCATCCACCGCTTTCCACGCCTGATTCAGCTCCGGCAGCGAACTTTCCAGCAAGGTGGTAAAGGCCACCTTTCCGCCCGGTCGTGCGACGCGATAAAGCTCGCGTAACGCCTGCGGCAGGCTGCTGCACCATTGCACCGCCAGATGGCTCCAGACCAGATCGAACTGCGCGTCCGCCAGCGGGATAGCCTCGATATCCGCCACTACATAGTGGTGCGCCGCCTGCTGCTGGCGCGCCTCTTCCAGCATGGCGGGCGACAGGTCGATGGCCGTCACCTCGCTCCCCGCCTCGCGCCAGTAGCGGCTGTTGCTGCCGGGACCACAGCCGGCGTCCAGCACCTGCGGGAAGCGGTTCTCGCCAAGCGCGGCCAGAAGCCCCTGCGCGCTCTGGCGCTGGAGTTCATCGTGCTGCGAATAGCTCCGCGCGGCCCGGCCAAACGCCGCCGCAACGGCCTGCTTATTCACCGGCATCATGAAGCGCCTCCAGCAGCGTCTGGATATCCTGCGCCTCATGCGCCGCCGTCAGGGTTAAGCGCAGACGCGCGGTGCCCGGCGGAACGGTTGGCGGACGAATGGCCGTTACCCACATCCCCCGCTCGCGCAGCGCCTGGGCCAGCGCCAGCGCGCGGCCGTTTTCGCCGACAATCACGGGCTGGATGGCGCTCTGCGAATCGGGACTCTGGAAGGGAAGCGCCGCCAGTCCCTGACGGAAGCAGGAGATGTGCTCTGCCAGCTGCTGACGGCGTTCATCCCCTTCTGCGCTACGGATCACCGCCAGCGACGCCGACAGCGCCACGGCCTGCGCCGGGGGCATGCTGGTGCTGTAGATGAGGTGACGGGCAAACTGCAGCAGATAGTCGGCGACAGATTCGCTGCACAGCACGGCGGCGCCGCTGACGCCAAAGCCTTTACCGAAGGTAACTACCAGCAGTTCCGGCTTCACGTTTTGTTGATGGGCGCTGCCGCGTCCTTCATCGCCCATCACGCCGGTGCCGTGAGCATCATCGACCAGCAGCCAGGCGTTTTGCCGCTTTGCAGCCTCGTGAAGCGCGGCAAGCGGCGCACTGTCGCCGTCCATGCTGAACACCCCTTCCGTGACCGCCAGCTGTTGCCCATCGCAGGGTTTATCAAGCAGCGAGGCGAGCTGTGACGCATCGTTATGGGCAAAGCGGCGCAGCTGGGCGGGACTTAAGTTTGCCGCCTCCAGCAGCGAGGCGTGGCTTAAACGGTCGGCGACAATGCGGTCCTCTTTACCCATCAGGGCCGTGATGACCGCCTGGTTGGCGGCAAACCCGGAGATAAACAGCAGCGCGCGCGGATAGCCCAGCCAGTCGGCCAGTTCTTCCTCCAGCGCCTGATGCGCCGTGGTGTATCCGCTGACGTGCCCCGAGCCACCGCTGCCCACGCCAAACCGCTCCGCGCCCTGCTGCCAGGCGCGGACGATGGCCGGATGCTGGCTCAGCCCGAGATAGTCATTGCTGGAGAAATTACAAAACTGCCGTCCCTCGCGGGTCAGAAAACGGCCCGCGCCGTTTTCCACCACCCTGCGAACGCGAAACGCCTCTGCCGCCCGGCGTTCTTCCAGCGCGGCATTAATCCGTGCCTGCCAGGTCATACGGCTGCCGCGTTGTAGAACTGGTCGGTGTCGGCGTTGAGAATCTGCTGCTCCAGCTGCTGCTGTTGCTCGTTATCGCCCGTCAGCACCCCGGTCTGGTGCGGGTTCAGCCCCAGCTTGCGGAACAGCTGAACGTCTTTGTCCTCTTCCGGGTTCGGCGTGGTCAGCAGCTTGCAGCCGTAGAAGATGGAGTTGGCCCCGGCCATAAAGCACATTGCCTGGGTCTGCTCGTTCATCTGCTCGCGGCCCGCAGAGAGGCGAATGTAAGACGTTGGCATCATGATGCGCGCCACCGCGATAGTGCGAATAAAATCAAACGCATCCACGTCCTCGTTATCCGCCAGCGGCGTGCCCTTGACCTTCACCAGCATGTTGATGGGCACGCTTTCCGGCGGGGTCGGCAGGTTCGCCAGCTGCAGCAGCAGGCCCGCACGGTCTTTCACCGTTTCGCCTAAGCCCACGATGCCGCCGGAGCAGACCTTGATCCCTGCATCACGCACTTTGTCCAGCGTGTCCAGACGCTCCTGGTAGGTACGCGTGGTGATGATATTGCCGTAAAACTCCGGCGAGGTGTCGAGGTTGTGGTTGTAGTAGTCCAGCCCCGCGGCCGAGAGGCGCTGCGCCTGCTCCTCGTTGAGCGTACCGAGGGTCATGCAGGCTTCGAGGCCCATCTCCTTCACGCCCTTCACCATCTGCTCCAGATAGGGCATGTCGCGGTCATGTGGATTCTTCCACGCGGCGCCCATGCAGAAGCGGGTTGAACCGGCGTTTTTCGCCTTGCGCGCGGAGTCGAGGACCTGCTCGACTTCCATCAGACGCTCGGATTCGAGACCGGTTTTGTAGCGCGCGCTCTGCGGGCAATATTTGCAGTCTTCAGGACAGGCGCCGGTCTTGATCGACAGCAGCGTGCTGACCTGAACATGACGAGGATCGAAGTGCTGACGATGCACCTGTTGGGCTTCAAACATCAGCTCAAGGAAAGGTTTGTTGAATAATTCAGTAACTTGCGACATCGTCCAGCGTGCGTGGTGAGCCATGGGGCTTCTCCAAAGGGTTTTGTTAATTTTCGGTTCGGTTTATACTCGTAAACCTAAAACTTTTCAAAATGGTTTACAAGTCGATTATGACCCAGGACGATCTCGCCTTCGACAAGCAGCATATCTGGCACCCTTACACCTCCACCACCCGCCCCCTTCCCGTCTATCCGGTGGCCTCCGCCCACGGCTGCGAGCTGCATCTCGCCAGCGGCGAGCGGCTGGTTGACGGGATGTCCTCCTGGTGGGCGGCCATTCACGGATACAACCATCCGCGCCTGAACGCGGCGATGAAGGCGCAGATTGACCAGATGTCGCACGTGATGTTTGGCGGAATCACCCATCAGCCCGCGGTGGATTTATGCCGTCGCCTGGTGGCGATGACGCCTGAATCGCTGGAGTGCGTTTTCCTGGCCGATTCCGGCTCGGTGGCGGTGGAAGTGGCAATGAAGATGGCGCTGCAGTACTGGCATGCGAAGGGCGAAACGCGCCAGCGGTTCCTCACCTTCCGCAACGGCTATCACGGGGATACCTTCGGGGCGATGTCGGTGTGCGATCCGGATAACTCCATGCACAGCCTGTGGAAGGGGTATCTGCCGGAAAACCTGTTCGCCCCTGCGCCGCAGAGCCGCTTCGACGGCGAGTGGAACGAGATGGACATGGTCGGATTCGCGCGGCTGATGGCGGCGCATCGTCATGACATCGCCGCCGTGATCCTTGAGCCGATCGTGCAGGGCGCGGGCGGAATGCGGATGTACCATCCGGAATGGCTGAAGCGTATTCGCAAGATGTGCGACCGCGAGGGCATTCTGCTGATTGCCGATGAGATCGCCACCGGCTTTGGCCGCACCGGCAAGCTGTTTGCCTGCGAACATGCGGGTATCGCCCCGGATATTCTGTGCCTCGGCAAAGCGCTGACCGGCGGCACCATGACGCTCTCCGCCACCCTCACCACTCGTCAGGTTGCCGACACCATCAGCGACGGCGAGGCGGGCTGCTTTATGCACGGCCCGACGTTTATGGGCAACCCGCTGGCCTGCGCCGTGGCAAGCGAAAGCCTCGCCATTCTGGAGAGCGGCGAGTGGCAGACGCAGGTCGCGGCGATTGAGGCACAGCTGAAAGGAGAGCTGAGCGCCGCCTCGGGGGCGAATTTTGTGGCGGACGTGCGCGTGCTGGGTGCCATCGGGGTGATTGAAACCACCCATCCGGTGAACATGGCGGCGCTCCAGCGCTTCTTCGTTGACCAGGGCGTCTGGGTGCGGCCTTTCGGCAAGCTTATCTACCTGATGCCGCCGTACAGCATCACGCCGGAGCAGCTGCGTAAATTAACCGACGCGGTCGTAACAGCCGTTAACATTCCCGCGCATTTCGCGATTTAATCCCATGCGTTACACTTCCTGAACGAGTGAATAACGAGGGTAAACCGTATGAAAATCATCAGTAAAGATCTGCGCGACGGTGAAAAACTCCCGGAACGCCACGTTTTCAACGGCATGGGCTATCAGGGGGATAATATCTCCCCGCACCTGGCGTGGGACGACGTTCCTGCAGGAACCAAAAGCTTTGTCGTGACCTGCTACGACCCGGACGCGCCGACCGGCTCGGGCTGGTGGCACTGGGTTGTGGCGAACCTGCCCGCCGACACGCGCGTGCTGCCGCAGGGTTCCGGTTCAGACCTGGTTGCCCTGCCTGAAGGTGCCATTCAGACGCGCACTGACTTTGGTAAAGCGGGCTACGGCGGCGCGGCGCCACCAAAAGGGGAAACCCACCGCTATATCTTCACGGTGCATGCGCTGGATGTGGAGAAGATTGAGGTCGATGAAGGGGCGAGCGGCGCGATGGTCGGGTTTAACGTGCATTTCCATTCCCTGGGGAGCGCGTCGATTACGGCGATGTATTCCTGAAAAAAGCCGGGTGGCGGCTACGCCTTACCCGGCCTGGATTTCGCATTCGTAGGCCCGGTAAGCGCAGCGCCACCGGGCAAAACATCACAGCACCGAAGGTAGCAGTCCCACAAGGCGTCCCTCTTCCAGAAGCTGCATCGCCTTATCAATATCCGGCGCAAAGAAGCGGTCGTCATCGTAATGCGTGACGTGCTCGCGCAGCACATGGCGCGCCTGCTCCAGCAGCGGGCTGGATTTAAGCCCTTCGCGCAGATCGATACCCTGACACGCCGCCAGCCACTCCACCGCCAGCACGCCGCGGGTGTTGGAGGCCATTTCCCAGAGACGACGCCCGGCAGCCGGGGCCATCGAAACGTGATCTTCCTGATTCGCCGAGGTTGGCAGGCTGTCCACGCTGTGCGGGTGCGACAGGGCTTTGTTCTCGCTTGCCAGCGCTGCGGCCGTCACCTGAGCGATCATAAAGCCTGAGTTAACCCCGCCGTTACGCACCAGGAACGGTGGCAGCTGGGACATGTGTTTATCCATCATCAGCGCGATGCGGCGCTCGGACAACGCCCCGACCTCGGCAATCGCCAGCGCGATATTATCCGCCGCCATCGCCACCGGCTCGGCGTGGAAATTGCCCCCGGAGACCACCTCGTTTTCCTCGGCGAATACCAGCGGGTTGTCGGAGACCGCATTGGCCTCCACCAGCAGCACCTCTGCCGCCTGGCGCAGCTGCGTCAGGCACGCGCCCATCACCTGCGGCTGACAGCGCAGGGAATACGGATCCTGTACCTTCTCGCAGTTATGGTGTGAATCCGCAATCTCACTCGTGTCGGTGAGCACGTGGCGGTACATGGCGGCGGCATCAATCTGCCCGCGCTGGCCGCGCACCGCGTGAATACGCGCGTCAAACGGACGACGCGAGCCGAGCACCGCCTCGGTGGTCAGCGCACCGCACACCACCGCGGAGGCAAAGAGATCTTCCGCTTCAAACAGGCCGCGCAGCGCGAAAGCGGTCGACGCCTGCGTGCCGTTAAGCAGCGCCAGCCCCTCTTTCGCCGCCAGCGTGATCGGGTTTAACCCGGCTTTTTTCAGCGCCTCTTTCGCAGGAAGCCACTCGCCCTGCCAGCGCGCTTTGCCCTCACCCAGCAGCAGCAGCGACATGTGCGCCAGCGGGGCGAGATCACCGGAGGCGCCGACGGAACCTTTTGCCGGGATCCACGGATAGACTTCTGCATTCACCAGGGCCATCAGCGCCTGGATCACGCTCAGGCGAATGCCCGAGAAACCGCGCGCCAGGCTGTTGATTTTGAGCACCATCATCAGACGGACAATCTCATCGTCAAGCGGCTGGCCGACGCCTGCCGCGTGCGACAACACCAGCGAACGCTGTAAGTTTTCCAGATCGTGCGTGGCGATGCGGGTCTGCGCCAGCAGGCCAAAGCCGGTGTTAATCCCGTAGGCGGTGCGACCTTCGGCAACAATCGCTTCTACGCAGGCGACGCTGTCGTTTATCGCGGCGTGGGCGCTTTCATCAAGTGAAAGGGTGACCGGCTGGCGCCAGACTTTACGCAGCTGTTTGAGCGTCAGCGAGCCGGGAGTGAGTGTTAACGCGTTCATGCATGCTTTCCTTGTGTGGCAGGGATCATCGGCAGGTTCAGTCCCTGCTCTTTGGCACAGTCAATGGCAATCTCGTAACCCGCATCCGCGTGACGCATCACGCCGGTTGCCGGGTCGTTGTGCAGCACACGGGCAATGCGCGCGGCCGCTTCATCGGTTCCGTCACAGACGATGACCATCCCGGAATGCTGGGAGAAGCCCATCCCGACGCCGCCGCCGTGGTGCAGAGAGACCCAGGTGGCGCCACTGGCGGTATTCAGCAGGGCATTAAGCAATGGCCAGTCGGAGACCGCGTCAGATCCGTCGCGCATGGCTTCGGTTTCACGGTTTGGGCTGGCGACGGAGCCGGAGTCCAGATGGTCGCGACCAATGACGATAGGCGCGGAGACTTCACCGCTGCGCACCATTTCGTTGAAGGCCAGACCCAGCTTTTGCCGCCACTCCAGTCCTACCCAGCAGATGCGCGCCGGCAAGCCCTGGAAGCTGATGCGTTCGCGAGCCATGTCCAGCCAGTGGTGCAGGTGTTCGTCATCGGCGACGATCTCCTTCACTTTGGCGTCGGTTTTGTAGATATCTTCCGGGTCACCGGACAGGGCAACCCAGCGGAACGGACCGATACCGCGGCAGAACAGTGGACGGATATAGGCAGGCACGAAGCCGGGGAAGTCGAAGGCGTTATTTACGCCCATCTCTTTCGCCATCTGGCGGATGTTGTTGCCGTAGTCAAAGGTTGGAATGCCCAACTGGCTGAAGGCCAGCATCGCGGAGACGTGTTCCGCCATCGAACGCTTAGCCGCCAGTACCGTGCCTTCAGGGTCGGTTTCCGCTTTTTGCTGGTAGTCTTCCCACGTCCAGCCTTTTGGCAGGTAACCGTGCAGCGGGTCATGGGCGCTGGTCTGGTCGGTAACGAGATCCGGACGCACGCCGCGGGCAACCAGCTCCGGCAGAATATCCGCCGCGTTGCCGCACAGGGCAATCGACACCGCTTTGCCTTCAGCGGTGTACTTTTTGATGCGCGCCAGCGCGTCATCGAGATTCTCGGCCTGTTCATCAACGTAACGGGTACGCAGACGGAAATCAATGCGGCTCTGCTGGCATTCAATGTTCAGCGAGCACGCGCCGGCCAGCGTGGCGGCCAGCGGCTGCGCGCCGCCCATCCCGCCCAGACCGGCGGTAAGCACCCAGCGGCCTTTCAGCGAGCCGTTATAGTGCTGACGCCCCGCTTCCACGAAGGTTTCGTAGGTGCCCTGCACAATCCCCTGGCTGCCGATGTAGATCCAGCTCCCGGCGGTCATCTGGCCATACATCGCCAGCCCTTTCGCGTCCAGCTCGTTGAAGTGTTCCCAGGTGGCCCAGTGCGGCACGAGGTTAGAGTTGGCGATCAGCACGCGCGGCGCGTTCCTATGGGTTTTAAATACGCCAACCGGCTTGCCGGACTGCACCAGCAGGGTTTCGTCATGTTCGAGTTCGGTCAGAGATTTTACAATTGCGTCATAGCATTCCCAGTTGCGCGCGGCGCGGCCAATGCCGCCGTAGACCACCAGCTCGTGGGGGTTTTCCGCCACTTCAGGATCGAGGTTGTTCATCAACATGCGCAGCGGGGCTTCGGTGAGCCAGCTTTTGGCGGTAAGGGTGGTGCCACGCGCGGCGCGGACATCCTGCTGGCGGTATTTACCTGACGACATTGTGTGCTCCTATACGGGACAGATGATGCATTTAGATATACTTGTATAGACAAGCACACACAAGGTCAGATTTAACAAAAAAGATACAATTTTGTTATATTGCGTTAGCGATCACGCTTATAAAACTTATGACATAAAGTGGCCCTGCAGCCGGTAACGGTTCCCCGGGAAAAGCAGCCGGGCATGCGACACAATGTGCGACGAGGACCAGGTTCGACGGCGGATCAGCAGGCACGGGTCGTGCTCTTTAATGCGCAGCCGCTCGCACTCCTGCGGCGTGGCGCGCACGGCCTCCACAATGTGCTCCCCTTCCGTCAGCGGTGCGACAAGCGACAGATAGGCGTGCGGGGTGGTCTGGGTGTAATCCTGGTTCAGATAGTCCGGTATCCGTTCGGCGTTCACGCAGCGATCTTCAATCTGCACCGGAATATCGTTTTCGAAATGCACCATCACGGAGTGGAAGATGCGGCTTCCCTCTTTGACATTCAGCTCTACCGCCTGCTCGGCGCTGGCCTGGGTCTCTTCGAGCACCAGCACTTCACAGCGGTGCTGATGATTACGCGCGGCAATTTCGTCCGCAATACTGCGGATTTCAAACAGGGCGGATTGCCCTTTCGGTTCCGCCACGAACGTCCCGACGCCCTGCAGACGCACCAGAAGCCCTTCGTCGGTCAGCTCGCGCAGCGCCCGGTTGACGGTCATCCGGCTAAAACCGAACTGCGCCACCAGCTCGGCCTCCGACGGAATGCGATCGTGCGGGCGCCAGACGCCGGTAGCAATCTTTTCGCTAATCGCCTGCTTCACCTTTTCATAAAAAGGCGCGGGCGGGCTCGGTTGCGGCAGGGGCGAGCGTGAAAACATCGTGACTCCTTTAATAGTGTTATGCCCACCAGTGAGCAATTTGCCAGGCCAGACGGGCGGCGAGCTTTGCGCCCTGTCCGTCCCGATCGTACTGCGGGTTAAACTCTACCAGATCGGCGGCCTGCAGCTTACCGCTGCGGCAGATTTGTTCAATAACCGGCATTAGATCCATTGCCGGGACGCCTAACGCCGCAGGTGCGGAAACGGCGGGCATTTCGCCCGCGGGCAGGACGTCCAGATCGATCGTCAGATAGATACGATCGGCCTGCGCCAGCACCTTTTCCAAGGCCGATAATGCCTCGCGTCTGAAATGAAGATCCTCCACCAGCGTGACGTTCAGGCGTTCGGCCTCATCCCACAGTGCCTGGGTGTTCGCCGCGCGGCTGACGCCAAAGCAGGCGTAGCGAAACTCGCGCCCGCATTCATCGCAGTATTGAGCCAGCTGACGAAACGGCGTACCGGACGTCGCCCGGTCGGCCTTGCGCAGGTCGAGATGCGCATCCAGGTTTATCACCGCCACGCGCTCGCCGGGGAACGCATCCAGAACACCCCGTCCATGCGCCCAGGCGGTTTCATGCCCGCCGCCAAACACCAGCGTGCGCATCCCGGACTGCTGGCAGGCCGTCACGGCATCGCTTAACGCCCGCTGCGCGGGTTCAAGCTCATCGCTTTCAACGTACACCGAGCCCATATCCGCCAGCCGTTCGTGTCCCTGATGGCTTGCCATATTCGCCAGTGCTTTGCGCAGAATATCAGGGGCCTGCGCGGCGCCGGGCCTGCCCTGATTGCGTTTAACCCCTGCATCGCATTCAAAGCCTATCAGCGCGATGCCGGATGAAAGCGGCGTGAACAGCGCCTGCTGTTGTATCGTCTGGAAAATTCGCGTTGCATTGCTGGCTTCGGCGCTGTCATCTCGCCCCTGCCAGACCGTTTCGGCGACGGGCCGCCATAACTTCATACTGCCTCCCCACGGAAAATACGTTGGTACAGCGGATTGCGTCCCGGCTCGTAGACCATCTCTACCGGATGGTGAGCATCCCAGACGATAAAATCAGCAACAAACCCCGGCTGCAGCTGCCCGTGCGTTGCGCCGCGGCCCAGCGCCTGCGCCGCATGGCGCGTGACGCCAGCCCAGGCCTCTTCAGGGGTGAGGCCAAACTGGACGCAGGCCATATTCATCGCCAGGTGCAGGCTGGCAAACGGGCTGGTGCCGGGGTTATAGTCGGTGGCGACGGCCATCGGCACACCACGTTTTCGGAGCTGATCAACCGGCGGACGCTGGCGCTCCTGCAGAAAATAGAACGCGCCGGGGAGCAGCACCGCAACCGTACCGCTTTGCGCCATCGCCTGAACGCCCGCGTCGTCGAGATATTCGATATGATCGGCCGACAGTCCGTTATATTGGCTGACCAGCGCCGCTCCGCCCTGATTCGACAGCTGTTCAACATGCCCTTTCACCGGAATACCGAGCGCGGCGGCGGCCTGGAAGAGGCGCTCGGTTTGCGACGGGGTAAAGCCGACGTTTTCACAAAACACGTCTACTGCTTCATATAACTCTTTTTGCCACAGCGTGGGCAGTATCTGCTCGCAAACCAGCGCGAGGTACGCATCCGGATCCTGTCGGTATTCCGGCGGAACCGCATGGGCCGCCAGCAGCGTTGGGCTGATATCAACCGGGTTATTGAGGCTCAGCTGGCGGGCAACCTGCAGCATCTTCTCTTCGGCCTCGGCGTTGAGACCGTATCCCGATTTGATTTCAACGGTCGTTACACCTTCATTCATCAGACGCTGGAGCCGCTGCTGCGCAAGTTTCAGCAGGGTTTCCAGGGAACTGCTGCGCGTTGCCGTCACGGTGGCGTTAATCCCGCCCCCCTGAGCGCTGATGGTCTGGTAAGAGACGCCGTTCAGACGCTGTTCCCACTCCGCCGCGCGGTCGCCGCCAAATACCAGATGGGTATGGCAGTCAATCAGGCCAGGCGTGACCAGACGTCCCTCAAGATCGATGACGTGACGGTGTCCGGAAGGAAGGTCAGATTCAGGAAGCACGCCAAGGATAGTTTGGCCGCGCACGACCAGCGCGTGCTGCTCTTTCAGGCCATAAGGCGCGGATGTATCGGGAACCATTGTTGCCAGGCGCGCATTTCGCCATATAACATCGTCAGGTTGAAGCTGCATGGGCATTCCACTTGTCATGGGTTGTATAGACATTTATTTGCATCCATCGTCTGCTGTCAACCGCCTTAAGGGAAAATGTTATTTATTTGTGATGACTTTCCCGTCACCTCCGGGCAAAAAATGCAACTTTTACCCTTTTTATCTTCCCGTTTCGCTCAACTTAGTATAAAAAAGCAGGCTATTTCGTCTATCCCGTAAAGACTTGCATACCCAGGAGCTTCACCTTGAACATTTCCAGGATTTCCCGTCTGGCGTTAGCGCTCGCCTTTGGCGTGACATTATCCGCATGCAGTTCTACACCACCGGATCAGCGTCCTTCTGAGCAGGTAGCGCCCGGTACCGCCTCCCGCCCGATTTTGTCCGCGGATGAAGCGAAGAATTTCGACCGCGCCCATTACTTCTCGGCGATGGATCCTAACGCCGCGCCGTGGACACCGTCTTCTATTAACCTGCCTAAACAGCCTGACTTCGTTGTTGGCCCGGCTGGCGCGCAGGGCGTAACGCATACCACTATCCAGGCAGCGGTTGACGCGGCAATCACTAAACACAGCGCGTCTCGCCAGTACATCGCGATCCTGCCGGGTGAATACGAAGGCACCGTGTATGTTCCGGCGGCTCCTGGCAGCATTACGATTTACGGTCTGGGTGAAAAAGCCATCGACGTAAAAATCGGCCTGGCGATTGATTCCGAAATCGACAGCACCGCCTGGCGTCACCTGGTGAACCCGGCAGGCAAATATATGCCGGGCAAACCGGCGTGGTATATGTTTGATAACTGCCAGAGCAAGCGTTCCGCCACCATTGGCGTGATGTGCTCGGCGGTGTTCTGGTCGCAGAATAATGGCCTGCAACTGCAGAACCTGACCATTCAGAATACCCTGGGTGACAGCGTGGATGCCGGTAACCACCAGGCCGTTGCGCTGCGTAGCGACGGCGATAAGGTGCAGATTAACAACGTCAATATTCTGGGCCGTCAGAACACCTTCTTCGTGACCAACAGCGGCGTACAGAACACGCTGCAGAACAACCGTCTGACCCGTACGCTGGTGACCAACAGCTACGTTGAAGGTGACGTTGATCTGGTGTCCGGTCGCGGCGCGGTAGTGTTTGATAACACCGATTTCCGCGTGGTGAATTCCCGTACCCAGCAGGAAGGCTATGTGTTTGCTCCGGCAACCCAGTCTAACCTGTTTTACGGCTTCCTGGCCGTGAACAGCCGCTTTAACGCGGCCGGTGACGGCGTGGCGCAGCTGGGACGCTCCCTGGACGTGGACTCTGCGACCAACGGCCAGGTCGTTATCCGCGACAGCGTGATCAACGAAGGCTTTAACGTGGCGAAGCCGTGGGCTGATGCGGCTGTCTCCAAACGTCCGTTCTCCGGCAACACCGGTGCGGTGGACGATAAAGGAAACGTGCAGCGCAACCTGAACGACGCGAACTTCAACCGCATGTGGGAATACAACAACCGCGGTCTGGGCAGCAACGTGGTTGCTGAGCCGAAGCAGTAACGAGATGAGAGTAAAAGGGGGAGTTTAATCCCCCTTTTTACTGCGACTGAATGCGTCAGGCTCCAAACTTAAGATACGCATCCAATAGTTGCATAATCGCAACCATGAGTTGCAGGAACAGAATTGCCCATTCCACACCGCTCATACGCCACTCCTTTGGTATAGAGCACTTCTCCTCTGGTTTACCTTTCCGCTGCCTGTCACCAGAGGTGTGTTGGTTATGTTTTGATGTGCTCCGCAGTTTAGGCACCGTCGGCACCACCCGACAGCCAGGACTTAAAAAGGATCCTGAATTGCGGAACTGCAACACATCGAACCAACGCACAGAATGATATCAAATCACCACTGTACATAAAAACAGTTAAAACCAATTTAGGAATTTATAAAGCAAAAGCACTTAAGTGACTGATTATTATTTATATACTATTCACTGATCATTCCGTGTTCTCCTTTGTTCGTTGACGATGAATTTACATCGCCTTGAGTCGACATTATGATGATCCTGTTGGTTACGTTTTGATGTGCTCACCCGGCTACCACCGGGCATAAAAAAACCTCGCATTCGCGAGGTTTTTTTATTTTAAACCGCTTAGTGCGCGTTAACCACCACCCACATCGGCCCCTGGCCTACGGCGTAGCGTCCTTTCTCTTCCAGCAGGCCCTGCTCGCCTTTGATTTCATACAGCGCGATGTGGTGGGATTTCTGCCCCGCCGCAATCAGGTATTTACCGCTGTGATCGATATTAAAGCCGCGCGGCTGGGTTTCCGTTGGCTGGAAGCCCTCAATAGCCAGCACGCTGCCATCTTCGGAGACGCTGAAGACGGTAATCAGGCTGGAGGTGCGGTCGCAGGCGTACAGATGGCGACCATCCGGCGTGATGTGAATATCTGCCGCCCAGCGAGTGTCAGAGAAGTCAGACGGCATCATGTCCAGCGTCTGCACGCACTCAATCTGACCGTTTGGATCTTTCAGCTCCCATACATCCACCGAGCTGTTCAGTTCGTTAACGACGTAAGCATATTGCTGGTTCGGGTGGAAGACCATATGACGCGGACCCGCGCCCTCAACGGTGGTGACTTCAGCCGGATTCTGCGCCACCAGGTGACCATCGTCGCTCAGGGTGAACAGGCAGATTCGATCCTGCTTCAGCGCAGGCACCCAGAGCGTGCGGTTGTCCGGGGAGATATTCGCCGAATGGCAGCCTTCCAGCCCTTCCACCACGTCGACAGTTTCTACCGGAATACCATCGTCAAGACGGGTCACGCTGACGCAACCGGCATTGTAAGAACCGCTAAAAATGAAGCGTCCTTTACGATCGGTCGAGATGTGGGTTGGGCTGCCCGGCAGTGGCGCTTCAGCGGTGTAGGTCAGCGCGCCGTCGTCAGGAGAGATGCGGTAGGCCAGCACGCGAAACTCCGGGCGCACACCCACGTATAAGAAACGTTTATCCGGGCTGACGACCATCGGTTGCACCTGGCCCGGCACATCAACAACCTGAACCAGCGTGAGCGAACCTTCTGCATTCAAGCGCCAGACGTGGATCTGCTGACTTTCAGGACTGGCGGTATAAACGGTTTGTTTCATGAATACTCCTTTCCTCACTGCACGTGAAAGTGATTATTTTTAACGGTGAATGCTGAATTTTAGCCAGGAATTTTGCAGCGATTTACTCTCGGTGTAACATCCCCTGAGACCTAAAATTCAACATTAACCCGGAAGAACAAATGACCTCGCGTGTGATTGCACTGGATTTAGACGGAACATTACTTACCCCTCAGAAAACCCTGCTCCCCTCCTCCCTTGAAGCGCTTAAACGCGCGCAGGAAGTGGGATATCAACTCCTTATCGTAACGGGTCGACATCACGTAGCCATTCACCCTTTTTATCAGGCACTGGCGCTGGATACACCTGCAATTTGTTGTAATGGCACTTATTTGTATGATTATCAGGCAAAAAAGGTTTTAGCCTCCGACCCGCTGCCGGTTCCCCAGGCGCTGCAGCTGATCGATCTGCTGGATGAGCATAATGTTCACGGCCTGATGTATGTGGATAACGCGATGGTGTACGAGCGCCCAACCGGCCATGTGGTACGCACCAGCAACTGGGCGTTGTCCCTGCCAGAAGCGCAGCGTCCGGTCTTTACCCAGGTTTCCTCTCTGCGTCAGGCGGCCCAGGACGTTGAGGCTATCTGGAAGTTTGCCCTGACGGATGAAGACACCACCAAACTGAATACCTTCGCGAAACACGTCGAGGACACGCTGGGGCTGGAGTGCGAATGGTCCTGGCACGATCAGGTGGATATTGCCCGCAAAGGCAACAGCAAAGGCAAGCGCTTGACGCAGTACGTAGAATCGCAGGGCTGGTCAATGCAGGACGCGATCGCCTTCGGCGACAACTACAACGACATCAGCATGCTGGAAGCCGCCGGTACGGGCGTGGCGATGGGTAATGCCGACGACGCAGTAAAAGCGCGCGCTAACGTGGTGATTGGCGACAACACCACCGACAGCATCGCGCAGTACATCTATACCCACCTGCTGTAATCAGGCGGTGATCGAAACGCTCTTGATTTGCGCGTAAAGCCACAGGCCGGGCTTGATTGCTAACTCATCCCTGGCCCACGGGCTGATGCGCGCCCAGAGCGTCCTGCTGCCCACGTCGAGCTTCACCTCTACCTGCCCGTTATCATCAAAACATTCCGCCACTTTGGCGCGCAGAATATTTCGAATACTGGTTTGCAGCGGCGGCTGCAACACCAGCGAGACGTCCGACGCCTGGATGCGGATCCGCAGCGCGGACTGCAACGGTTTGTCGATCTTATTGACCCAAAGATGCTGGTCGCCCAGCGCCAGGGCGGTCATCGCGTAGTGCGGATGATGCTCCAGAACGCTCACCTTCAGGATGCTGCTCTGCTGCTCCCTGGGTAACCAGGGGTGCATCACGCTACTGCCCCACACCTCTTCCAGGTTGCCGAAGGCCTTCACGCTGCCCTCTTCCAGCACCAGCACTTTGTCGGCCAGATGCAGGATCTCATCCAGCGAATGGCTGACGTAGAGCATCGGAATATTAATTTCGCGGGTCAGACGCTGCAGGTAAGGCAAAAGCTCGCGCTTGCGCGGTATATCCAGAGAAGCCAGCGGCTCGTCGAGCAGCAGCAGTTCGGGGGCGGTCAGCAACGCGCGGCCTATAGCCACACGCTGTTTCTCCCCGCCGGAGAGCGAGGACGGCAGCCTGTCGAGCAGGGGTCCAATGCCTAAAAGCGTCACCAGCTTATCAAACTGCCCGGCCATGCTTTTCGCCATGCCGTAGCGCAGGTTGCCGCGCACGCTGTAGTGCGGGAATAAGCGCGCGTCCTGAAAAACATAGCCGATGCGGCGCTTATCCGGCGAAAGGTAAATCTTGTTCTCCACATCATTCAGGACGCGGTTGTTCAGGACAATGCGCCCTGACTGCGGGCGCGTCAGGCCGCTGATGGCGTTAATCAGAGACGTTTTACCCGCGCCAGACACGCCGAAGACGGCGGTGATGCCGCTTGCAGGCAGCGTCTCGTTAAGCGTCAGAGTATGGTTTCCCAGCGTCTGTGTGAAATTCAGTTCCAGCATCGTTATTTCCCCATCCGTTCGCGGCTTAGCCGTGCCAGCCATTCAGAAACCAGCAGCGAAACCAGGGCTAATACGATAGAGATGATGCACAGCCGCGCTGCGGCACTCTCTCCCCCTGGCGTCTGAATCAGGGTATACATGGCCGATGGGATGGTCCGCGTCTCGCCGGGAATGTTCGACACAAAGGTGATGGTCGCACCAAACTCGCCCAGCGAGCGGGCGAACGCCAGCACCGTCCCGACAATGATGCCCGGCAGCGTAAGCGGAAGCGTGATGGTAAAAAAGACGCGCCAGCGCCCGGCACCGAGCGTGCGGGCTGCCTGTTCGAGCTTCATATCCACGCCTTCCAGCGCGAGGCGGATCGCTCTGACCATCAGCGGGAATGACATCACCGCCGCCGCCAGTACCGCACCGCGCCAGCTAAAGGCAAAGGTGATTCCGAACCAGTCGTAGAGCTTTTCGCCGATAAAACCGCGTCGCCCCATCGAAATCAGCAGCAGATAACCGACCACCACGGGCGGTAAAACCAGGGGAAGATGAAGGACGCTGTCGAGCAGCGCTTTGCCGGGGAACCGACAGCGAACCAGTAGCCAGGCAAAAAAGATCCCAAAGGGCAAACTCAGCGCAACCGCCAGGGAAGAGACTTTAAGGCTCAGCAGAACAGCCTGCCATTCAGGATCGGTCAGTATCATCAGTGAGTCGTAAATCCATAACGTTTAAAGATTGCGGACGCCTCCGGCCCCTTCAGATAATCGCGGAAGGCCGTTACGGTCGCATTATTATGTCCATCAACAATCGCCACAGGATATTCCACTTTCTTGTGGGAGTCTTCCGGGAAGGTGCCAACCACTTTTACGCCCTTGCTGGCAACGGCATCGGAACCATACACAATGCCCAGCGGAGCTTCGTTACGCTCCACCAGCGCCAGCGCGCCGCGCACATCTTCCGCCGGGGCCAGTTTTGGTGACAGGGTCTCCCACGCGCCCAGCTTTTGCAGCGCTTCTTTGGCGTAAATCCCGGCCGGAACGTGTTCCGGGTCACCCACCGCCAGACGGCCACCGTTCAGCAGGCGGGTCCAGTTTGTCTCTTTATTGATGGTGATTTCACCTTGCGCGCTGGCCTTCGGTGCAACCACAACCAGGCTATTGCCCAGCAGCGTTTCGCGGGTCGCCGCATCAATCGATTTCTTCTCCACCGCGTAGTCCATCCACTTCTGGTCAGCAGAGATAAACAGATCTGCCGGAGCGCCCGCTTCTATCTGCCGTGCCAGCGTAGAGGAAGAGGCAAAAGAGGAGACTACCTCGACGTTTTTCTCTTTTTTATACGCCGCCGCAATATCCTGCAGCGCGTTGGTCAACGACGCCGCCGCAAAGACCGTGATTTTACCTTCGTCCGCCAGCGCGTGTCCGGTAAGTGAAAGCGTCAGCGTTGCCCCTGCGAAAAGGCGTACCCATGAACGTGCCATCTGTAACTCCTGTGAGTAGCGTTATATACATATTAATATAACGGTATCGTCAGGGAGATCCCAGCGGTAATTCGTACCGCTCAAGGGGTAACACGGTGTGTTACGTTAAATTATATCGGCGAAAGTAAGAAAAGCTTGAGAGCAAAACGCCCGGGCAAGCCGGGCGTTTTGTGGGAAATTAATGCTGCTTTTTCGCACGGTCTCGGTGACCGATATTCGAAAAGATGTTGAACACTTCACCCAGGCCGTAGATGGCACCGAGGATGATGGCCATCACTACTGGTACCATGATCACGGCGAATACCAGACTTTTCAACAACTCTAACATGGTTTTCTCCAGATTTTGTGAATGGGCTATTCTACCCTGAAAAGTAAGAAAAACATCCCCTTTTGTGCGGTGCCCTTTGCGCCCTGCACCATTTGGGTCACAATATTCTTTTTGCCAGGACACTGTTATGCAGGCCGAAATTCTTCTTACTCTCCGACTTCAGCAAAAGCTTTTCGCCGATCCCCGACGTATTGCCCTGCTTAAACAGATAGAACAAACCGGCTCAATTAGCCAGGGCGCTAAGAACGCCGGGATTAGCTATAAAAGCGCCTGGGATGCCATCAATGACATGAACACCCTGAGCGAGCATCCGCTGGTGGACAGAGCCACAGGGGGCAAAGGGGGTGGAGGTGCTGTTGTCACACGCTACGGCCTGCGCCTGATTCAGCTCTACGATCTCCTGGGCCAGATTCAGCAAAAAGCATTCGATGTATTGAGTGACGACGACAACGTTCCGCTGGACAGCTTGCTGGCCGCCATTTCCCGCTTCTCGTTGCAGACCAGCGCCCGCAACCAGTGGTTTGGTACGGTGACGGCGCGCGATAATCTCCAGGTACAGCAGCATGTTGAGATCCTGCTTGCCGATGGTGTCACCCGTCTGAAAGCGGCGATAACGGCCCAGAGCGCAGAGCGCCTTGATCTGGATGAAGGTAAAGAGGTGCTGGTGTTGCTGAAAGCACCCTGGGTCAATATCACACGCGACCCGGACAAGGCAAAGGCGGCTGATAACCAGCTGCGGGGCACCATCAGCCATATCGAACGCGGCAAGGAGCAGTGCGAAGTGCTGATGCCCCTGGCAGACGGACAGGCGCTTTGCGCCACGGTCCCGCTCAGCGAGGCGAACGCTTTAGAAGAAGGTGCTGTCGTCACCGCATATTTCAACGCGGACCGGGTGATTATCGCCACATTGTGCTGAGCACATTGACAATCGTGACGACAGTGCGTATCCCTGATATCAATTGCTGCAAAAAATGGGATACATCATGTCATCATTGCATATTTCGCAAGGTACGTTTCGTCTTAGCGATACCCGAACGCTGACGATTGCCGATCTGACAATACGCGCGGGTGAAAGCTGGGCGTTTGTCGGCACTAACGGCAGCGGTAAATCCGCGCTGGCCCGCGCGCTGGCCGGAGAGCTTACCCTTCTCAGAGGCGAATGCCGGAGCGATTTCACGCGCCTGACGCGCCTGTCCTTTGAACAGCTGCAGAAGCTGGTCAGCGACGAGTGGCAGCGCAACAATACCGATTTACTCAGTCCTGGCGAAGAAGATACCGGCCGCACGGCGGCGGAAATTATTCAGGATGAGGTGAAAGATCCCGCCCGCTGTCAGCATCTGGCGGAACAGTTTGGCATTTCCGCGCTGCTGAACCGGCGCTTTAAGTACCTCTCTACCGGCGAGACGCGGAAAACGCTGCTGTGCCAGGCGTTAATGAGCCAGCCGGAATTGCTGATTCTGGATGAGCCCTTTGACGGGCTGGATGTCCACTCCCGCGCCCAGCTGGCTGCCATGCTGGACTCTCTGAATCAGGAAGGCTATACGATCGTACTGGTGCTGAACCGCTTCGATGAAATTCCTGACTTCGTGCAAAACGCGGGCGTGCTGGCAGACTGTAGCCTGATCGAAACCGGAGAAAAATCCGCGCTGCTCCGACAGGCGCTGATTGCCCAGCTTGCGCACAGCGAAAAGCTGGCGGGCATTGCGCTGCCGGATCCCGACGCGCCGGCAGCACGCCACGGTCTCGACCCCAGGCAGCCGCTTATCGTCCTGCGCGATGGCGTAGTCTCCTATGACGAACGACCGATCCTGAATCACCTCAGCTGGACGGTTAATCCTGGCGAACATTGGCAGATTGTCGGTCCCAACGGCGCGGGGAAATCCACGCTGCTGAGCCTGATAACCGGCGATCACCCGCAGGGCTACAGTAACGATCTGACGCTGTTTGGCCGCCGTCGCGGCAGCGGCGAAACCATCTGGGATATCAAAAAGCACATTGGCTACGTTAGCAGCAGCCTGCATCTGGATTACCGGGTCAGTACCACGGTACGCAACGTGATCCTTTCCGGCTATTTTGATTCCATCGGCATTTATCAGGCGGTGTCAGATAAACAGCACAAGCTGGCCCAGCAGTGGCTGGATATTCTGGGGATGGATAACCGGGTGGCTGACGCGCCGTTTCATAGCCTGTCGTGGGGGCAGCAGCGCCTGGCACTGATCGTTCGCGCGCTGGTAAAACACCCTACACTCCTGATCCTCGACGAGCCGCTGCAGGGGCTGGATCCGCTTAACCGACAGCTGGTCCGCCGCTTTGTGGACGTGCTGATTAGCGAAGGTGAAACGCAGCTGCTGTTCGTTTCACACCATGCCGAAGATGCCCCCTCCTGCATCACCCACCGCCTCGAGTTTGTCGCGGACGGTGAGGGTTATCGCTATCTTCTCAGCAACGTAAATTAACCGCGGAGGGCACCGCCCTCCTCTTTTCAGATAACTTGCATCAATACATCGCTATCTCTTTGATCTAGAATGCTCAACGTCATCGAAAAAGCGGGTGTGAAAACGAGTGTAAACGATTCCACTATTTTATCCCATGTCACACTTTTCGCGTCTCTGTTATGCTATGGTTATTACATACCATAGGCCCAATGGAGCGAATTATGCGAGTTCTGGTAACAGGTGGTAGCGGTTACATCGGAAGTCATACCTGTGTGCAGCTGCTGCAAAATGGTCACGATGTGATCATCCTCGACAACCTGTGCAATAGTAAGCGCAGCGTGCTGCCGGTGATTGAACGTCTTGGCGGTAAACAGCCGACTTTCGTAGAAGGCGACATCCGCAACGAAGCGCTGATGACCGAGATCCTTCACGACCACGCCATCGAAGCGGTGATCCACTTCGCGGGGCTGAAAGCGGTCGGTGAATCCGTTGCGAAACCGCTTGAGTATTACGACAACAACGTCAACGGTACCCTGCGTCTGATCTCCGCCATGCGCGCGGCAAACGTCAAAAACTTTATCTTTAGCTCCTCCGCCACCGTCTATGGCGATCAGCCAAAAATTCCTTACGTTGAAAGCTTCCCGACCGGTACGCCGCAAAGCCCATACGGCAAAAGCAAGCTGATGGTAGAGCAGATCCTGACCGACCTGCAAAAAGCCCAGCCGGAGTGGAGCATCGCATTGCTGCGCTACTTCAACCCGGTCGGCGCCCATCCGTCTGGCGATATGGGTGAAGATCCGCAGGGTATCCCGAACAACCTGATGCCGTACATCGCCCAGGTGGCGGTAGGCCGTCGCGAGTCGCTGGCCATTTTTGGCAATGACTACCCTACCGAAGACGGCACCGGCGTGCGTGACTATATCCACGTGATGGATTTAGCAGACGGCCACGTTGCAGCCATGCAGCAGCTGGCTGACAAACCGGGCGTGCATATTTATAACCTCGGCGCCGGGGTCGGCAGCAGCGTGCTGGACGTGGTTAACGCCTTCAGCAAAGCCTGCGGTAAGCCGGTGAACTACCACTTCGCTCCGCGTCGTGATGGCGACCTGCCTGCTTACTGGGCCGATGCAACCAAAGCCGATAAAGAACTTAACTGGCGTGTCACCCGCACGCTTGATGAAATGGCACAGGATACCTGGCACTGGCAGTCACGCCACCCGCAGGGTTATCCGGACTAAGGATCCGTCATGACTTCGTTTAATCCCGTCGATCATCCGCATCGTCGTTTTAACCCGCTAAGCGGGCAATGGATTTTGGTCTCTCCGCATCGCGCCAAGCGTCCCTGGCAGGGGGCGCAGGAGACGCCTGCAAAACAGACCCTGCCGCAGCACGATCCGGATTGCTTCCTCTGTCCGGGCAACACGCGCGTGACCGGGGATAAAAACCCGGACTACAAAGGCACCTTCGTGTTTACCAACGATTTTGCCGCCCTGATGACCGATACCCCGGATGCCCCCGCGAGCCACGACCCGCTGATGCGCTGCGAAAGCGCGCGCGGTACCAGCCGCGTGATCTGCTTCTCGCCCGATCACAGCAAAACGCTGCCGGAGCTGAGCGTGGACGCGCTGAAAGAGGTGGTCAGCACCTGGCAGGCGCAAACCGCTGAGCTGGGGCAGAGCTATCCGTGGGTGCAGGTGTTCGAAAACAAAGGCGCGGCGATGGGCTGCTCTAACCCGCATCCGCACGGCCAGATCTGGGCGAACAGCTTCCTGCCCAACGAAGCCGAGCGTGAAGACCGTCTGCAGAAGGACTATTTCGCAGAAAACGGCTCACCCATGCTGGTGGACTACACCCAGCGCGAGCTGGCCGACGGCAGCCGTACCGTAGTGGAAACCGAACACTGGCTGGCGGTCGTGCCTTACTGGGCCGCCTGGCCGTTTGAGACGCTGCTGCTGCCGAAAGCGCACGTTCAGCGCATTACCGATCTCAGCGACGCGCAGCGCGACGACCTGGCGCTGGCGCTGAAAAAGCTGACCAGCCGTTACGACAACCTGTTCCAGTGCTCCTTCCCGTACTCCATGGGCTGGCACGGCGCGCCGTTTAACGGCGAAGAGAATCAGCACTGGCAGCTGCACGCCCATTTCTATCCGCCGCTGCTGCGCTCTGCAACGGTGCGTAAATTTATGGTGGGCTATGAAATGCTGGCGGAAACCCAGCGTGACCTGACGGCGGAACAGGCGGCAGAGCGTCTGCGTGCCGTCAGCGACGTCCACTATCGCGAATCAGGAGTCTAAAAATGAGTCTGAAAGATAAAACACAATCCCTGTTTGCTGAGAAATTTGGCTACCCTGCCACCCACGTAATTCATGCACCTGGTCGCGTCAACCTGATCGGCGAGCACACCGACTACAACGACGGCTTCGTGCTGCCGTGCGCCATTGATTACCAGACGGTTATCAGCTGTGCGAAGCGCGATGACCGCCAGGTTCGCGTGATTGCGGCGGATTACGGTAATGAGACGGACGAGTTTTCCCTTGATGCCCCGATTGTGACGCACGACAGCCAGCAGTGGTCTAACTACGTGCGCGGCGTGGTGAAGCATCTGCAGAAGCGCAACAAGAACTTCGGCGGCGCCGATTTAGTCATCAGCGGCAACGTGCCGCAGGGTGCGGGCTTAAGCTCGTCGGCCTCGCTCGAAGTGGCCGTGGGAACCGTCTTCCAGCAGCTGTATCATCTGCCGCTGGACGGGGCGCAAATTGCCCTGAACGGTCAGGAAGCGGAAAACCAGTTCGTGGGCTGCAACTGCGGCATCATGGACCAGCTGATCTCCGCGCTAGGCAAAAAAGAGCATGCTTTACTGATCGACTGCCGCTCGCTTGGCACCAAAGCCGTTCCCCTGCCAAAAAGCGCGGCCGTCGTGATTATCAACAGTAACTTTAAACGCACGCTGGTGGGCAGCGAGTACAACACCCGCCGCGAACAGTGCGAAACCGGCGCGCGCTTCTTCCAGCAGCCTGCCCTGCGCGACGTGACGCTCGATGAATTTAACAAAGTGGCGCACGAGCTGGATCCTGTCGTCGCCAGACGCGTGCGTCACGTGCTGACCGAAAATGCCCGTACCGTTGAAGCCGCCTCCGCGCTGGCGAAAGGTGACCTGAAGCGCATGGGTGAGCTGATGGCGGAATCTCACGCCTCCATGCGCGATGATTTTGAAATCACCGTGCCGCAGATCGACACCCTGGTGGACATCGTCAAAGCGGTTATTGGCGATAAAGGCGGCGTGCGCATGACGGGCGGCGGCTTTGGCGGCTGCATCGTCGCGCTGGTGCCGGAAGAGCTGGTCCCTGCCGTCCAGGACGCCGTGGCGAAGCAGTACGAAGCGCAAACGGGCATCAAAGAAACGTTCTATGTATGTAAAGCATCACAAGGAGCCGGACAGTGCTAAACGAAACACCTACCCTCGCACCGGATGGTCTGCCGTATCGCCTGTTAACCCTGCGCAACAGCGCGGGGATGGTGGTTACGCTGATGGACTGGGGTGCGACCCTGCTTTCTGCCCGCGTACCGATGCCGGACGGCAGCGTGCGCGAAACCCTGCTGGGCTGCGCCTCACCCGAGCAGTACGTTAATCAGTCTGCCTATCTGGGCGCGTCCGTCGGGCGCTATGCCAACCGCATCGCGAAGAGCCGTTTTGAGCTCGACGGCATGCAGTACCGGCTGCTGCCAAGCCAGGGCGAGAACCAGCTTCACGGCGGTCCGGACGGGTTTGATAAACGCCGCTGGAAAATAGTTCGTCAAAACGACGGCGAAGTGCTGTTCTCGCTGGATTCGCTTGATGGCGATCAGGGCTTCCCGGGGAACCTTACCGCGTCCGCGCGCTTTACACTGACGGACGACAACCGTATCGCCATTGAATACCGTGCGACGGTCGACAAGCCGTGTCCGGTTAACCTGACTAACCATGCCTACTTCAATCTCGACGGCAACCAGTGCGACGTGCGTAACCACAAGCTGCAGATCCTGGCGGACGCGTATCTGCCGGTTGACGAGATGGGCATTCCGTATCAGGGCCTGAAAGACGTGAGCGGGACCAGCTTTGATTTCCGCAGCGCGAAAGTTATCGCCCAGGATTTCCTGAGCGATGACGATCAGCGCAAGGTGAAAGGCTACGATCACGCGTTCCTGCTGCACGCCAAAGGTGATGTGAAGCAGCCTGCCGCACAGGTCTGGTCCAGCGATGAGAAACTGCAGATGACGGTGTATACCACCGCCCCTGCCCTGCAATTCTACTCGGGCAACTACCTCGGCGGCACGACGGCGCGCGAACACAATGAGTACAGCGACTGGCAAGGACTTGCGCTTGAGAGCGAGTTCCTGCCGGACAGCCCCAATCATCAGGAATGGCCGCAGCCGGACTGCGTGCTGCGCCCCGGTGAAGAGTACATTAGCGTGACGGAATACCATTTTATTCCGAAATGATTTCCAGCCCTCCCATCGGAGGGCTTTTTTCTGCGCGTCTTGCTGAAAATAGCGCCGATCGCTGACAAAATCCTAACCCTGGATTCACAAGCATCTTACACTCAGAGACTATTTTCGCTATGGTTAGGGTTAAGCGTTGCTGCTGGCACGGCCACAGCAATATAATGAGAATTGTTATCATTCTAAAAATGCTTGAGGAGTAAGAGATGGCTATTACTAAGCTGGTCCTGGTGCGTCACGGCGAAAGCCAGTGGAACAACGAAAACCGCTTTACCGGTTGGTACGACGTTGATCTGTCCGAGAAAGGCGTAAGCGAAGCAAAAGCAGCAGGTAAACTGCTGAAGGAAGAAGGCTTCAGCTTTGATTTTGCTTACACCTCTGTGCTGAAACGTGCCATCCACACCCTGTGGAACGTGCTGGACGAACTGGATCAGGCCTGGCTGCCGGTTGAGAAATCCTGGAAACTGAACGAGCGTCACTACGGTGCGCTGCAGGGTCTGAACAAAGCGGAAACCGCTGAGAAATACGGCGACGAGCAGGTTAAACAGTGGCGTCGCGGCTTCGCGGTCACCCCACCAGAGCTGACCAAAGATGACGAGCGCTATCCGGGCCACGACCCGCGCTACGCAAAACTGACCGACGCTGAGCTGCCAACCACCGAGAGCCTGGCGCTGACCATCGACCGCGTTGTGCCTTACTGGAACGAAACCATTCTGCCACGCCTGAAAAGCGGTGAGCGCGTGATCATCGCTGCTCACGGTAACTCCCTGCGCGCGCTGGTGAAATATCTGGACAACATGGGCGAAGACGAGATCCTCGAACTGAACATCCCAACTGGCGTACCGCTGGTATATGAGTTCGACGAAAACTTCAAGCCAATCAAACATTACTACCTGGGTAACGCGGACGAGATCGCAGCGAAAGCAGCGGCTGTCGCGAACCAGGGTAAAGCGAAGTAATTTTCGCCGGACATAAAAAAAGCGCGGAGCCTTCCGCGCTTTTTTATTTGTGCGTGAGGACTCAGCCGCGGCGCGCTTTTACCGCATTCGCCAGCTGACGCAGGATGGCATCGGTATCGTCCCAGCCAATGCAGGCATCGGTGACGCTTTTGCCATACACCAGCGGCTCGCTGCCTTCCAGGTTCTGGTTACCTTCAACCAGATGGCTTTCGATCATCACCCCAATTACCGCCTTCTCACCGTTGGCGATCTGCTGACAGACGTCTGCCCCCACTTCCATCTGCTTTTTGAACTGCTTGCTGGAGTTGGCGTGGCTGAAGTCGATCATCACCTGCGGTGGCAGCCCGGCTTTTTCCAGCCCGGCCTTCACCTCTCCCACGTGTTTTGCACTGTAGTTTGGCTCTTTACCGCCGCGCAGAATGATGTGGCAATCACCGTTACCGCTGGTGTTGACGATGGCGGAGTGACCCCATTTGGTCACGGACAGGAAGCAGTGCGGCGCACCCGCGGCGTTGATGGCATCGATAGCCACTTTGATGGTGCCATCAGTACCGTTTTTGAAGCCCACCGGACATGAGAGACCGGAAGCCAGCTCGCGGTGAACCTGAGATTCAGTGGTACGGGCACCAATGGCGCCCCAGCTCATCAGGTCTGCCAGGTATTGTGGCGTAATCATATCCAGGAACTCGCCGGCAGCAGGCAGGCCGCTGTCGTTGATCTCCAGCAGCAGCTTGCGCGCAATGCGCAGGCCGTCGTTGATCTGGAAGCTGTTATCCATGTGCGGATCGTTAATCAGCCCTTTCCAGCCCACGGTCGTGCGCGGTTTTTCAAAATAGACGCGCATGACGATTTCCAGCTCATCCTTTAACTCTTCACGCAGGGTGAGCAGACGCGCAGCATACTCTTTCGCAGCGGCAGGATCGTGAATGGAGCACGGGCCAATCACCACCAGAAGACGATCGTCATTACCTTTCAGGATCTTGTGGATCGCTTTACGAGCATGAGAAACCGTATTTGCGGCATTTTCAGTGGCGGGGAATTTCTCAAGGAGTGCTACAGGAGGTAATAACTCATTGATCTCTTTGATGCGTAAATCGTCGTTCTGATAATTCATCTTCTTTCCAGCTCTGCCATATCTTTAGTAATGAAAGCAATCCTTTCAATCTATCTTGTCGACCAGGAAGTGTAAACACGGTTTTACACTTCACGCAGATAATTCCTGGAATTCGCCTAAAAATCGCCACAAAATAGCGAAAAATGAGATCTAACCTAAGCTTTTTAACTGTAACAACCATTTTTAAACGCTTAAACGCGATTCCCTACTGACGTAAGTCCGTAAGGCGGAATCTTTCGCCTATAAAAAGATGCACTGTTGGAGAATGTTATCCAGCGTAACGACAAGAACAGGAGCACCATCATGAAAATGACAAAACTGACCACCCTCTTCCTGACTGCCACACTCACCCTTGCCAGCGGCAGCGTCCTGGCCGCAGAAACGGGTGCTTCAGACAGCAACGGTGATGCCAATGCGGCAGCAGCGGCAGGCCAGGTTGCGCCTGATGCGAAACAGAATATCGCCCCGAATAATGTCGATAACAGCCAGATCAATACCGGCAATACCAACACCGGCGGTACTATGCTGCATCCGAACGGTAGTGCTTCCGATACCATGAATCATGACAACATGAGCTCGGATGAGGTTCATAAGAACTCGATGTGCAAGGACGGCAAATGTCCCGATCCGAACGACAAAGTGGGTAACGACGCCAATACCAAAACTGATGGCACAACCCAGTAATTCTTGATGCTTCAAATGTGAAAGGAGAGCCCAGGCTCTCCTTTCTTTTTGGAGTAACCTGTTAAAAACGCTACACTAAAATAATAACGAATCAGGAAAGCAGACATGGCGCACACCCACTCACACCCATCTTCTCCCGGCAACGACAATGCAAAACGACTTATGCTGGCCTTTGGCGTTACGGCCACGTTTATGGTTATCGAGGTCATTGGCGGCCTGGTTTCCGGCTCGCTGGCGCTGCTGGCTGATGCCGGACATATGCTGACCGATGCCGCAGCGCTGCTTTTCGCCCTGCTGGCGGTGCAGTTTGCTCGCCGCCCGCCCAACGCGCGTCATACCTTCGGCTGGCTGAGGCTGACCACCCTTGCCGCGTTTGTTAACGCCATCGCGCTGGTGGTTATTACTGTTCTTATCGTCTGGGAGGCCGTACAGCGTTTCAGGCACCCGCAGCCCATCGCCGGGACGACAATGATGGTGATTGCCGTGGCGGGGTTGCTGGCAAATATTCTGGCGTTCTGGATTTTGCATCGCGGCAGCGGGGAAAAGAACCTCAACGTTCGCGCTGCGGCTCTGCATGTGCTGGGGGATTTGCTCGGCTCAGTCGGGGCGATTGTCGCCGCGCTGGTGATCCTCTATACCGGCTGGACGCCTATCGACCCCATTCTCTCCGTGCTGGTATCGTGTCTGGTCTTGCGCAGCGCCTGGCGGCTACTGAAGGAGAGCGTCAATGAACTGCTGGAAGGGGCGCCGGCATCAATGGACATTGACGAGCTGAAACGAAACCTGCGCCGTACTGTCCCGGAAGTGCGTAACGTTCATCACGTGCACGTCTGGCTGGTAGGCGAGAAGCCGGTCATGACGCTGCACGTCCAGGTCATCCCGCCCCACGACCACGACGCGCTGCTTGAACGCATCCAGCACTTTCTTGAACATCACTATGAGATTGGTCACGCCACCATCCAGATGGAGTATCAGCCCTGTAGCGGGCCGGACTGCCACCTTAACGAGGCGCAGCCCGACCATTCACATCATCACCACTAGCTTGAAAGCGCGTGTGAGCCACGCTCACGCGCGCTCTTGATCCACATCCGGCTGCCGTTCAGGGCAATGAATGTCAGCAGCAGATACTCCAGCGACATGGCATAGACGCCCTGAAGGGCAAAAATCACCACGCTGATGACGTTGATGATGACCCACAGCAGCCAGTTCTCAACGTATTTACGGGTCATCAGGACCATCGCCGCGATCGACAGCACCATCATGCAGGAATCCCAGAACGGGAAGGCATCCGGCTGAAGCTCCGGCATCGTCACGTTGAGGCCAATCGCGGACATGACCGAAACGGCAACGCGGGTCAGGAACGCAAACACCGGGTTGATGTAGACGGTCATCAAACCAATGGCGACGACGCAGGCGACAAACCAGGCGATGGCTTTCGGTAAGGGCAGCCAGCGGATCTGCAGCTCCGCCTCCTGCTGGCTGTTCTGCCGGGACCAGGCGTACCAGCCGTAAATATTGGCGGCGAAGAAAAACAGCTGTAAAAGCAGGCTGGCGTACAGCTGGATCTGGAAGAAGATAATCGCAAACAGCGTGACGTTAATCAGCCCGAACGCGTAGTTGCTGATCTTCTCCAGGCTTGCCAGCCAGATACACAGCAACCCCGCCAGCGTGCCTACGGCTTCAATCCATGACAGGTCATAGCCACCTGCACCAATCGGTATATGAACCAGAATGTTTTGCGTGCTAAAAAAATCCATCTTTTCCCCAGTGCGTTTTTGAATTAAGTACGTAGTGTAGCCGCAAAATCCAGCATGCGGTTAAGCGGAATTAACGCACCGTCACGCAGAGCGGCGTCCACATGAATTTCATGCGCTGCACCGCCTGTCTCGAGCCCTTCGGCAA
The DNA here is from genome assembly GCF_014930595.1 of Enterobacter cloacae complex sp. P42RS. Taxonomy (NCBI): domain Bacteria; kingdom Pseudomonadati; phylum Pseudomonadota; class Gammaproteobacteria; order Enterobacterales; family Enterobacteriaceae; genus Enterobacter; species Enterobacter cloacae complex sp. P42RS. The sequence goes on from NZ_JADBRK010000026.1 coordinate 33,888, forward strand.
TGGCCTTCAGGCCGTTCATCGCCATCCACGGGCAATGCGCGCAGCTGCGGCACGTCGCGCCCTCACCTGCCGTTGGTGCTTCCAGCAGCTCTTTCTCCGGTACGGCCTGCTGCATCTTATAGAAGATACCGCGATCGGTCGCGACGATGAGCTGCTTGTGCGGCAGCGTCCTGGCCGCGTTGATAAGCTGGCTGGTTGAGCCAACCGCATCGGCCATATCAACAATCGACTGCGGTGATTCAGGATGAACAAGAATGGCCGCGTCAGGATAAAGCGCCTTCATACGAGACAGCGCCTGGGTCTTGAATTCGTCGTGCACAATGCAGGCGCCCTGCCAGCAGAGAACGTTAGCGCCGGTCTGCTTCTGAACGTAATTGCCAAGATGGCGGTCAGGGGCCCAGATAATTTTCTCACCCAGGCTGTCCAGATGCTCAATCAGCTCAACGGCGATGCTCGACGTGACCACCCAGTCTGCGCGCGCTTTTACCGCCGCAGAGGTGTTGGCGTAAACAACCACGGTCCGGTCAGGATGGGCGTCGCAGAAGGCGTTGAATTCCTCAATCGGGCAGCCGAGATCGAGCGAACACTCCGCATTGAGCGTCGGCATCAGAATGGTTTTTTCCGGGCTGAGGATCTTTGCCGTTTCGCCCATAAAACGCACTCCTGCAACCAGCAGCGTGGAAGCGGGATGTTTTGCACCGAAGCGGGCCATCTCCAGTGAATCAGAAATACAGCCCCCGGTCTCTTCCGCCAGCTGCTGGATTTCCGGATCGGTGTAGTAATGGGCCACCATCACCGCATCGCGCTCTTTGAGAAGCCGTTTGATCTTCTCGCGGTAGAATTGTTTTTCATCCTGGCTTAATGGCACAGGCTTTGGCGGAAACGGATAGATTGCGGCTTCAGGATCGAACATCACGCTCATTATGGCTTCTCGTTTTACTGGCTTAACAATATTGCCTTTCTTTTGCCTGACAAAGCAAAACGCAGGGCAATTATGTTTTATATACTAAACAAGATAGCGAATCTGAAGTGAAAAGTCACCGGGAATAGATGGGCGGAGCATTTGTTGTACGGCAGATAGCAAAAAGGCGCCTTTAGGGCGCCTTTCTACACTGGTGGGTCGTGCAGGATGACTCGCTTCGCTCGCCCTTCGGGCCGTCGCCGAAAACGGCTCCGGTGCCTCACTACGTTCGGCTCGAACCTGCTGCAGGTTCGAATCATCCAGATCGCAGATAGCAAAAAAGCGCCTTTAGGGCGCTTTT
>NZ_JADBRK010000027.1:0-34654 GCF_014930595.1 Enterobacter cloacae complex sp. P42RS
GCGATGGTGCGGGACAATAAAAAATGGGCGGCAGCTTAGTCGTCAGATGTTGACTTTAAACACAGCTGCTCACCCTGACCCTCTCCCACAAGGAGAGGGAAAAGCTAAAAAAAAAATCCGCCACATTGGGCGGATTTTTTATTAGCTCACCGAAGTGATTAGAAGCGGTAACCTACGCCCGCGATCCAGGTGCCAACGTCAACGTTGCGGATACGGCTCTGCTCATAGGAGAAGTCCAGAGCCACGTCCTGGATTGGGTTGAACTGCAGGCCTGCGCCATAGGAGAAGCCGTAGTCGCTGTTGCTTGCAGTGCGGTTCAGACCCTGGTTTTCGGTCTGCTGGAATTTACCGTAGCCAACACCTACAACACCGTAGATGCTCGCCCAGTCGTTCAGACGGTAAGCTGGACCAGCAGTGATACCGTAGTACTGGCCTTTGTTGTATGCGCCGTTTTCAGTACGATCTTTCTCGGTGTAGGTGAAAGAACCGATCACGCCCAGCGGGTTGTTATCCTGCTCGTAACGATACTTCAGGTTGAAACCGTTGGTTTTGTTCATCACGCCCTGCATATCGCTCTGAGCGTAACCACCAGTTACAGTAGAAGTAGCAGCTACAGCTGTACCTGCGGAAACAGCCAGTACAGCGGCCAGTGCTGAAAGACATGCAATTTTTTTCATAACCACCTCAAATGTGCTTCAAGTAAGTCCGTAAGTTTTAAATATATCAAAAAAATTTGCGAAACTCTTTGTGATTCGTGATGTCTAATGAGGCCTTTCCTGTAACAGAACGTTTCCAACCTCAGCTAACTCTTTCAAATCACATGCGATTTTTCCTACTAAACGCCCATATTGCGCGTCTGCGCCGTTACATTCATCCAGATTATTCCTAATCTTTCAGGTGATAAATCCACCAGCGCTTAACCATTTTACGGATTTCACGGGTCTTTTTTTTCAACGTAGTCTCAACCGTAGCTGTATATTTCCTTTACACTGCAACCTTTACTCCACTTGACATTAGCTGACAGGAGAAAGGATGCCTGGGTTTTCCCGCACGTCGTCGGTCTGGTTGCCGGTAGCCGTCATACTTATTGCCATGTTGTCCATCCAAAGCGGTGCTTCGCTGGCAAAATCGCTTTTTCCACTGGTGGGTGCGCCCGGGGTAACAGCCCTGCGTATCGTGCTGGGAACGGCGATACTGGTCGTCATCTTCAAACCCTGGCGTCTGCGCTTCAAAAAAGAGCAACGTCTCCCCCTGCTTTTTTATGGTCTGTCCCTCGGGGCAATGAACTATATGTTCTACCTCTCCATCCAGACCATCCCGCTGGGGATTGCCGTCGCGCTGGAGTTTACCGGCCCGCTGGCGGTCGCGCTTTTCTCGTCACGTCGTCCGGTGGATTTTATCTGGGTCGTGCTGGCCGTTCTGGGCTTATGGTTCCTGCTGCCGCTCGGCCAGAATGTCTCTGAGATTGATCTCACGGGCGCAGCGCTGGCGCTGGGAGCAGGAGCCTGCTGGGCTGTCTATATACTCACCGGGCAGCGAGCGGGTGAAGAGCATGGCCCGGCAACGGTCGCCCTGGGTTCCGTGATTGCAGCTATCGTTTTTGTGCCGATCGGTATGGCGCAGGCCACGGAGTCTATCTGGCAATGGTCAGTCATGCCCATCGGGCTGGCGGTCGCTATTCTTTCAACGGCTCTCCCCTATTCTCTGGAGATGATTGCCCTGACGCGTCTGCCGACGCGCATATTTGGCACTCTGATGAGCATGGAGCCCGCCCTTGCGGCGATCTCCGGGATGGTGTTCCTGGGCGAAACGCTGACGTTTACCCAGACGCTGGCGCTCTGCTCAATTATCGCGGCGTCAATGGGGTCAACGCTCACCATGCGCCCTGAACCTAAAGTTGAGAAAATCGACATCGGCTAATGCCATATATTCTGCATGGCTTCACGGCCATGCAGAATAAAGGCCAGAATGCCATCCGTTATAATTTCTTACATAGTTTGTCATATAACCGAAATATCCTTCCCCACCCATTCCCCTCCAGGCGAATTAAGATTGATCTGTATCAATTTTAAAATTATCTATTAATTTCAATGAATTAAATTATCAACCTCCTTCTTGCTATTAAACCGATAGGCACAGCCAGACCGCAGAGAAAAAATCCGGTGCTATACTTAGTTCCGTAATTACCTGGGACATAAACATCAAGAGGATATGAGATTATGAGTACCGCTAAACTGGTGAAAACGAAAGCGTCTAATCTGCTTTATACCCGTAACGATGTATCGGATAGCGACAAAAAAGCGACCATTGAGTTGCTGAATCGCCAGGTGATCCAGTTCATCGATCTTTCGCTGATCACCAAACAGGCCCACTGGAATATGCGCGGTGCAAACTTTATTGCCGTCCATGAAATGCTGGATGGCTTCCGCACAGCACTGGTGACACACCTCGATACGATGGCTGAACGTGCCGTTCAGCTGGGTGGTGTCGCGCTTGGGACCACGCAGGTGATCAACAGCAAAACGCCGTTGAAAAGCTACCCGCTGGATATCCACACCGTTCAGGATCACCTGAAAGAGCTGGCGGACCGCTACGCGATTGTGGCCAATGACGTGCGCAAAGCGATTAGCGAAGCCAAGGATGAAGATACCGCAGACATCTTCACCGCCGCGTCCCGCGACCTGGATCAGTTCCTGTGGTTTATCGAATCTAACATCGAGTAATCCATAAGACTTTCCTGTCAAACCCTCGCCTCTGGTGAGGGTTTTGCACATTTATGGTGCACAGTTTTTGCCTGAGACGGTGCAAAAGTGAATAAATTGTAATAATCACCTCACACAACCGTTAATGGGAGATTGTTTTTTCGTCAGAATTTACGCTTAATATCTCCCCGTCAGTTGACCCAAACGAAGCGCACCAAAATGGTGCTCCATGCTGGTGCAACACGACATCATTGCCACGCTTTTTGTGCAATGTATGATTTCATCCCCTTTGTAAAACAACAGCTTGTAAAGTTGGCACGATTTTTTCATTGTGCCAGTCGTTCTCGCAGGGGATCGCCCCGTGGATATAAAAGGAAATGCTATGAAGTCTGTATTAAAAGTTTCACTGGCTGCACTTACCCTGGCTTTTGCGGTGTCCTCTCAGGCTGCCGACAAACTGGTTGTGGCGACCGACACGGCGTTCGTTCCGTTTGAATTCAAACAGGGTGACAAATACGTTGGTTTTGATGTTGATCTGTGGGCCGCTATCGCCAAAGAACTCAAACTGGACTATACCCTGAAGCCGATGGACTTCAGCGGCATCATCCCGGCGCTGCAAACCAAAAACGTCGATCTGGCGCTGGCGGGCATCACCATTACCGAAGAACGTAAAAAAGCGATCGACTTCTCTGACGGCTACTACAAAAGCGGCCTGCTGGTGATGGTCAAAGCGGATAATAACGACGTAAAAAGCGTGAAAGACCTCGACGGTAAAGTGGTGGCAGTGAAAAGCGGCACCGGTTCCGTGGATTACGCGAAAGCGAACATCAAAACCAAAGACCTGCGCCAGTTCCCGAACATTGACAACGCGTATATGGAACTCGGCACCAACCGTGCTGACGCTGTTCTGCACGACACGCCGAACATCCTGTACTTCATTAAAACGGCTGGTAACGGCAAGTTCAAAGCCGTGGGCGACTCTCTGGAAGCTCAGCAGTACGGTATCGCGTTCCCGAAAGGCAGCGACGATCTGCGCACGAAAGTTAACGGCGCACTGAAAACGCTGAAAGAGAACGGCACTTACAACGAAATCTATAAAAAATGGTTCGGTACTGAGCCTAAATAATTTTACCTGAATTCAGGTTTATAGCGCCCGGCGGCGCTCACGCTGGCTGGGCCTACATTTTTCGTTTTTCACCACGGTATACAGGAATACATCATGCAGTTTGACTGGAGCGCCATCTGGCCTGCCATTCCACTCTTGCTTGAAGGCGCTAAAATGACCCTGTGGATTTCGGTCCTGGGTCTGGTAGGTGGGTTGATTATCGGTCTTGTCGCCGGTTTCGCCCGCACCTACGGTGGCTGGATTGCAAACCACATCGCACTGGTTTTCATCGAAGTGATCCGCGGCACCCCGATTGTCGTGCAGGTCATGTTTATCTACTTCGCCCTGCCAATGGCCTTTACCGACCTGCGCATCGATCCGTTCAGCGCGGCCGTCGTGACCATTATGATCAACTCGGGCGCCTACATCGCGGAAATCACCCGCGGGGCGGTGCTGTCGATTCATAAAGGTTTCAGCGAAGCCGGTCTGGCATTAGGTCTTTCTCGTCGCGAAACGATCCGTCACGTTATTCTCCCGCTGGCGCTGCGCCGCATGCTGCCGCCGCTGGGTAACCAGTGGATCATCAGCATTAAAGATACATCGCTGTTCATCGTTATCGGCGTGGCCGAACTGACCCGTCAGGGCCAGGAAATTATTGCAGGCAACTTCCGCGCGCTGGAAATCTGGAGTGCGGTCGCCGTCGTTTATCTGATCATTACGCTGGTACTGAGCTTCGTTCTGCGCCGTCTTGAAAGAAGGATGAAAATCCTGTGATTGAATTTAAAAACGTCTCCAAGCACTTTGGCCCAACCCAGGTGCTGCACAATATCGATCTGAATATCAAGCAGGGTGAAGTGGTGGTGATTATCGGGCCTTCCGGTTCCGGTAAATCGACCCTGCTGCGCTGCATCAACAAGCTGGAAGAGATCACCAGCGGCGATCTGATCGTTGACGGTCTGAAGGTAAACGACCCGAAAGTGGACGAGCGTCTGATTCGTCAGGAAGCGGGCATGGTGTTCCAGCAGTTCTACCTGTTCCCGCACCTGACGGCGCTGGAAAACGTGATGTTTGGCCCACTGCGCGTGCGCGGTGCCAACAAAGCGGCGGCGGAAGCGCTGGCAAAAGATCTGCTGGCGAAGGTTGGCCTGGCGGAGCGTGCGCACCACTACCCTTCCGAGCTCTCCGGTGGCCAGCAGCAGCGCGTGGCGATTGCCCGCGCGCTGGCGGTGAAACCGAAGATGATGCTGTTTGATGAGCCGACGTCCGCACTCGACCCGGAGCTGCGCCACGAGGTGCTGAAAGTCATGCAGGATCTGGCGGAAGAAGGGATGACGATGGTGATCGTGACCCACGAAATCGGCTTTGCTGAGAAAGTGGCTTCCCGCCTGATCTTTATTGATAAAGGCCGCATCGCCGAAGACGGTAACCCGCAGGAATTGATCGCGAATCCGCCTAGCCAGCGTCTGCAGGAGTTCCTGCAGCACGTCTCCTGATCCCTCGCTACATACCGAGCCGGGCTTGCCCGGCTTTTTTACGCCAGATTGTTCCCAAAAACTCCCCTCCGCCTCTCGCCCTCTATACTTATCATTTTGCACGATATTTTTGTCGGAGGACGCCGTGCCGTGGATCCTGCTGCTGTTGATAAGCCTGTTTAGTACGCCATCGCTCGCCGTGGCAATCCCCGGCGTCACCACCGGAACAACTGCTACTCAGCAAAATACGCCGCCTCCGGAGCCGGATGCAGAACAAAAAAAAGCGGCCTATAGCGCACTTGCCGACGTCCTTGAGAATGACACCTCCCGGCAGGAGCTGATCGATCAGTTGAGGAAGGTGGCCGCCACGCCGCCTCAGGATCCGGTTCCGACCATTACGCCACCGCAGATCGAAGAGGAAAAGACGGTACTGGAAAACGTCACCGACATCAGCCGTCGCTACGGGGAAGCCCTGTCGTCACGTTTTGCCCAGCTCTATCGAAATCTTGTTGGCACCTCGCATAAACCTTTTAATCCCCACACCTTCACCGCAGCCGCCACGCAGTTTGCGATTCTGGCGGGTGCCGTGTTCATTTTTTACTGGCTGCTGCGCCTGTGCGCCTGGCCGCTCTACCGGAAGATGGGCCACTGGGGACGGAAAAAAAATCAGCATAAAAGCAGCTGGCTGCACCTCCCGGCCATGATTACCGGAGCGTTTATCATCGATTTACTGCTGCTGGCCCTGACGCTGTTTGTCGGTCAGGTGCTGGCGGACCGCCTCAATACGGGCAACAAAACCATTGCCTTCCAGCAGGCGCTCTTCCTGAATGCGTTTGCGCTCATCGAATTTTTTAAAGCGGTGCTGCGCGTCATCTTTTGCCCGCGCGTGCCTGAACTTCGCCCTTTCAACATCAACGACGACAGCGCGAAATACTGGGCCGTGCGGCTAAGCGTGCTCAGCGGGCTGATAGGATACGGCCTGCTGGTTGCCGTGCCGATTATCTCCAACCAGGTCAACGTGCAGTTTGGCGCGCTGGCGAACGTGCTGATTATGCTCTGTATTACCGTCTGGTCTCTGTACCTTATCTTTCACAATAAAAGGACGATCACCGAGAGTCTGCTGCATCTGGCCGACCGTTCCCTCTCTTTCTTCAGTCTGTTTATCCGCGCCTTCGCGCTGGTGTGGCACTGGCTGGCAAGCGCGTATTTTATAGTGCTGTGCTTCTTCTCGCTGTTCGACCCGGGAAACAGCCTGAAATTTATGATGGGGGCGACGTTTAAAAGCCTGGCGATTATCGGCATCGCGGCGTTTGTGTCCGGGCTGTTGTCCCGCTGGATCTCGAAAACCATCACCCTGTCGCCGCAGGTGCAGCGTAATTACCCGGAACTGCAAAAACGGGTGAACGGCTGGATGTCGGTATCGCTTAAGGTGGCGCGCATTCTGACCGTCTGCGTGGCGATCATGCTGCTGCTGAATGCGTGGAGCCTGTTTGATTTCTGGAACTGGCTGCATAACGGCGCAGGCGAGAAGACCGTCGATATTTTAATTCGTATCGCGCTGATTCTGTTCTTCTCCGCCGTCGGCTGGACGCTGCTGGCGAGCCTTATCGAGAACCGTCTGGTATCGGATATTCACGGTAGACCGCTCCCCAGCGCACGGGCCCGCACATTGCTGACGCTGTTCCGCAACGCGCTGGCGGTGATCATCAGCACCATCACCATCATGATTGTGCTATCGGAAATCGGCGTGAATATCGCCCCGCTGCTGGCAGGTGCAGGCGCGCTGGGGCTGGCGATCTCTTTCGGCTCGCAAACGCTGGTGAAGGATATTATTACCGGCATCTTTATCCAGTTTGAGAACGGGATGAACACAGGGGATCTGGTGACCATCGGGCCGCTGACCGGTACCGTGGAGCGGATGTCGATTCGCTCGGTAGGCGTGCGTCAGGATACCGGGGCATATCACATCATTCCCTGGTCATCGATCACTACCTTCGCTAACTTTGTGCGCGGCATTGGCTCCGTTGTGGCCAACTACGATGTGGATCGTCATGAGGATGCCGACAAAGCGAAGCAGGCGCTGCGGGATGCGGTCAGTGAACTGATGGAAATGGAGGATATTCGCGGGCTGGTGATTGGCGAACCGTCGTTTGCCGGCATCGTTGGGCTGACCAACACGGCGTTCACCCTGCGCGTGTCGTTCACCACCCAGCCGTTGAAGCAGTGGACGGTGCGCTTTGCCCTCGACAGCATGGTGAAAAAGCACTTCGATCTGGCGAACGTGCGAACGCCGGTGCAGACGTATCAGGTATTGTCGCCGCCCGCCTCGCCGCTCCCTCCGCAGGAGCCGACGCTGTAACCGAGCCGGGTGGCGGCTTTGCCCTACCCGGCCTGGGGCGGGATACTATTTGCGACGTTTGTTATCGTCCATAAACGACCAGGCGATAAAGCGGCTCTGCTTCTGGCCCTGCGCCATCTCTTTTTTCACCACTTTTACGGCACCCGCTTCGCTCAGCGCGCGGTAGAGCGGCGGCAGGTTATCCCCGCGGGAAACCAGCGTCGTGAACCACTTCACCTGACGGCCAAACTGTTGGCTTTCCGCAATCATGCGCAGGATGAAGGCAACTTCACCGCCCTCGCACCACAGCTCCTGCTGCTGCCCGCCGAAGTTCAGCGCGGCGTCTTCCGCCTGACCGAGGTTGCGGCGTTTACGTTCGCTGCCCGCGCGAGCCGCTGCCGCCGAATCATGAAACGGCGGATTGCACATCGTAGCGTCATAGCTTTCGTTTTTATGAATTATGCCGTTGAAGATGGAAGCCGCCTCTTTCTGACGACGCAGACGAATGGAACGGCTCAGGCCAGGGTTCGCGCTGATAATCGCCTGCGCGCTGGCAAAGGCCTCGGCGCCGATTTCGCTCCCGGTAAAGCGCCAGTGATATTCATGTACGCCAATCAGCGGGTAAATCAGGTTTGCCCCGGTGCCTATATCCAGGATGGAAGCCTGCTGCGGTACAGCGCCGTCACGATCTTCGGCAAGCAGATCGGCAAGGTGATGAACGTAATCAGCGCGGCCCGGCACAGGGGGGCAGAGAAAGCCTTCCGGAATATCCCAGTGAGCCACACCGTAAAAATGCGCCAGCAGGGCTTTGTTCAGCGTTTTCACCGCCTGCGGATCGGCAAAATTGACGGTCGGCTCACCCGCTGGGGTCTGGACAATATAGTCCTGCAGCGCAGGGCAGCTCTGGCACAGGGCGTTCATGTCGTAGCGGCTGCGGTGGCGATTTCGTGGGTGCAATCCCGGCTTTTGGGAAGTCATGGCGTTCTCCTTTAAACAGCGGCGTAAGATACCCTGTGCTGGCCCAGCGGTAAATCTTTCTCTGCGGCGCTTAAAAAAACACCGTAAATCAAACACCTCTACGTCTATGATCTGTCAGCGAATTGTCAGTTTTTATCGTTCAAAAAATAAGCAGATCATCATCAAATATTTGCGCTAAGTCACACTCGTCAGGCTTCTAAACTTAAAGGGAATCACCTGTTGTTTCCTCATGAGGATGTGATTATGAAAAAGTACCTGACCCTTGCTGTTATCACTGGCGCCCTGGCAACGGCTTCATTTTCTGCGATGGCCGTTCAGTCACTGAATGAAAGTACCGATACTAGCCAACTGCGTCCGGCGGGCACCGTCTCGGTAAGTCGCGCAAGTAACCTGGACGATCTGCAGAATAAACTGGCCGAAAAAGCCCGCCAGGAAGGTGCGAAAGGCTTTGTCGTGAACTCCGCTGGCGGAGATAACCATATGTACGGCACAGCAACCATCTATAAATAATTTTTTTCCTCCACAACAAGACTGCATCTGCCCGCCGGATGCAGTTCATTTCCGCTTTATCTTGATTGTTCATTTTTTAACCCCATATTAAAAGCAGGGTATAAACCGATTTCAGGAGGATGCCATGGCTTCCGGTTGGGCGAATGACGACGCCGTTAACGAACAGATCAACAGTACCATTGAAGATGCGGTTGCGCGCGCTCGCGGTGAGATTCCGCGCGGCGAAAGTTTGAAGGAGTGCGAAGAATGCGGAGAGCCGATCCCGGAGGCGCGGCGTAAAGCCATTCAAGGCGTAAGGTTATGTATTACCTGCCAGCAGGATAAAGATTCAAAAAATGCGTCACATTCAGGTTATAATCGCAGAGGATCGAAAGATAGCCAGTTACGCTGACTATCCTTTACCTAAGTTAACCCTGCCTGCACTTACCTTTACGCTCACGGTTTTTAGCGAACCGCGTAGCAAAATGTGCCCTTCATCTTTCTTCTGTAAAGCGCATCCACAAGAAGTGTAAAGCGCTGGTTTGAATTTATTAATATTCAATAAGTTATTTGTCATTCAATTTTTTTGACCGATCACGTCAATTCTCTTCGATTTTATCCCTCAGGAAAAAACGTGATACTTATCACATCGACGGAACATCGTCCCCTTAACAGAAAACACCTGCGAGAGATTAATTATGAAAACCATCAAATATGCTGTAGCTGCTGTTGCCCTGTCCGCTCTGTCTTTCGGCGCATTCGCCGTAGAGCCTGTTTCATCCACTCAGGCCCAGAGCATGAATAAAATCGGTGTGGTAAGTGCAGAAGGCGCGACCACGCTGGACGGCCTGGAAGCCAAGCTGGCTGAGAAAGCCGCTGCTGCCGGTGCAAGCGGATACACCATCACCTCCGCTAACACCAATAACAAGCTGAGCGGTACTGCGGTTATCTACAAATAATCGCCTGAAATGAATGCTGTACCCTCGCCAACCCCTCTGGTGAGCTGCTCCAACCCTCATTGACCCTGTTGTTTGTTACCCTTGCTTGCCCGTCCGCCACTGGACGGGCTTTTTTTTGCTTAAAACGACTGTGCCACCCGCTGTAACCCCGCTTCCACCGTCTCTACCTCCCCTGTCGCCAGCAAGCAGCAGGCCATTTGCAGTTTGATCGACTGTGGGACCGGCACACTTCCGGCCAGGCACTGCGTAATCCAGTGCGCGGTAACCTGCGGATCTTTTGACTCCGGCAGAATCACATCGCTGTTTTCTTCCCCGCGCTCAAGCACAACGCGCGTACCGACAGAATCGATCAGCATCAGCTGTGGGCAACGCTGCGGGTTGGCGTACACCTCCCCTTCTGTTCCGTGCATCAGCAGTGCGCGTCCACCGATTTCGGCAAAGAACTGACCGACGCGCGTCACGTACTCCGGATGAGAAACACTGGAAAGGCGCAGTGCGGCATCCTCAGCAAACGGCGTTGCCAGCTTCGCCAGGGTGTGCGCACTGTTACGCACGCCCATGCGCCAGCGCATGTCCAGCTGCTTTTCCAAAGGCGGGCAGAGCGCACGAACGGGAATATAGACCGGCTGGTTCCCCTCCAGCTTTGCCTGCGCCTGGCCGGCATGGAGGGTCGGTTCAATGCCCAGCAGTTCAAAGATGGTTTCTGTCAGTACGCGCGTGGGATCTTCGCTGACCCCATGTACCACCACAGGGAACCCCAGCTTATGTAACAATATCGCCAGCAGCGGCGTCAGGTTTGCCTGCTTGCGCGCCCCGTTATAGCTCGGGATCACAATCGGCATCGGTTTTGCCACTGGCGGCGTTAAGCGCAGCGTTTGCGCCTGCATCGCCTCGTAGAAACCACGCATCTCCGCTTCGCCTTCGCCTTTGATACGCAGCGCAATCAGGATGCCGCCCATTTCCAGGTCCGGTACCTCGCCGTTGAGCATACGGGTGTAAAGCGCGCGAGCGGTTTCATGGTCCAGGTCGCGGGCGTGGTTTTTCCCACGTCCTACCTCTTTGATAATTTTGCGATAATCCACGACATTCCTCCTGACAGCCTATCTTGTTAACACTATAGCCCTGATGAATGGCTATCCGTTAGTTTTTTATCCTTTAAGACAACCTTCTGTTTTAATAGCAAAAAATAAACACAAGCTTTTTTTCAATTATTTGTGATTTCTATAGCAGATTCGTATTCATACATTTTTTGATTAAATAACCAGCGGAAAGTCATTAAGGGTCAACGGTGAAAACGTCCAGGCAACGCTCTCACCCGAAACATATCAGGATTTGCTATGAACAAGGTTGCTTTAGGTTTAATCATCGCCGCAGCGGTGGGATGTTCTGCATCCACGTTTGCGGCAACGAACGGTGAAGGGCAAATAAATTTCACCGGCGAAATTATCGATTCTGCTTGTCAGGTCGTAAATGGATTAAGTAATCCATTAAATGTACAGCTGGGGAAAGTGTCTAAAACGGTATTTACCGGTGCAGGCTCTACCAGCACCTTAACGAAGTTTGATATTCAGTTAACGAATTGTCCTGACACGGTCACCTCCGCCGCCATTAACTTTGGCGGAACACCGGATGCGAATAACAATTCAACGCTTGCCTTAACGCCAGATACCGATGCGGCAACTGGGGTGGCGATTCAGCTGGTGGATGCCTCGCAGCAGCCTGTCAGCCTGTATACGCCGTCTCAGCAGTATCAGTTAACCTCCGGCACGGCGGTTAACGATCTGGAGTTCGGCGCACGCTATATCCAAACCGGCCCGGCAATTACCGCAGGCCCCGCTAACTCCGTTTCAACCTTCACCGTTATTTATAACTGATCTTATCAATCCGGGGATATTAATGCTTTCGCGAGCATTAATATCTTCTCTATTCATTGAGAAATCTTTATGCGCCACGGTTATTTACTGAGCACGCTTTTACTGGTAGCAACTGCTTCACATGCTGGGGTCATTATTAACGGCACCCGACTGGTCTATCAGGGAGATAAAAAGGAATCTTCTCTTGGTCTTTCAAATCCAGATGCGACGGATTATCTGGTGCAGTCCTGGGTTGATTCCGGCGGTAAAAACCTGGCCAAAGCCCCGTTCCTGATCACCCCGCCGCTTTTCCGTCTGGATGCGCACGAAGATAACGTTCTGCGCGTGGTGCGTACGGGCGGAAATTTTCCGGAAGACAGGGAATCCCTGTACTGGTTGAACATTAAAGCAATCCCTTCCTCAAAACACGTTGAGGGGGTAAATACGCTGCAAATCGCCATTAATACTCGAATCAAATTACTCTATCGCCCGTCTGCGGTAAAAGGCAGACCAGAAGATGTGGCGGATAAACTTGAATGGCGTCGCGAAGGTAACGAGCTGGTGGTGAATAATCCCACCCCGTTTTATATGAATTTCCAGGCGGTCACCCTGAATGGTCAAAAAGTGACGAAAGCGACCTGGGCCGTGCCAAAAACAGAAACGCATTTTGCCATACCGGGTAATGTCAGAGGCTCGAACGTGACGTATTCCATTATTACTGATTACGGCAGCATCAGCCATAACTGGTCGAAATCCGTTCATTAATACTTTTCCCCGATAATAAAATAATCATGTACAGCCATAAAAAGCCGTTCACCTGCCGATTGTCTTCATTGCTGGTCATTCTCTGTGTCCTGGCAATGGCGATCTTTGCGCAGCAGGTTATGGCTGATGATTATTTTAACCCTGCCCTGCTGGATGTTGATAATCCCCAGCAGGGTAAAACCGATCTGTCCATCTATGAAAAAGGCCCCGGCCAGGCGCCGGGGAAATATGAGGTCGCGGTATTTATCAATAATAATAAAATTGATACCCGCAACGTGACCTTTACGCTTCAGAAAGATTCGCAGGGCAACAGCACGCTGCAGCCTTGCTTTAGCCTTGAGGAATTAAAAAGCCTCGGCATTAAAACCAAAAAATTTCCGCAGCTGATGGCCAAAGGCCAGTGTGCTGATTTACATGTCATTCCTGCGGCATCCGCCACCTTTCGCGTTCGCAACCAGCAGCTGCTGATGAGCATCCCTCAAACGGCGCTGGGTCAGGTGCCTCGCGGTTACATTGACCCGAAAGAGTTTGACGAAGGGATCACTGCGGGCCTGCTTAATTACAGCGCCAATGCCAGCCACAGCCGCGCGCGACAGCACGGTGAGCAGGATAACAGCAGCCAGTACGTAAACCTGCGCCCAGGCCTGAACGTTGGCGCATGGCGCATTCGCAACTATTCCACCTGGAATCGCAGCACCACGGGCCATGAGGAGGAGCAGAAATTCACCTCCGTTTATACCTATGCGCAACGCGATATCGTGGCAATGAAAAGCGACATCACCGTCGGCCAGAGCTCATCCCCTGCCGACGTGTTTGACAGCGTTCCCTACACCGGGGTGGAGCTGAAATCCGACAGCGACATGCTGCCAGACAGCGAGAAAGGCTATGCGCCGATTATCCGCGGCACGGCACACAGCAACGCGCTGGTGGTGGTTCGCCAGAACGGCTACGTCATTTATCAGAACACGGTCGCGCCGGGCGCCTTCGAAATTAACGATCTCTACCCCACCGGCAGCAGCGGCGACCTGCAGGTTACCGTGAAAGAGACCGACGGCAGCGAAAGCCATTTTGTCGTGCCGTTTGCCTCCGTGCCGGTCTTGCAGCGTGAAAAAAACCTGCGCTACAGCGTGACCGCCGGGCGTTATCGTTCCTATGACAACGATGTCGAAAAGACCCCGTTTGCCCAGGGCAGCGCCATCTACGGTTTACCCTACGGTATCACCGCCTACGGCGGCGTTCAGCAGAGCAGCCATTATCAGTCTCAGGCGGTGGGCGTCGGGAAAAACATGGGCGATTTAGGCGCCTTCTCCATTGACGTCACTCGCGCCAAAGCCCTGCTGAAAAAACAGCAGGCCAGCAAAGGCCAGTCGTGGCGCGTGCGCTACAGCAAAGATATCGCCCAGTCAGGCACTAACTTCTCGCTGGCCGGCTACCGCTATAACAGCAAAGGGTTTTACACCCTGGAAGACACCATGGAGTCGTATACCCGCTCTGACGACTGGTCTGAACCGCAGCAGCGCCGCGCCCGTACCGAAGCCACCGTCGACCAGACGCTGCCGGAAGGCTGGGGTTCCCTAACCCTGAGCCTGGTGAAAGAGACCTACTGGACCCAGAGCCAGGACATGACCTCGGTGAGCGTCAGCTACAACAACAGCTGGCACGGCGTGAGCTACAGCCTCAGCTACAGCATGAACAAAAACACCCGCGACAGCGACGAAGACGGCAATGAGGTGACGAACGACAACCAGTTCGCGCTGAGCGTCTCGGTGCCGCTGGACCACTGGATGCATAACACCTGGGCCACCTACAACCTGAACAACACCAAAGATGGCACCACGCAGAATATCGGTCTGAACGGTACGGCGCTGAAAGAAGATAACCTCAACTGGAATATTCAGGAGGGGGTGAGCAGTACCGGCAGCGGCAACTCCACCAGCCTCAATGCCGATTACAAAGCAACGTACGGCGAACTGAGCGGCGGCGTCAGCCAGGACAAATATCAGCAGACCGTGAACGTCGGCCTGCAGGGCGGCGTGGTTGCCCATGCGAACGGCATCACCCTGAGCCAGCCGCTCGGTGAGACCATCGCGCTGGTGAAAGCGCCGGGCACGCACGGGACGCATATCACTAATCAGACCGGCGTTGAAACCGACTTCCGCGGCTACACCGTTGTCCCGTTTGTGACCGCGTATCGCCACAACACCATTGCGCTGGATACCGAAACGCTGCCGGACAATGCCGACGTCACCCACGCCGCGCAGGTCGTCACCCCAACTCGCGGGGCCGTGGTGCGCGCCAGCTTTAACACCCGCGTGGGCAGCCGCGTGCTGATGACGCTGACGCACAACGGCAAACCGCTGCCGTTCGGCGCGACGGTCACCACAGAGGATAAGGACAGCGAGTTTATTGTGGGTAATGACGGCCAGACCTATCTTTCGGGTATGCCGCAGCAGGGGCATCTCGCCGTTTCCTGGGGACAGGACGCGAGCGAGCACTGCATCGCTGACTATGCGCTAACGGATGAGAAAGAGAAAACCAGCATCATTAACGCTGCCGCGCAGTGTCATTGATTCACCGTTCAGGCTAACGACTATGCAAATGATAAAACAATGCTTTTTCTTACTGATTCTGGGCACCGCGGCATTATTTATGCCGCATGCAAAGGCCACCTGTTCCACGCCGGATATGCCGAAGATGATTAACGTCGCCTCGATTTCAGTTCCGACCACGCTTGCGGTGGGCGAAACCATTCCCGGAACTGAACAGACGGCGCATGTTGCGGGGCACTGCGATCAATCCATCGACAGCGGGCTGGAAATCGTCGCCTGCTATTACGGTACCGGCGCTGAAATCCCCGGCATGAAGGGTGTCTATGATTCCGGCGTACCAGGCATCGGTATCGCGCTGATGAATGACAAAGGGCAGCGAATCAGCGGTGCAGGTGGCATTCAGTGCGACTCGCGCGCCATGCCCATTGGTTATGTCTCAGATGACGGGCAACTGTCCTTCAATTTTGATGTGACGCTGGAACTGGTTAAAACCAGTAGCGAAGTGACGTCCGGTACGCTGGTGCAATCACAAACTGAATTTGGCATCGGCGTCTTCGGCCATGAAGGGATCGGCTCGCCAAACCATATCGCTTACGCCGGAAACATCAACCTGCAAACCGTCACATGTTCTGTGCTGCCAAAAAACCTCACCATCGACCTGGGCGATTTCCCGGTGAGCGACTTTATCGGCGTGGGTACGCTCTCCCAACCCGCTCAGGAATTCAACGTTAGCGTGAACTGTAATACTACCGTACAGCCGGAAGTGAAGATCACCAGTGCGAACGGGTACGAAGAGGGATTTGAAGGGGTGATAAAACTGACCCCCGAGAGCGGAGCGGCAAAAGGGGTGGGCGTCAGGATGCTGTTTGACGGCAACATCGCCACCTTCGACAACTACGTCAGCACCCAGCGCCCGGCAGAAGCCAATGAAACGCTGGAGATCCCGTTCCAGGTTCGTTACATGCAAACGCAACCGGAGGTTCTCCCTGGCCCGGCGAACACGGTCGCCACCCTCACTCTCGCCTATAAATAACTGCCATGAAAAAAATACTGATAATTCTGCTGTTGGGTCTGACATCGTACGCTAACGCGGATGATATCCAGATCCAGATGACGGGTAATATTTACGCTAATACTTGCGTCGTAGACAGTGCCAGCCGCAACCTGACGGTAGATTTAGGTCAGGCGGTGTCGGGCAATTTTAAAGATGTAGGCGATACCGGCGAGTGGAAAGACTTTTCCCTTTCGGTGTCGCATTGTCCGGCCACGCTTGCCCTCGCCACCGCCTATTTCTACGGCCAGGCAGACAGCGCGCACCCGACAAAATTTGCCAATATAGGCAGCGCGAAAGGGCTGGCGCTGGAGCTGGCTGACCGTCAGGACAAGATACTCATTGCCCCACAGGCCGCCTTTAACGTCGCCATTAATCCGAGTGACCACACGGCCACGTTTCCGCTTTCCGCACGTTATTACGCCACCTCCATGCCGGTGAGCGCGGGTACGTTCAGCAGCGTGATTCAGGTGACATTCACTTACCAGTAGGACCGCGCCCCTTAGCACGGAGGCTTTTTCGACGCCCGGCAGCCAGTTTTGCCGGGCGTTTTTTTACTTCCGGCACCTCCGGCTGCTCGATCGGGAAGATCGGCAGCGCATTCAGCAGCCGCTGGCCGTAGTTTTTGGTGAGCAGACGTTTGTCATAAATCACCACCTCGCCCCAGCATCCGTGGCTACGGATCAAGCGCCCGACCTGCTGAATCAGGTTAAACGACGCCGCAGGCAGGCTTTGCACCTCAAACGGATAGCGGTTGAGGCTCTTCAGCCATTCGCCTTCGGTGATCACCACCGGGCTGTCGATAGGCGGGAAGGCGATCTTATGGATATGCACCTGCGTCAGGTAATCCCCCTTCAAATCCAGCCCTTCCGCGAAGGACTGTAGCCCCACCAGCACGCTGCGCTCGCCGTTATCGATGCGCTTGCGATGGGTTTCCACCAGCCGGTAACGGGGCTGGTCGCCCTGGACCAGCAGAAGCAGGCGCAGGTCGGTCACATGTTCCAGAAAACGCTGCATCGCCCGTCCGCTGGCAAACAGCACCAGCATGCCGGGGTACTTTCTGCTCTCCACCTGCTCGCGGAAGTAGGCCGCCATTTCCGCAATGTGCTGCTCTTCGTTGTCGATAAGCGGCTCATATTTCATGCGCGGAATGACCAGCTTGCCCTGCTCGCAGTGGTTGAACGGCGAATCCAGCGCGACAAAACGATCGCCCGCTTTTTCTTTCAGGCCGCTCATCTCCTGCAGCCGCGAGAAGCTGTTCAGGGAGCGCAGCGTGGCGGAGGTCACGACCACGTGCGGCACGCTGCGCCAGATGAGCTTTTCCAGCTGATCGGCCACGCGGATGCCCACGCAGTGGAAAAACAGGTGGACCTGGCCGTCGCGCACTTCACGCGTGGCCCATTTGGTGACCGGCGCGCCCGACGCCTGCGCCATCGAGGCCAGCCGCCAGAGCTTGCTCTGGGCTTCGAACATTCCGAGCGCACGGTTCATCTGCAGCAGAATGCGGTGCAGGCGAACAACGTCATGGGTGCCGGTTTTCTCGCTGAGATCGTTTAAGAACATCTCCGCCAGCCCGCGCAGCTTTTCCAGATGCTTCGCCAGCTGCTGGCAAATCTCCATCACCTCGTCCGGCAGTTCGCCCATCGCAAAGCGGTGTTCCGCCTCCTGGGCCGCAGGAAGATAGAGGTTCAGGATGGTGTTCAGGGAGGAAATGAGGCTATAGACCTCTTCACAGTGGTCGCTCAGACGCTCCGGCACCGCGAGCGGCGGCGTGGTTTTTGGCCGGAACTGCTCCATGCAGGTGGCGACCAGCTTGCAGAAGAGATCCAGCTGCAGGCGGAACCAGGGCGCGGTAATTTCTGCGCTCATCTCCAGCGCGTCGCGCGCCACGTCGGGCAGATGGTGGCCTTCGTCGAGCACCAGCAGCAGGTTTTTCGGCTCCGGCAGCACCGCTTCGCTCTCCAGCGCCGCCATTACCAGGGCATGGTTAGCCACCACCACTTCGGCTTCCTGAATTTCGCGCCGCGCGACGAAGAACGGGCATTCCCGGTAGTAGTGACAGTTGCGGTTCAGGCAGCTTGCTTTATCGGTACTGAGCCTGCGCCACAGGTCGTCGCTAATCGCCAGGCTGGTGTGATCCCGCAGGCCGTCCCACTTATAGCCGTCGAGCTCGGCTTTCAGCTTTGCGCACTGCTCCTGCTCGGCTTTGTTGTTTGGCGTCAGCTCGTCATCCAGAAAGGCGAGCAGATCCTGCTGCGAGGGCTCGCTGCTGGCCAGCGCCGCCAGGTTACGCGGACAGACGTAGCGCCCGCGCCCAAAGGCGGCGGTGAAGCGGAGATCGGGGATGATTTTGCGCAGCAGCGGCAAATCTTTGCTGAAGATCTGATCCTGCAAGGCCACGTTCGCAGTGCTGACCACCAGCGTTTTGTCCTCTTCCCGCGCGATGGCGATGCCGGGAATGAGATACGACAGGGTTTTCCCGACGCCGGTCGGGGCTTCAATCGCCAGATGTCGCCCGTCGTCCCCGGCGAGCGTTTTTGCCACGTCGGCAATCATCTGCCGCTGCGGCGCTCGGGGGATAAAATCGGGGATCTGCTGCTGAAGCGCCTTATACCAGGCGCCTATTTGCGCTTTCAGCGCCGCGGTTAAAGCCATTGGAAAACCTGAAATACTGTATAAACAGCCACTATTGTGGCACTTTCTCTTCGCCGTCGCAAAAAGAAAAGCCCGGCTTCACGACCGGGCTTCCAGATTACTGCGGGTTAGCAGGCTTGCGCGGGCGGCGTCGGCGCTGCCCCTCGCCTGCCGGTTTCCCTTCGCCGCTGCGCCACGGGCTTTCACCCGCCGGCTTGCCGTCGTTATTACGACGCGGCGGTTTGCCGGATGACTTCGGCGCGCCACCTTCAGCACGACGCGGCTGCTGGCCGCGACCACCGCCGCCCTGACCGCGACCACCACCCTGACGACCGTTCTGAATCGGCTCGGCTTTGATGGACGGGTCCACTTCATAGCCCGGGGTTTCGATGCGCGGGATCTCTTTCTTCAGCAGACGTTCGATATCGCGCAGCAGCTTGTGCTCGTCCACGCAGACCAGAGAGAGCGCCTCACCTGTTGCTGCCGCACGGCCGGTACGACCGATACGGTGAACGTAAT
Source organism: Enterobacter cloacae complex sp. P42RS (assembly GCF_014930595.1). Classification (NCBI taxonomy): domain Bacteria; kingdom Pseudomonadati; phylum Pseudomonadota; class Gammaproteobacteria; order Enterobacterales; family Enterobacteriaceae; genus Enterobacter; species Enterobacter cloacae complex sp. P42RS. The sequence continues at coordinate 19,415 of NZ_JADBRK010000027.1, forward strand.
CTTCCGGGACGTTTGGCAGCTCGTAGTTCACCACGTGCGGCAGCTCTTCAATATCGAGGCCACGGGCAGCGATGTCGGTCGCCACCAGCACGCGGATGTCGCCGGACTTGAAGTCCGCCAGCGCGCGGGTACGCGCGCCCTGGCTCTTGTTACCGTGGATCGCCGCGCTGCGGATGCCGTCTTTATTCAGCTGTTCCGCCAGGTGGTTCGCGCCGTGCTTGGTGCGGGTAAAGACCAGCACCTGCTGCCAGTTGCCCTGACCGATCATCTGAGAGAGCAGCTCCCGCTTGCGCTTTTTATCCACAAAGTGAACGTGCTGCGTCACCTGCTCGGAAGCGGTGTTGCGGCGCGCCACTTCCACTTCAAGCGGGTTATGCAGCAGCTTTTCCGCCAGCGCCTTGATCTCATCGGAGAAGGTCGCGGAGAAGAGCAGGTTCTGGCGACGCGGCGGCAGCTTCGCCAGCACGCGACGAATATCATGAATGAAGCCCATATCGAGCATGCGGTCGGCTTCGTCCAGCACCAGAATTTCAATACTGTCGAGCTTCACCGCGTTCTGGTGTTCCAGATCCAGCAGACGGCCCGGCGTTGCCACCAGCACGTCCACGCCGCCGCGCAGCTTCATCATCTGCGGGTTAATGCTCACGCCACCGAAAACCACCAGCGAGCGTATGTTGAGATAGCGGCTGTACTCACGCACGTTCTCGCCAATCTGGGCTGCCAGCTCGCGGGTTGGGGTGAGGATCAGCGCGCGCACCGGACGACGGCCTTTGGCGTGCGGCTGGTTTTTTACCAGTAGCTCTAACAGCGGCAGGGTAAAGCCCGCGGTTTTACCGGTGCCGGTCTGGGCGCTGGCCATCAGGTCACGGCCCTGAAGCACGGCCGGAATAGCCTGCTGCTGGATAGGGGTTGGCTCAACGTAGCCCTGCTCTGCGATCGCGCGCAGAATTTCCGGGTTCAGGCCAAGGGAATCAAAAGACATAAAAACTCCGAACCGCCCCGACCATCACAGGTGTAGTTTTCAGGGAGATATCACGAATAGAAGGACAAAAACCACAATGTCGCGAAGGTGCGGAGTGTAGCAGCTTTTGTGACGTGGCGCATAAAATATCCCTGTCGTATCCCTCGACGATTTAGCGATTCAGGTATAATTTTAATCAATCGATTGATTAATTTTTAATGCCGACATGAATACGACACCGACGACAACCAAAGGTGAACAGGCCAAAAGCCAGCTTATCGCCGCCGCGCTGGCGCAGTTTGGCGAGTATGGCCTGCATGCCACCACGCGGGATATCGCCGCCCAGGCCGGGCAAAACATTGCGGCCATTACCTACTATTTTGGCTCAAAAGAGGATTTATACCTCGCCTGCGCCCAGTGGATTGCCGATTTTATTGGCAACAATTTTCGCCCGCACGTTGAGGAGGCCACCGCGCTGCTGAGCCAGCCGACGCCGGATCGTACCGCTATCAGGCAACTTATCCTCAATGCCTGCCACAATATGATCCGCCTGCTGACGCACGACGATACGCTCAACCTGAGCAAATTTATCTCCCGCGAGCAGCTCTCCCCCACTGCCGCTTATCAGCTGGTACACGATCAGGTGATTGCCCCGATGCACACCCATCTGACCCGGCTGATTGCCGCCTACACCGGGCGGGACGCCAGCGATACCGACACCATTTTGCATACCCACGCCCTGCTGGGCGAAATTCTCGCCTTCCGTCTGGGGCGTGAAACCATCCTGTTACGCACGGGCTGGGCACAATTCGATGAGGATAAAGCCGCGCAGATTAGCCAGGTCATCACCTGTCATCTCGATCTGATCCTGCAAGGCTTAACGCAAAGGAGCCTGAAGTGATGAAAAAACCTGTCGCCATCGTTCTGGTGGTTGTTGTTTTGCTTGCCGCGGGAATCGGTGGCTGGCTGTGGTATCAGAGCCAGCAGGATCGGGGCCTGACGCTGTACGGTAACGTGGATATTCGCACGGTGAATATGAGCTTCCGCGTCGGCGGACGTCTCGCCTCGCTGAGCGTTGACGAAGGCGACGCCATCAAAGCCGGGCAGACGCTGGGCGTGCTGGATAAAGCCCCCTTTGAGAATGCGCTGATGCAGGCAAAAGCCGGCGTCTCCGTCGCTCAGGCGCAGTATGACCTGATGCTGGCGGGCTATCGCGATGAGGAGATTGCCCAGGCCGCTGCCGCCGTTAAGCAGGCCAAAGCCGCCTACGACTACGCGCAGAACTTCTATAACCGCCAGCAGGGACTGTGGAAAAGCCGCACCATTTCCGCCAACGATCTGGAAAACGCGCGTTCATCCCGCGACCAGGCGCAGGCGACGCTGAAATCCGCGCAGGATAAATTAAGCCAGTACCGCTCCGGTAACCGCGAGCAGGACATCGCCCAGGCGAAGGCCAGCCTCGAGCAGGCGCAGGCGCAGCTGGCTCAGGCGGAGCTGGATCTGCGCGACACTATCTTAACCGCCCCGTCTGACGGCACGCTGATGACCCGCGCGGTAGAGCCGGGCAGCATGCTCAGCGCGGGCAGCACCGTCTTGACGCTGTCCTTAACCCGTCCGGTATGGGTGCGGGCCTACATTGATGAGCCGAATCTCGGCCAGATGCAGCCGGGCCGCGAGCTGCTGCTCTATACCGACGGTCGCCCGGACAAGCCGTATCACGGCAAAGTGGGCTTTGTCTCCCCTACCGCCGAATTCACGCCGAAAACCGTTGAAACGCCGGATCTGCGTACCGACCTCGTGTACCGTCTGCGCATCATCGTCACCGACGCGGACGACGCGCTGCGTCAGGGCATGCCTGTTACCGTGACCTTAAACGACGGGGAACGACATGAATGATGCGGTTATCCAGCTCAACAATCTGGTCAAACGCTTCCCCGGAATGGATAAACCGGCGGTCGCGCCGCTGAACTGCACCATTCAGAAAGGCTACGTGACCGGACTGGTGGGCCCGGACGGCGCGGGCAAAACCACGCTGATGCGGATGCTGGCGGGGCTGCTGAAGCCGGATGAAGGCTCGGCCAGCGTGCTTGGCCTTGACCCGATAAAAGACGACGGCGCGCTCCACGCCATGCTCGGCTATATGCCGCAGAAGTTTGGCCTGTACGAAGATCTGACGGTGATGGAGAACCTCAATCTGTACGCCGACCTGCGCAGCGTCACCGGTGAAACCCGGCAAAAAACCTTCGCCCGACTGCTCGAATTTACCTCCCTCGGCCCGTTCACCGACCGGCTGGCGGGCAAGCTTTCCGGCGGGATGAAGCAGAAGCTGGGGCTGGCCTGTACGCTGGTGGGCGAGCCGAAGGTGCTGTTGCTCGATGAGCCCGGCGTCGGCGTGGACCCGATCTCCCGCCGCGAGCTGTGGCAGATGGTGCACGAGCTGGCGGGCGACGGGATGCTGATCCTCTGGAGCACCTCCTACCTCGACGAAGCGGAGCAGTGCCGGGACGTGCTGCTGATGAACGAGGGCGAACTGCTCTATCAGGGCGAACCGACCGAGCTTACGCACACCATGGCCGGGCGCAGTTTTCTGCTGCACAGCCCGCAGGAGTCCAACCGCAGGCTGCTGCAGCGGGTGCTGAAGCTGCCGCAGGTGAGCGACGGGATGATTCAGGGCCGCTCGGTGCGCGTGATCCTCAAAAAAGAGGCCACCGTCGACGATATTCGCCATGCGCCGGGCATGCCTGAGATTGAAATGGACGAGACCGCCCCGCGCTTTGAAGATGCGTTTATCGATCTGCTGGGCGGTGCAGGCACATCGGAATCGCCCCTTGGCGCAATCCTGCACACGGTGGAAGGCACGCCGGGCGAAACGGTTATCGAAGCAAAATCGCTCACCAAAAAATTCGGGGACTTCGCCGCCACCGACAACGTCAACTTTGCGGTGAAGCGCGGCGAGATATTTGGCCTGCTCGGGCCGAACGGCGCGGGAAAATCCACCACCTTTAAAATGATGTGCGGCCTGCTGGTTCCGACGTCCGGCAAGGCGCTGGTGCTGGACATGGATCTTAAAGTCAGCTCCGGCAAGGCGCGCCAGCATCTCGGCTATATGGCGCAGAAGTTCTCGCTGTACGGCAACCTGACGGTCGAGCAGAATCTGCGCTTTTTCTCCGGCGTGTACGGCCTGCGCGGGCGGGCGCAGAATGAAAAAATCCGCCGCATGAGCGACGCCTTCGGGTTAACGAATATTGCGTCCCACGCCACCGACGAGCTGCCGCTCGGCTTTAAGCAGCGTCTGGCGCTGGCCTGCTCGTTGATGCACGAGCCGGATATCCTGTTTCTTGATGAACCTACGTCAGGCGTCGATCCCCTCACCCGCCGCGAGTTCTGGCTGCACATCAACAGCATGGTGGAAAAAGGCGTGACCGTGATGGTCACCACCCACTTTATGGATGAGGCGGAATACTGCGACCGCATCGGGCTGGTCTATCGCGGCAAGCTGATTGCCCACGGCACGCCGGATGACCTGAAAGCGCAGGCCGCCGACGACGCACAGCCAGACCCGACCATGGAGCAGGCGTTTATCACCCTCATCCACGACTGGGATAAGGAGAATGCTCATGCGCAGTAACGCCCTTTCCTGGCGCCGGGTGCGCGCCCTGTGCATCAAAGAGACGCGGCAGATCGTGCGCGATCCCAGCAGTTGGCTGATTGCGGTGGTGATCCCCCTGCTGCTGCTGTTTATTTTTGGCTACGGCATTAACCTCGACTCCAGCAAGCTGCGGGTCGGTATTTTGCTGGAGCAGCAGAGCGAAGAGGCGCTGGACTTCACCCATGCCATGACCGGCTCACCCTACATTGACGCCACCGTCAGCGACAACCGGCAGGAACTGATTCAGAAAATGCAGGCCGGGAAAATTCGCGGCCTGATCGTCATCCCGGTGGATTTCGCCGCCAACATGGCGCGCCCGGGCGCCGATGCGCCGATTCAGGTGATTACCGACGGCAGCGAGCCGAACACAGCCAACTTCGTGCAGGGCTATGCGGAGGGGATCTGGCAGCTCTGGCAGATGCAGCGCGCCGAAGACCGGGGCGAGACGTTTGAACCGCTCATCGATGTGCAGACGCGCTACTGGTTTAACCCCGCCGCCATCAGCCAGCACTTTATTATTCCGGGGGCGGTGACCATCATTATGACGGTGATTGGCGCGATCCTCACCTCGCTGGTCATCGCCCGCGAGTGGGAGCGCGGCACTATGGAGGCGCTGCTCTCCACCGAGGTGACGCGGGTTGAGCTGCTGCTGTGCAAGCTCATCCCCTACTACTTCCTCGGCATGCTGGCGATGCTGCTCTGCATGCTGGTCGCGGTCTTTATTCTTGGCGTGCCGTATCGCGGCTCGCTGGTGGTACTGTTCTTTATCACCAGCCTGTTTTTACTCAGCACGCTGGGGATGGGGCTGTTAATTTCCACCATCACCCGCAACCAGTTTAACGCCGCGCAGGTGGCGCTCAACGCCGCTTTCCTGCCATCGATTATGCTCTCCGGGTTTATCTTCCAGATAGACAGCATGCCTGCGGTGATCCGCGCCGTGACCTACATCATTCCGGCGCGCTACTTCGTGAGCACGCTGCAAAGCCTGTTCCTGGCGGGGAATATTCCGGTGGTGCTGATTATCAATACCCTGTTTTTGCTGGCGTCGGCGGTGATGTTTATCGGGTTGACGTGGCTGAAAACCAAACGGCGACTGGATTAAGGAGCGCACATGTTTCACCGCTTATGGACATTGATCCGCAAAGAGCTGCAGTCCCTGCTGCGCGAGCCGCAAACCCGCGCCATTCTGGTGCTGCCGGTGCTGCTTCAGGTTTTATTGTTCCCGTTTGCCGCCACCCTTGAGGTAACTAACGCCACCATTGCCATTTATAATGAAGACAACGGCAAACACGCCGTCGAGCTGACGCAGCGTTTTGCCCGGGCGAAGGCCTTTACCCACATCCTGTTGCTGAAAAGCCCGCAGGAGATCCAGCCCACTATCGACACGCAAAAAGCGCTGCTGCTGGTGCGTTTTCCGGCGGATTTCTCCCGCAATCTGGATACCTTCCAGACCGCGCCAATGCAGCTGATCCTCGACGGGCGCAACTCCAACAGCGCCCAGATAGCGGCCAACTACCTGCAGCAGATAGTGAAGGAGTATCAGCAGGAGCTGATGGAGGGCAAACCGAAGCCCAATAACAGCGAGCTGGTGGTGCGCAACTGGTACAACCCGAATCTGGACTACAAGTGGTTTGTGGTGCCGTCGCTGATCGCCATGATCACCACCATCGGGGTGATGATCGTGACCTCCCTGTCCGTGGCCCGCGAGCGCGAACAGGGCACGCTGGATCAGTTGCTGGTTTCCCCGCTCGCCACCTGGCAGATTTTCGTTGGCAAAGCGGTGCCAGCGCTGATCGTCGCCACCTTCCAGGCTACCATCGTGCTGGGGGTGGGAATTTGGGCCTACGAGATCCCGTTCGCCGGATCGCTGGCGCTGTTTTACTTCACGATGGTGATTTACGGGCTGTCGCTGGTGGGGTTTGGGCTGCTGATTTCAGCGCTCTGCTCCACGCAGCAGCAGGCGTTTATCGGGGTATTCGTCTTTATGATGCCAGCGATTCTGCTCTCCGGGTACGTGTCGCCCGTCGAGAACATGCCGGTGTGGCTGCAGGATTTAACGTGGATAAACCCGATTCGACATTTTACGGATATCACCAAGCAGATCTATCTGAAGGATGCGAGTCTGGACATTGTCTGGGGAAGTTTGTGGCCGCTACTGGTCATAGCGGCCACGACGGGGTCAGTGGCCTATGCGATGTTTAGACGCAACATTGCGTAGCTTTTTCTCTTTAGTGAGCAGCGACACTACCGCTGGCCCTGCAAGGATTGCCAGACCCGCGAAGGCCAGCAGCAGGTTGTTTTGCAGCACGCGTGACAGCAGCCACAGCACGATCATCGCGGCACCAAAGTACCAGGTGGTGGTGAGCTCTTCGAGCACATCACCCACTTCGCGCCAGCGCGCGTCATGGTGGCGCTGTAAGAACAGCATCGACAGCACGGTGACGCCATAGAGGACGCATAGCCCTAAGCCAACACGCACCAGCGTGCCGCTCATCAAGCCCATCACCAGTACGGCCACGACCAGTAAATGCAACATTATCTGCCAGCAACTCAAACCCGTTGCGACACGAACACGTTGTTGCCACTTCATGGCTTCTCTCCTGAAGGATTTTTCTCTGCTTAATCAGACTACCGCACTTTACGGAAAATTCCGTAACGCCGCATCTTTTTGTGACGCCGACTACACTTTATTTTCATCGGGATAGTCACCCAGGAAGGTGTTTATGAGCAAAAAAACGCAGCATTTCTCGCTTAAGGTGCTGACGATAAACATTCATAAGGGCTTCACAGCATTTAACCGCCGCTTCATTTTACCGGAGCTGCGCGACGCGGTACGCACCGTCAGCGCGGACATTGTCTGCCTGCAGGAGGTGATGGGCGCGCACGAGGTACACCCCATGCATTTCGAAAACTGGCCCGATACGCCGCACTATGAATTCCTGGCCGACACCATGTGGAGCGATTACGCCTACGGCCGCAACGCGGTCTATCCGGAAGGCCATCACGGTAATGCGGTGCTGTCGCGTTTTCCTATAGAACATTATGAGAACCGGGACGTTTCCGTCGGGGAGAGCGAAAAGCGCGGGCTGCTTTACTGCCGCATCACGCCGCCGGAACTTGACGTTCCGGTTCACGTGGGCTGCGTTCATCTCGGACTGCGTGAAGCCCACCGCCAGGCGCAGCTGCAGATGCTGGCGGACTGGACCAATGCGCTGCCGGAAGGCGAACCCGTGGTGGTCGCCGGGGATTTTAACGACTGGCGGCAGCGCGCCAACCATCCGCTGAAGGTCAAAGCGGGACTGGAGGAAATTTTCACCCGGGCACATGGTCGTCCCGCACGGACGTTTCCGGTGCGCTTCCCCCTGCTGCGCCTGGACCGCATCTACGTGAAAAATGCGCATGCCAGCAGCCCGACGGCGCTGGCGTTACTGAACTGGCGACATCTTTCCGACCATGCCCCGCTGAGCGCGGAGATCCACTTATGAAATGCACCTGGCAGGAAGGTAACCGTATTACGCTGCTGGAAAACGGCGATAACTTTTATCCGGCGGTCTTTGAGGCGATTAGCCACGCACAGCAGAAAGTCTACCTTGAAACGTTTATCTGGTTTGAAGACGACGTTGGCAGGCAGCTGCACAGCGTACTGCTGCATGCCGCCCGGCGCGGGATAAAAATCGAGGCCTTGCTCGATGGATATGGCTCGCCGGATCTTAGCGATGAATTTGTTAACGAGCTCACCGCCGCCGGCGTGGTGTTCCGCTATTACGATCCCGGTCCGCGTCTGTTCGGCATGCGCACCAACCTGTTCCGCCGCATGCACCGCAAAATCGTCGTAGTGGACGAAACGGTGGCGTTCGTGGGCGGCATTAACTACTCCGCCGAGCATATGTCGGATTACGGCCCGGAGGCCAAGCAGGACTACGCGATCCGCATTGAGGGACCGGTGGTTCAGGACATCCAGCTGTTCGTGCTGGAAAACTTGCCCGGTAAAGAGGCCGCTCGCCGCTGGTGGCGACGCCGTCATCGCCCGGAAGAGAACCGCAAGCCCGGCGAAGCGCAGGCGCTGTTTGTCTGGCGGGACAACGAGGAGCATCGGGACGATATTGAACGTCATTACCTGAAGATGCTTGCCAATGCGAAGCGCGAAGTGATTATCGCCAACGCCTATTTCTTCCCCGGCTACCGTATTCTGCACGCCATGCGCAACGCGGCCCGACGCGGCGTGAGCGTTAAACTGATTGTGCAGGGCGAGCCGGATATGCCGATTGTGAAGGTGGGCGCGCGCCTGCTCTACCGCTACCTGGTGAAAAGCGGCGTGCAGATATATGAATACCGCCGCCGCCCGCTGCACGGCAAAGTGGCCGTCATGGATGACCACTGGGCAACCGTCGGCTCCAGTAACCTCGATCCGCTGAGCCTGTCGCTTAACCTGGAAGCGAACCTGATCATCCACGACCGTCAGTTTAACCAGACCCTGCGGGATAATCTTCAGGGACTTATCCATAAGGACTGCGTACGGGTGGATGAGTCCATGGTGCCGAAACGGAGCTGGTGGAACGTTGGCATCGGCGTGGTGGTGTTCCACTTCCTGCGCCACTTCCCAGCGATGGTCGGCTGGCTGCCGGCGCATACGCCAAAGCTGGCGCAGGTTGATCCGCCGATACAACCTGAAATGGAAACCCAGGACCGCGTTGAAGCGGAAGATGGAGGCAAACCCTGATGTCAAAATCTCATCCTCGCTGGCGGCTGGCGAAAAAAATCCTCACCTGGGTATTCTTTATTGCGGTCGCGGTACTGCTGGTGGTATACGCGCAGAAAGTGGACTGGGAAGAGGTGTGGAAGGTTATCCGCAACTATAACCGGCTGGTGCTGCTGGGTGCCGTAGGGCTGGTTATCATAAGCTACCTGATGTACGGCTGCTATGATCTGCTGGGTCGTGCCTACTGCGGCCACAAGCTGGCTAAACGTCAGGTGATGCTGGTGTCGTTTATCTGCTACGCCTTCAACCTGACGCTGAGCACCTGGGTGGGCGGCATCGGCATGCGCTATCGCCTGTACTCACGCCTCGGATTGCCGGGTGGCACCATCACCCGCATTTTCTCGCTGAGTATCACCACCAACTGGCTGGGGTACATTCTGCTGGGAGGGGTGATTTTCACCATCGGCGTGGTGCAGCTGCCCGCGCACTGGTATATCGACGAGGCCACGCTGCGCATTCTCGGCATCGTGCTGCTGCTGATCATCGCCGTGTATCTGTGGGCCTGCGCCTTTGCCAAACGCCGCCATATGACCATTAAAGGGCAGAAACTGGTACTGCCGTCGTGGAAGTTCGCGGTGCTGCAGATGGCGGTATCCAGCGCCAACTGGATGGCGATGGGGGCGATCATCTGGCTGTTGATTGGCGAGGACGTGAACTACTTCTTCGTGCTGGGCGTGCTGCTGGTGAGCAGTATCGCCGGGGTTATCGTGCATATTCCGGCGGGAATTGGTGTGCTGGAGGCGGTGTTTATCGCGCTGCTGGCCGGAGAACATGTTTCACAGGGGACGATTATTGCCGCCCTGCTCGCCTACCGCATGCTCTATTACTTCCTGCCGCTGGCGCTGGCAACGGTCTGTTATCTGGTGCTGGAGAGCCGGGCGAAAAAGTTACGGGCGAAAAATGAGAAGGCAATGGCGAAATAAAAGCAAAACGGCAACTTTGTTGCGTTTTTAGTGTTTGTTCCCTCTCCCGTGGGAGAGGGTCAGGGTGAGGGCACCAGACCGCACCGCCACCCGGCAAAGCAACCTCAGCGACGGTTACCGAAAATCCGCAGCAGCATCAGGAACAGGTTGATGAAATCCAGATACAGCGTCAGCGCGCCCAGAATCGAGTATTTGCGCAGGTTGGAACTGTCGCGCACGTCAATCTGCTCGCCGATGTTTTTCAGCTTCTGAGTGTCATAGGCCGTCAGCCCGACAAAGACCACCACCCCGATATAGGTCACGGCCCACATCAGCGCGTCGCTCTTGAGCCACAGGTTCACCAGCGATGCCAGCACAATCCCGATCAACCCCATAAACAGCATATTACCTAAGCCGCTCAAGTCACGTTTGGTGGTGTAACCGTACAGGCTCATCACGCCGAACATCCCGCCGGTCACCACGAAGGTGCTGGCGATGGAGGAGTAGGTGTAGACGATGAAAATACTGGAGAGCGTCAAACCGGTCAGCGCCGAATAGAGCATAAACAGCGTGGTCGCCATTCCGGCACTCAGCTTTTGAACCAGGCCAGAAAGCACAAACACCAGCGCAAGCTGCGCGATAATCAGCCCAAAGAAGGTGATTTTGCTGGAGAAGATAAACATCATCAGTTCAGGCGTGTTCGCCGCATACCACGCGATAAACGCGGTAAGCAGCAGGCCGACCGTCATCCAGCCGTACACCTGAGCCATATACGTCTGCAGGCCGCTACGGGTCTGCTGTACTATTGAATCGGAACGCGGAAATCGGTCCATGATTCACTCCTGATTAAGGTTAAGAAGACACACACGTTAAGAGTAACACATCCACGTAAACCGACTACCAACGGCTGGCGGCCTGTTTATCGCTGTCGCGAGATTCCACCCAGCGCTCGCCTTCCGGCGTGGCTTCGCGCTTCCAGAACGGCGCTTTGGTTTTGAGGTAATCCATAATGAACTCCCCTGCCGCAAAGGCGCTACCGCGGTGCGCGCTGGTCACGCCGACAAAGACAATCTCTTCGCCGGGCCACATCTCGCCGATGCGGTGGATCACCGTGACCCGCCCGAGCGGCCAGCGGCCTCGCGCTTCATCCACAATTGCCGCCAGCGATTTCTCCGTCATGCCCGGATAGTGCTCCAGCGTCAGCGCTTTTACGCTGTCGCCGAGATTGTGGTTACGCACTTTACCGGTGAACGTAACGACCGCGCCGTCTTCATCGCGCTCCGCCAGCCAGTCATATTCTGTACCGACGTTAAAGCGCTCGGGACCGACCAGAATTCGGGTTTCAGCCATCTTAGCCCCCTGTGACCGGCGGGAAGAAGGCCACTTCATCCCCTTCAGTCAGCGGGTGGGTGAACTCCACCAGCGTCTGGTTAACGGCCGCCAGCAGCTTGCCTTCGTCGAGCGCCAGCGCCCAGCGGTCGCTTTGTGCCGCCAGATGCGCTCGCAGGGCGGCGACGTTTTCAAAAGAGGCGTCCAGCGTCAGGCTGTCGGTATTGACCAGCTCACGCACCTGGGCGAAAAAGAGCACCTTAATCATGGCTGTCCACCTTAAAATCACCGGATTTGCCGCCGCTTTTTGCCAGCAGACGAACCGGGCCAATCACCATATCTTTCTGCACCGCTTTGCACATGTCGTAGATGGTCAGCGCGGCGACGGAGGCCGCCGTCAGGGCTTCCATCTCCACGCCGGTTTTGCCGGTTAAGCGGCAGAGGGACTCAATACGCACGCGGTTGTGCTCCGGCTGCGCCTGCAGGTTCACTTCCACCTTGCTCAGCATCAGCGGATGGCAGAGCGGGATGAGGTCCCAGGTCCGTTTTGCAGCCTGAATACCGGCGATGCGGGCGGTGGCAAAGACGTCGCCCTTATGGTGACTGCCGTCGATAATCATCGCCAGCGTCTCCGGCAGCATGGTGACGAATGCCTCAGCACGCGCCTCGCGCACCGTTTCGGCCTTGGCGGAGACATCCACCATATGCGCTTCGCCAGCGGCGTTAATGTGGGTCAGTTGTGACATAGTTTACTTCTTCAAATGGGGATGAAAATTACACGGACGGGTACGGGCATCCAGCTGCGGGGCAATAATATTTTCCCATGCGGTGCGGCAGGCTTTGGTCGAGCCCGGCATGGCGAAAATCAGCGTGTTGTTTGCCACGCCGGCCACCGCGCGCGACTGCAGCGTGGAGGTGCCAATCTCTTCAAAGGAGAGCATGCGGAACACTTCGCCGAAGCCTTCCACCTCGCGGTCGAACAGCGGGATCAGCGCTTCAGGCGCCTGATCGCCTGCGGTAAAGCCGGTGCCGCCGGTGATCAGCACCACCTGCACCTCATCGCTGGCGATCCACTGAGAGACCTGCGCGCGAATGGCGTAGCGGTTCTCCTTCACGATCGCTTTATCGACGATGTGATGCCCCGCGTCATGGGCCGCCTCGCGCAGCCAGTGGCCGGAGGTATCATCCTCTTCGCCACGGCGGTCGGAAACGGTAAGAATAGCAATGCGTGTCGGGATAAATTCTGCGCTGACCTGACTCATCTTCTGGTTCCTTCTAAAGACTGATTACCCGCCGATGTAGGACAGGTTCTGAGTAATGCCGGTATTGCCCTGATGCAGGAAGTGGGTCTGCTTTTTGTGCGTCAGCGCTTCAGAAATGCGCGCTTCAAGCGCGGCCTGCTGCGCATCGTCTTCCAGCAGATCGCGAAGATCCACGCCACCGTCGCCAAACAGGCAGAGATGGAGTTTGCCGACGGAAGAGACGCGCAGGCGGTTGCAGCTGGCACAGAAGTCTTTCTCATAGGGCATGATCAGCCCAATCTCGCCTTCGTAATCCGGGTGACAGAAGACCTGTGCCGGGCCGTCGCTGCGCTGGCGGATCTGGTGGATCCAGCCGCGTTTCAGCAGCTCATCGCGCAACACCATGCCGGAAATATGGTGGCGGCGGAACAGTTCGCTGCCCTCGCCCGTTTCCATCAGCTCGATAAAACGCAGTTGAATGGGACGGGATTTAATCCACGCCAGGAAGGTGTCCAGCTGATGGTGGTTTACGTCGCGCATCAGCACCGTGTTGACTTTGACTTTTATGAACCCGGCGGTAAACGCCGCATCGATGCCGTCCATCACCTGGCGGAACTTGTCCTGACCGGTAATGGCGTGAAACTGCCGAGCATCAAGGCTGTCCACGCTGACGTTGATCGCGGTTAGGCCAGCGTCGCGCCAGTTGGCCACGTCACGCGCCATGCGGTAACCGTTGGTGGTCACCGCGATCTGGCGGATGCGTTCGTTTTCGCGAACGGCGGCAATGATGTCGGGGAAATCGCGGCGCAGGGAGGGTTCGCCACCGGTCAGACGGACTTTTTCGGTACCGAGCTCAGAGAACGCACGCGTGACGCGGCGCACTTCATCCACGGAGAGAAAGCCATTATTGGTGACGCTGCCCGGCTTGTAGCCATCGGGCAGGCAGTAGGTGCAACGGAAGTTGCACACATCGGTAATCGACAGACGCAAGTAGTAAAACTTACGCGCGAAAGCATCAGTAAGTTGTGAAGCCATGTACACCTTTCCAGATCGGGAGGCACAGTCATTTCTTTCTGTACCCTGGTGGCAAATCCGCCACGGCCAGGGCGCCATATCATTCGACACAGGCGCCAGGGCTAGAGTGTATGTTTTCAGTTTTGAAAACGTGGTTATGGCGATAGTAGCGTGGAAATCGACACTCCGCCATTGTCGCTTTTCGCTATATAATTATTTATATATCGATTCAGTCCTGCATTTTCGCTACAGAATACCTAAAAACCGCATTTTCGCATTGATATACGTCATTTTGCATTGGGTGAGGCATCGTCTTTTGGGGGTAGTTAGGTTACTGTTACGCGATCGAACGTGATAAGGAATACGTATGCGCAATCGCACTTTTGCGGATCTTGACCGAGTGGTCGCTCTTGGCGGAGGCCACGGCCTGGGCCGCGTCATGTCCTCTTTGTCGTCACTGGGCTCACGACTGACAGGGATAGTGACAACCACCGACAACGGCGGCTCAACCGGGCGGATCAGGCGGGCTGAAGGCGGCATTGCCTGGGGAGATATGCGCAACTGCCTGAACCAGTTAATTACCGAGCCGAGCGTCGCGTCGGCGATGTTTGAGTACCGTTTTGGCGGCAATGGCGAACTTTCCGGGCATAACCTCGGAAATCTGATGTTAAAGGCGCTGGATCACCTGAGCGTACGGCCTCTGGAAGCCATCAACTTAATCCGTAATCTGCTCAAGGTGGACGCATTCCTGATCCCCATGTCTGAACAACCGGTTGACTTGATGGCAATCGATGCCGAAGGGCATGAAGTTTACGGCGAGGTGAATATTGACCAGCTCCTCCTGCCGCCAACGGAGTTGATGACCTATCCGAGCGTGCCCGCCACGCGAGAAGCGGTAGAGGCCATTGGTGAAGCGGATCTTATCCTGATCGGTCCAGGCAGTTTTTATACCAGCCTGATGCCCATTCTGCTGGTAAAAGAGCTGGCGCAGGCGCTACGTCGCACCCCTGCCCCGATGGTCTATATCGGTAACCTGGGCCGTGAGCTGAGCCCGGCAGCGGCGAGCCTGTCGCTGGCGGACAAGCTGGACCTGATGGAGCAGTACGTCGGTAAGAAAATTATCGACGGTGTCGTGGTTGGGCCAAAAGTGGATGTGACAGGGATTGGCGATCGCGTAGTGGTGCAGGAGCCGCTGGAAGCCAGCGATATTAAATATCGTCACGACCGCCACCTGCTGCGCGAGGCGCTGGAGAAAGCGATTCAGGCGTTGGGTTAGGTTCGCTTTGTGCGGCCTGATGCCCTCACCCCAGCCCTCTCCCACTGTACGGTCCGGGGACATAGTGAACACTTGTTCGGGGACATGGTAGACACTTACAACTAAGGCA
>NZ_JADBRK010000028.1:0-32689 GCF_014930595.1 Enterobacter cloacae complex sp. P42RS
CGGGTTCTTATGCCTTAGTTGTAAGTGTCTACCATGTCCCCGAACAAGTGTTCACTATGTCCCCGGACCGTACAGGGAAGAGGGACAGGGTGAGGGGGAAACACGCTACTTAGCCGACTTCTCCGCACGCTGACGACGCAGCTCTTTCGGGTCGGCAATCAGTGGACGATAAATCTCCACCCGATCGCCCTCTTTCAACACGTCGCCCAGCTTCACCGGACGGCTGTAAATCCCGACCTTGTTCTTCTCCAGGTCGATATCTCTGCGAAGCTCAAGGATGCCGGACGCGCGGATAGCCGCCTCAACGGTGGCACCCTCTTCCAGCATTACGCGCTGTAAGTACTGCTTCTCCGGCAGCGCGTAGACCACCTCTACAGCAATCTTATGCGACACTGTAAACCTCTTTGGCGCGGGTGGTAAACGCCTGAACCATATTTGACGCCAGCTCTTTAAAGATGCGGCCAAACGCCAGCTCAATTAGCTTATTGGTGAACTCAAAGTCCAGATGGAACTCGATGCGGCAGGCGTCAGCGCTCAGTGGCGTAAACTTCCAGCCACCCATCAAGGTTTTAAATGGACCATCCACCAGATGCATCAAAATACTCTGATTGTTAGTCAGCGTATTGCGGGTGGTGAACGTCTTGCTGATCCCCGCTTTGGAGACATCCACCGCCGCAGTCATCTGCGTCGGGCCAGACTCCAGAACGCGGCTCCCGGTACATCCCGGGATAAACTCTGGATAAGACTGAACATCGTTCACTAACTGATACATTTGTTCCGCGCTGTAAGGAACGAGCGCAGTACGGCTAATCTGAGGCATAGCATTTTCCATGGTCACACAACGGATAAATAATAACATTTATCACCTGTTAAAAAAACGCTAAGCCTCATCTCGTGCTAAGATAGCGCGTTAGACCTCACAGGACGCAATGAGGTGACTTTTTGAAATCAGATTACCGACGGCTTTACGACACTTATGACGAAGAAAAAAGCACATAAACCAGGCTCGGCGACCATTGCGCTCAACAAGCGTGCTCGCCACGAGTATTTCATTGAAGAAGAATTCGAAGCTGGCCTTGCGTTGCAGGGCTGGGAAGTAAAATCGCTGCGCGCCGGGAAAGCCAACATCGGCGACAGCTACGTGATCCTTAAAGATGGCGAAGCCTTCCTGTTCGGCGCGAACTTTACGCCGCTGACCGTCGCCTCGTCGCACTACGTATGTGACCCAACGCGCACGCGCAAATTGCTGCTGAACAAGCGTGAGCTGGAATCCCTCTACGGACGCATCAACCGTGAAGGTTTCACCGTGGTCGCCCTGTCACTGTACTGGAAAAATGCCTGGTGCAAAGTGAAAGTTGGTGTCGCGAAAGGTAAAAAACAGCACGACAAACGTACTGACCTGAAAGAACGTGAGTGGCAGTTGGATAAAGCGCGCATTATGAAAAACGCAGGACGTTGATTCTGCACACTTATTGTACTATTCAATAAGTTAGCGTTCCGGGCTGGTATCCAGGAAGTGAAATCTGGTATACTTAGTTCAACACTATTGGGGCTGATTCTGGATTCGACGGGATTTGCGAAACCCAAGGTGCATGCCGAGGGGCGGTTTGCCTCGTTAAAAGCCGCAAAAAAATAGTCGCAAACGACGAAAACTACGCTTTAGCAGCTTAATAACCTGCTCTGAGCCCTCTCTCCCTAGCTTCCGCTCTTAAGACGGGGATCAAAGAGAGGTCAAACCCAAAAGAGATCGCGTGGAAGCCCTGCCTGGGGTTGAAGCGTTAAAACTAATCAGGCTAGTTCGTTAGTGGCGTGTCTGTCCGCAGCTGGCGTGCGAATGTAAAGACAAACTAAGCATGTAGTACCGAGGATGTAGAAATTTCGGACGCGGGTTCAACTCCCGCCAGCTCCACCAAATAAAACAAGGGGTTACGTTAAAACGTAGCCCCTTTTTCTTTTCCAATGGCGGCAAAATGGCGACATGCTTTTGGACTGGCGACAAAAAACCCGCTTTCAAAGCGGGTTCTTTTTTAAAAATTCATGTGCCCTTGCCCATCCTTTCCCGGATGTGGGGGCGCAGAAGAAATCACATTAGGCTTAATGATATGCCTAACAAATGTTTCATGCGTGACAAAAGTACAACCGCAGTTGATATTTTGGCACTGGTTGTAACGTTCTTTGGTTGTTGCTGATACCTGAAAACTGCTTCTTGTATGAGCTGCCTGGCCGCACTCTGGACAATTCATCATTCCGGTTATCCCACCACTTTTGCCAAAATCACAACAATGATACATCATTACTCAATTTTGAGAACCAATTACTCCATTTCGAGATCATCAATCTTAACTTCAAGCTCCAGAGTCGTAGTGAAACCATTATCTGCACTGACACTATGCGTCAGCGTGGTAATGGTCCATTCGGCATCATCTATCGGCTGTTTAAAGCCGCTCACCTTCGCCGGCATTTCGGTATACAGATCAGCCCTTCCCTCTGCGAGCTGCAGGGAGAAGGTTGCAACCCCGCGCTGCAGACGCTCCCACTGCATCTTTGCCGCTCGCTCTGCATTGCTGCGGTTTGCATAAGTTCTGTTGAGGACCAGCACGTTTTCATCCGTTCCAACCAGGTAATCTCCCTGTTTTGCTTCCGGCTCCTTTGCCACGGTGGTTTTCTTTCGACGGCGTTTTACCTTTGCTGCCTCTTTTTTCTTTGGCTCACGGGTATGGAGCCAGCTGGCAATCACCCCCGTATAGGCATCGCGATCGGCCAGGGTAAAACGATGACCGTCACCGGCCTGGCGGGTTATGGTGATAACCGGCAGCGGCTTACCGCTTGCCGTTCTGCCCTGCCCCTGGCGGATAAACAACAAATTGCCGTCCTTAACTGAGGCTATCGCTCCATACTGCCGCGCCAGCTTCATCAGGAAACTCGCGTCACTCTCGTTGGTCTGGTCAAGATGATCCACAGGCTTGTCCATCAGGTCCTGGCCCAGCGCCATCTTTAATTTATGCCTGGCGGCGATTTCCTTCACGACTTCGCCCACCGTTGTCTGGTGCCAGGACTTTTCACGCCGCGTGTTAAGAGTTTCACGGAAATCTGCGCTACGCGCGCGAATTGTGAGACGGTCAGGCGCGCCGCTGTGCTCAATCTCATCGACAGTAAAGGCCCCTTTCGGAAAAAGTGGCTGACCTTTCCACCCCAGCGCAAACTGAATAATGGCCCCCCGACGTGGCAAAACGATTTGCCCGTCCGAGTCGTCCAGTTCCAGATCAAGCTGGTCCGCTTCGAATCCCCGGTTATCCGTCAGCGTCAGACTCATCAGGCGCGCATCCAGCACGGTAGTCACATCTTTACCTTCAATAATGATGCTGAAACCGGGGGCTTTGCTGTTCAGGTTCAGGAGATCAGAGCTGAAATTCACTGCAGCAACCCTCCAACCGTATTTTTCATACTGCCTATCGCAGAGGTGGCGGAGTCCTGCAAATTACTGAGCTGATCGCTGAGGCTGCCAAACATATCAGACAGCGATTCATCCACCCGCTTGAGGCTCAGCGAAAATTCGATTCGCCGGGGCATACCGCTCTCAAAAAATTCTGTTTTTGTCTGGCTCAGACTCTCGATCACAAACATGCCGTAAATCGTCCCGCTCCCCTCAATCAAAGGCCAGGCTTTCCCCAGCTCCGCCATCTGCTCCAGCGCCAGCAAAGACAGCCTGCCGCCGGTAATCTCCGGCAGCAGGACGCCGGACAGAGTAAGCGAATCGTTATCCGGCCCAAGAAACTGCGTTGTCGGGCGCCGGTTAACCCGGCTGTTGGCAGCGTGCCGCCAGCTGCGCTGATACTGCAGCTCCTGATAGGGCACGGTGCGCAGCATGAATACGTATAACCCCAGCACCATCATCATTATTCGTAACCCCCTCGATCACTGAAATTACTGCGTGTTTTTGCCCTGGCCCTGCGCTCACGCTCATCGAGCTGCCGGGCCACCTCGCGGGCGATATCCTGCGCGCTTTGCCCTGGCTGGGCGACAATATGAATTGGCGCGCTTATCTCGTACTTAATTACCTGCGGCTGTCTCTCTGTCTTTGCCGACGGCGCCGGTTGCGTCCTGACAGGTACACTGTACGGATGAATTGGCGCGGCTTCTGCCGGGGCAGCCGCCAGGCCCATTACGCCAGCGACCACGGAAGCGAACACCTTCTGGCGCATAGCCATCGGGTCAGCCCTGTTATCCGTGATTTCCGTAACTGCCGGTGCTGGCATGACAGCCGCAGCGATATCAGCCAGCTCCGCAGCACGATCCCGACCAGGACGATTTACCGGGCCGTTAACAATCTCAGGCGGCAGTATTAACCTGCTTTCAGGCCGTTGCACCGGGCTGGCTGTTACATCACGAACCGGGCTTACCGTTGCCGCTAGTTTCACCAGCTCAGTAGTACGATTGATTACCGGAAGATTTGCCGGACCGTTCACACTATCAGGCGGCAGAACTATCGCGCGTTCAGGATATTGTTTAGCGCTGGCCGGTTCCGTCCGGGAAGGATTGAGCGTTGCCGCCACCCTTGCCAGATCAGCAGTCCGTTTCCTGCCGGTGACACTGGCGGGCCCGTTAACGATCTCTGGGCCATTCTCACCCACGATGCCGAACTGGCCGCGCGGAATGGTACCGCCGCTGTCGTACATGCCAGCAAAACCCATCGGCGGGAATCCGCCAGGCGGCAGCACCACTTTACCGTCTGTGTTTACCGTGGCTGGTTGCTGCCGCGTGACCTGCTCAGGAAGCTTCGCTTTGGCCGCTTCCTTGCTGACAATGCCAAGTTTTTCAAGCAGCCAGGACACGCCCGATTTAAGCGAATCCAGCGGGTGCATGACCATGTTCAGCCCTGCCGCCAGCGCCTCCCCAAACTGCCGCCCCATCGACGCCGCGCTTTGCAGCTCTGCAGAGGTGGATTTAACCGGCGTCAGCAGATCAGTAAACCAGCCCCACAATGCCTGGACCTTGTCACCTATCCACTGGAAAACAGGCTGCAGTGGCTCAAACGCCGCACTGATAGGCGCAGCTGCAGCTTTGAATCCTTCAACCACTCCGCCTAAAAATGCGCTTATCGGCTGCCAGTATTTCCAGACAACCAGCGCCACGCCAGCCAGCGCCGCCACAACGAGCCCTATCGGACTAAGCAGGGCGCCCAGCAATCCAGAAATCCCGTACAGCGCAACGCGAAGGAGAGCCAGCGGGCCGGACGCCAGAAAACGCAGCACGCCACCGGCTGCGGATAATCCCCCGCGCAACGCGGCCAGCGGATTCATTACCATGCCGATAATGTTGCGAATACCAGACATTCCGCCGCGAAGGACAGCAAGCGGCGCACCGGCCAGCGCTTTCAGCGCGTTGCCAGCCAGCCCGGCAGAACGGCGCAGGGAGTTAAGGGGAGACGCCAGCAATCCGGCGCTGCTGCCGGATGCAGCCAGGCCACGGCGCAACAGGGAAAGCGGCGCATTTGCCAGCCAGGACAGCGCGCCGCCGGTGCGGGTCACTGCAGACATAACGGAGGGGAGTGTTTTTACACCCAACACGGACAGGCCAAAACGGATCACCGCCAGCGGCCCCAGCACGGCAGCCACGGCCACCGCCAGCGTGCCGAGCACAACGGTGATCGCAGCTGTGGCTGCAGCCACTTTCATCAGCGTGCCCGCCAGCTGCGGGTTAGCCTCAACCCATCGACGCAGTGCCCCGGTAACGCTTTTGACGTACCCCATGATATCCATCAGCGGCTGGCGCAGGGTTTCACCCAGGCTACTGAAAGCGTTCTGCGCGCCAGTTTTCACAAGCAACCACTGCGCGGAAAGTGAATCCTTATTGATATCGGATTCTTTCTGCATGGAGCCGTTAGCCTCAGTGCCTGAGGTGAGTTTCAGCTGTCGCTGCAGCTCCGGCAGATTGTTTGCAAGCTTCGCCGCATCATCGCCAAACTCCTTGCCAAATATCATCGTCATGGCGGACAGGCGTTTATCCTGCGGCAGCTTGTTGACCTTCTCCAGCACGCGCTGAATAGTCCCCATTGCGTCCTTTGTCATCTGCTTTTCAATCTCTTCTGGATTGAGTTTCAGCAGATCCATACCTTCCATGAACCGCTTGCTCTTCATGGTTGCAATCGACAGTTCGCGCACCATCGCATTTGATGCGCTGGCGGCAATTTCGGGCGCGGCGCCCAGAGACAGGAA
Source organism: Enterobacter cloacae complex sp. P42RS (assembly GCF_014930595.1). Lineage (NCBI taxonomy): Bacteria > Pseudomonadati > Pseudomonadota > Gammaproteobacteria > Enterobacterales > Enterobacteriaceae > Enterobacter > Enterobacter cloacae complex sp. P42RS. The sequence continues at coordinate 6,216 of NZ_JADBRK010000028.1, forward strand.
GGTGGAACCCAGCGCGGCCGCCTTTCGGAAATCAAGCCGGTCGGCCACGCCCCCAATGCGCTGCAGCACATTGATGATATCGCCGCCCTTAGACATGGCGTTATCGTCTAGGTAGTTCAGGGCATCGCCAAGCTGTTCAATATTGCGGGTCGGCACTTTATAGAGCTGCGCGATTTTCCCCAGCCCCTCCGCCAGCTCATCAGCGGGCAGCTCGAATGCCGTTGCGGCCTTTGCTGCAGTGGATGCAAAGGCCAGCAGGTCACGCTTCTGGTCTTCGTAAGAATCATTCTGGTTTGTCACGCCCATGCGGGCGCCACCTTCAACCAGCGCGGCATAGTCGATGGCGCCATTCTCCATCGGCAGCTGTTCACTGGCGGCCTTGATGGCATCCTGCATGTCGTAAAACTGTTTTGTGCGGTTGCCGTTGTCGTCCCGCAGCCCGTTAACCTGCTTTGCCACGCCTTTCATCGCATCTTCCATGCTGGCATAGCTTTTAACGGCAGCCATCACCGGCGCGCCCATCGCCAGCCCGGCGGCAGTAGTCGTTGCTCCGGCGCCCGCAATACGATCCCGCACCTCAAGGCGCCGCGAATACTGATCGCGGACGGCGTTCATACGGGCCTGCTGCGCGCCCAGGCGTTTAAGGGATTTCTGCTGTCGGTCCAGCGCCTGCCGGGTTTCGTCGGCATTCTGCCGCAGCTCACGCTGCGCACTGCTCAGCTTTTTGGTGTCCAGCCCGGCCTCATTGAGCGCAAGACGCTGACGCTGCACCGACTGTCGCAGGCCGTTGTATTTGCTCTGCAGCTCGTTAACGCGGTTTTTTGCCTGCTCAAGCAGACGAGCCTGCGCCGCCGTCGGGCGGTTTGTGGCCGAGAACTGCGTGGCAAGCTTCGCCGCTTCTTCGCGTGCGGCTTTCAGACTGTTGCCGGTGACGGCCAGCTGCGCGCTTGCCTTGCGGAAACCGCCAATACGGCCCGCCTGGGCGTCCAGTTCTTTTAATCTTGCGCGGCTTTGCTGAATGGCGGTAGCCAGCTCTTTAGAGCTGGCCTGCGCTGATCGGAATGGGCGGGTGAGCCTATCAACCGCATTAAGAATTACCTGCAAACGCAGATTAGTGTCACTCATCGCTGGCCCCGCTTCTCTGAATCGCTTTATGCCGCCACTCCAGCACTTCGGTCAGCGGCATAACGTCAGTGACTGACGGCGGCCAGTGAAAAATAGTGGCGATATCAGCCACCAGGTCTTCTACCGTCAGGCTGTCGGCAAACCGGCAAGCACCGATTTCTTCAACAAAAAAGTGACCACCTCAACCGACAGCGCGGTGAGATCGGCTGGGTCCATTTCAGCCATTTCCTGAGCGGTCAGCGCGGGCGTGGAGATGCGGGGAATAATCGTCATCATCGCGCCGACGTCCATATCCATGATCGCCTGCAGACGGGTGCCACGCAGCGCGCCGGACTGCGGCTTGCGTAGCACAATTTCGGCAATTTCGGTTTTACCGCGTTTGATTGGGGTGTCCAGCTGTACGGTTTTTTCTGTCAGTTGTTCGCTCATCGTCATTTCCTGTTAACAAGGTACTGGCGCGGCTGCCCGCGCCTTTAAAGTAGATCAGAGGCCCAGGGCGTTGCGGTGCTCTTCCATCAGGTCCACGCCATCAACGATTTCAATCATATTGATCACATCAACCTCATAGAGCACTTCGCCGTTAATGGTCAGCTTCGCGTAGCTGTTGGTGCTGCTGACTTTTGTGGTGTTGCTCTCGCCGGTTTTCCATTCGCCGGAATCGACTTCTTTATGTCGACCGCGCACAACCAGCTCAACGGCCTGCACTTCGCCGGTATCGTCACGCTGAATGGAGCCGGTGAAACGCAGCTGGATGCCGTCAACTGTGGCTTTACCCATCTGTTTGAATAACAGCAGTTCGGTGCCACCGATTGAAAATTCCGTGTCCAGCGCGCCATCATCCAGCCCCAGATCAACATCAGCCGAACCGGGCATACCGCCGCCGCGATACTTTTCAAACTTGCGGCCGAATTTAGGCAGGGTCAGAGACTCAACGATCCCCTGATAGTTGTTCCCGTCGTTAAACAGGTTCAGGTGTTTTAACTTGCGTGGTAAAGCCATATTGTCCCCTTACGCGCTGACCTGGCTGGAGAAATCCAGCAGATACTGATCGGTGATGCGCTGGCGCAGCATCAGGTTTTCCAGAGGCGGTACCGGCGTATAGTCGTAATCGATAGTGAGTTTCCCGGCTTTCAGGGAATCTTTATCGTTTACGGACTCATCCAGCCAGCAGTCGGCGCCGATGATGTAGCCCTGCGTTTTCAGGTTGCGCAGTTTGGCGCGAATACCTTCGATAATGTCGCGGGCCAGCGACGGGTTAAGCGCGCCATCCACCGCCCACATGTGCGCTTCTGCGATGGTGTCAGCCAGTACCTGCGCGGTGCGGGTGTAGTTTTCAAAGGCAAACAGAGGATCGTCACTGAGGCAGCGGGAGCCCCAGAAGCGGAAACCGTCTTTGCGGATCAGCGTGGTGACATCGTTCTGGTTCAACAGCCCCGCATCGGTTGCCGGGTCCTGCAAATCCCAGAACACATCGGCAGAAATGCCGGTGACGCCATTCACGCCCACGTTGGACAGGGATTTATGCCAGCCGGTCTGCTCGTCAATTTTGGCACGCAGACCAAGCGCACGGGCTGAAGCGTAAGCCGTTGCGTCAGCATTCAGCACGGTGTCAAAACTGATGAAATCAGGCCAGATAAGCATCCCCTCGCGCTGGCTGAAATTAGCGCGATAGGCAATAGCCTCCTCCACCGTTTTGCAGCCGTAGGCTGACAGATAAGCAAACCCGCGCAGACTCTGCGCCACGCTCAACAGCTCAGTAGCTACCGCCTGCGTATCGTGCCCTGGCACGCCCAGAATGCGCGGCTTAACGCCGAGCTGGGACTGCGCAGTTAACAGCGCTTTCATGCCTGTTTTTTTACCGTCGGCTGTCACACCGCCAATAATGTTAGAGGTTGTCTCCGCTTCGGTTTCACCCTGTGCAACGCGCACAACTACGGTCACGGGTTTAGCCTGGTCGGCAATTGCATCCAGCGAGCGGGCCAACGTGCCAGATTCGCCTGCTTTACCGCTGGCGGTCAGCACGTCGGTCAGCAGAACAGGCTTATTGAGGGGAAACATGGACGCATCAGCATCATCGCCGGTGCAGACCATGCCCACGATGGCGGTGCTCACCGTGGTGATAGGTCGGGTGCCCTCGTTGATTTCAACAACGCGCACCCCGTGGTGGTAATCCTGAGCCATATGGCAGTCTCTCCGGTTTACAGGGGGTGTGCCTATGTTCTGGTTGATATGCACGCGGCGCACGCGCCAGGCTATGTATAGGGAATGACACAATGGAGGGGTAAAAAAATCCCCGCAGTTGCGGGGATGGGATTAATCTTCGGGAGGTTCAGGCCAGTTAATATCGTGGGCCTGCGATGTATCCACGCGCGTCAGCAATACGCGGTATTTTCGCCAGGCATCATAGCGGCTCTTTTCTTCATCTGTTGCCATATCTAGATCAACAGCATCCTGCAGGGGTTCGATTTTGGCAGCGGCGCTTTTAATGAGTTCTGCTTTTGTTGCTGTAGCTTCGGCAATTACTGCAGCTGCTTTCGCCGCCTCATCTGTTACCCATCGCTCACCGTTCCACTTATCATATGGTGTCGATGGCGGGTATATAGTGGTATCAGCAGGATAATCGCCCGGCACGGTAATTTGCTGCTCCGCCCCGGTTCTGATATTCCAGACGGTTTCACCGCGATGATCCGCCAGATACTCCCATCCGGTCAGTTGACTGTTCCGGCAGACAACATAACCTTTTTTTGCTGCCAGTGGCTTGTCCGTACAGGCATTTGCAGGAATGCTGACGCCCACCGGAATAAACTCCGTTGTTTGTGACAAATAAACCCGCGTCAGACTGTCATAATTAAACACAACAACCTCACCAGCCACGACGGCAAATCCATTTTCTATAACTGCGCTTTGCATTATGCGGCCCTCACGATGTAGTTAAATGCCACGTTGCATGGCGCGGTTTCGTTCTGGCCCTCATCGGATAAATACACGCCACTGCTCCCCGAATAAGCAAAATAAACGGTCGCTGAACTCTTACGATAAGATTCATGAACAGCAGGAGTTTCGCCCCCGTCACCATTACCAAACAATAACGCGTGTGTGTGCTTCCTCAACTTATCAGCAGCATACGATAGAATAGCGCGGCCACTATCCAGCCCCCGCCCATCGTCCCAGCCGCGAATAAACACGCCGCGCAAATCAGGAAGTTTTAGCCCCGGATACGCCTGTGCTAGCTTCGGATACTGCGCAGCAGTAAAGGCTGCACCATTGCACTTCAGCCAGCCAGCGGGAGCTGTAGTAAGAGGCCATGGAACAGGCACACCAACTGGCAAAGCGGAGCCTGCCCCCAGACCAAGGTTATTCAGAAACGCGGAAATATCTGCAATATCTGCGCCATTAGCTGATTTATCCATTTTCCCGGCAAGCGCATTGGTTATGGTGGTGGCAAAGTTCGGATCGTTGCCTAGTGCTTTAGCCAGTTCGTTCAGCGTATCCAGCGCGCCAGGCGATGAGTCCACCAGTACCGCAATCGCTACCTGCACAAAGGCCGTGGTTGCAAGCTGCGTGGAATTATTGCCTGCCTCAGCCGTCGGCGCTTTTGGCGTGCCAATGAATGTCGGACTGGCTTTCGGCGCATACTGCGTATGGGGATCGCTGGCGGCGGTATGCTTTGCCATCAAATCATCCACATACACCTTCAACTCCAGCACCTTGTCATCCACGTATTTGCGGGTTGCCAGCACCACTGCGGGGTCAATTTTCAGGGTGATATTATCGGTACTGCTGGTAATCAGCACCATGCGCACGGTCTGCGTGCGTCCGCTCCCCTCCGCCAGCTGCGGCTTGTAGCTCTCAGGGCAATTGCCGACGGCAATCAGCGCGCCGGTTTCATCGAACAGACCGACCTCACGAATCCACCAACCGCCCTCAGTTTCGGGGATCACCTGCTCAGCAATAATCTGGCTGCTGTTCTGCGGATCGATATACAGCATATTCAATGCCGCACGGCGCTTTTCAGCAACCAGCGCTGTCTGCTGCGCGCTGGGCGTTGGTAACACGCCGCCACCGTCGCCCACCGCCATCTGGGTAATTTTCAACGGCACACCGAGCGCGGCGGCGCTTGCCAGTTTCGCCGCGCCGATATCCGTCAGCAGGGTATAAAATTTTGCGCTCATGGGTTCACTCTCATTGTGTCAATAACATGGACCGCCCCGCCCTCGTAGGCAGAACCACCAGAAATGATGGTTTCGTTGATATACGGGTAAATCGTGATTTCTTCGCCGCTGTAAGTGGCAGCCCCCACAAAATTGGGTCCGCTCGTCTGCAGATTTATGGACATGCCGATCAGATGCCTGCTGCAGGGTTTGGCGTCACCGATGAGGCGCTCCAGCTCCAGATAGGTTTCCTCTGTTATGCCCTGGTCCTGCACCCCAATATCCAAGCGAAACGTGCCCGGCGCCTCGCCTGTCTGCCACCATTCAATGATGCGGATCAGAAAGCCGAACGGCTCCACGACACGCCGGACAGCGCTGGTTGTGCCCTTATGCTGATGGATATAGAACGCATCCTGCACCACGCGGCGCTTCACGCTCTCCGCCCATCCTTCGTCCCAGCGATCAACCGAAAAGGCCCACGCCAGATACGGCAGAAACTTGACCGGGCATGTTGCCGGGTTCCATAAATCCCGCAGCGGCACTTGCAGATCGGAAATGCCGCTGCAGGTCTGAGCAAGACGGCGCTCAAGCGGCGATGAACCCGGAGGAAGCAGACTATTCATCCGTTCCCCCGTTGGTTACGCTCCATTCCGTACATGAAGCGGCTTGTGTCTTATCCAGCACCACATCAGCGAGCGGCGAGGCCAGCTCAACACGCTGCACACCCTCAACGTGCAGCGCGGCATAAATAGCACTGCGGCGAATATCGCGCCCCAGCCTCGTCTGGCTGGCGATATATTTCTGCAGGCTGGCCTTTGCCGCCTCCATCACCGGCTCAGCTTCTGGCCCCGGGTAAAGAAAGATCGTTGCATCCACGCTGTACGGAATAATTTCAGCGCTGCGCACCGTCAGACGGTCAGCAACCGGCCTCACGTTCTCACTGTTAAGCGCCTGTTCAACCACCGCCAGCAGGTCCGCCGCTGCCGTTCCGTCGCCCTCACGGCTCAGTACGGTAAGCACCACCTCCGCCGGTGCCGGGCTGGTTGCGCTGGCGTCAGCGACTCGCCCGTCCGTGCTTTTAGCGTGAAACTCATAAGCCGCCGTTGGCCCCGCAACGGACAGCCCCTCAAATGCAGCAGGAACACGCAGGCGCAACGCCTCGTCACTTTCCATTACCGCTGCGACCGGCGGTACCGCGTCGTTATCTGCAGGTGTAACCGTCAGCCGCTTCACGTTGTAGTTGGCCGCCATCTGATCGAGATCGCCGCCCATGGCATAAGCCACCATTACCGCCTGCGCCGCCTCGTTGATACGCTGGCGCAGCAGGATTTCCCGGTACGTGTTTTCCTGCAGTTGTTTGGTGATGGGTTCAGATTCCAGCTCAAGCGTGCGCCGCACCGCGTCCTGTTCATCTGCCGGATACAGGGCCACAAAGGCGGCCTTACGCTTAGCCAGCAGGGATTCAAAGTCCGGCACGTCAACGATTTGCGGCGCGGGGAGCTGGGAAAGGTCAATGACTGCCATTGTCTGCTCCTGTTGATACCGAAAGAGATACAGGCGCTCCGTTATTGCGCTTCCCGGTTAGCTCAACCACCATGGAGCCGTCAAAGCTGCTGTTGATGGTGATGGAATCCAGCGTAAGCCGAGGCTCCCAGCGACTCAGCGATACGTAAACAGCCGCCATAATCTGCAGGCGCAGCGCCGGGTTCTGGGGCTGGTCAATCAATGCTGACAGCAGGGAACCATATTCCCGGCGGGCTATACGGCTTCCCTGGGGAGTCAGCAGAATATCCCTGACCGACTGCCGCAAATGGTCCGCATCAGAAATGGCTTTGCCATTGTCCTGATTCATACCGATATACAGCGTCATACAGGACCTCCCGATGTATCGCCGCCGGACTTAACGCCGGTATGACCGTGTTTATCGACTACGATCCCGTTAGAACTCATGGCGCCGCCGCCCTGGGTGACGCCACCATTGATCATCACTTCGCTGTTTATGCGCGTGTTGCTTGCTTCCACCACAAATTCCCCCGTTTTCAGGGTTATGTTATCTGCAGCCTCGATCACCATGGATTTGATGCCCCGCACATGCCAGCGGCCGGTGGCTGGTTCATATTCAAACCAGCCACCGTCCGGGTATTCCGTTACGCATCCGTCCACGGAGTCCGACGGCGGCGCGAACTGGTTGGAATAGATCGCAGGTAAGGCAAAAGCGGTTTCCAGATTGCCGCCCATACTCAGCACCACCACCTGCTCATCCGGCGACGGGCACCACCATGTACGGGCACCACCTGCGCGAAGTGTCAGCCAGTTAATCCAGTTGGTTTCAAGCTCGCCCACTTTCACCCGGCACAGCCAGTTTTCCCGGTCCACTTCGGTTACGGTGCCGGTGCGGATCAGGTTGGTGATAAGGCGCATGATTTCTGTAAGTTGTGCGTTCATGTCGTTATACTGTCAACACATAGGCAGCTTCGATAGATTGCGGACTTGTGCTATAAATGGCACAAAGCTTAATTAAACGAACGAGTAGAGATCATGAATTTAGAACCTGACGAATGCAAAAAAGTATTATTCGCTCTAGAATCCAGAACTAAAAAATCAAAAATTGCAACCTACTCCATCATTCTTCTTTCGTTATTTATGGTGGTTTCATTTTTCTCCAGCTTTTTGTATTATCACAATCAAGAAAAGAAATCAGGAAGTCTTCAAGACTTGATTACAATCATTGAAAAAACTAATTCCGCGATCAAATCGTTAAGTGACCTTAATCAAGAAATAACGGATAACAAGTCAGGAGTAAAACGCAGCGATATTACCCCAACAGTTAGCAACAAACCTGCTGAAAGTACTATTAAGGAAGCAATTGCTGTTGCTGCGCCGTACCTCATATTCTTCACAGCAATTATGTTTATCGGTTACACACTTAGACTCTTAATTATTTTCATAAAATACAATATGCAAATGACTAATGATTATGAAAATCAAACAATTTCGTTTTTACTTTCCAAAGGTTCCACTTCTGAATTCAAAGACCTAATTCAAACCCTTAGAAGTCATAATATAAATTTTGAAAAAACGCCCAACCTCCCTCAAGAAAAACTAATTTATGAGTTAATAGATTTGGCCCGATCAAACAAAAATAAAAACTAACCAGCCAGCCAGAGCAGCAAAATATCGCGTGTCAGCGTCTCCACCTCATCGTTAACACCCAGCAGGCGGCGTTCTGCGTAACGGACCTCCGGCCCTTTTCGGCTGACGCGATCACGTAAACCGTAATGGTGAACACGGGCGATGCGCTGGACTTTCCCATCAAACTGCACACTGGCAGAGTCCGCAGTGGCTGCGGTTTTCAGGTATTTAGTGGTGCGCAATTTGGCGAACATCTGGCGCTTGATGCGCCCCTTTTTACTTCTGGCCGTCACCCGGCGCGCCTCAAAGGCGGTGCCGTCTGGATTGCGCTGCAGCCTGATGTTTTGCTGTTGCGACCGGCGCAGCTCCTGCGCCAGTTGTCGCATCATACGGTTGCGGGCTGCCGGTTCCAGATTCGCCAGCAGGGCCGCCAGCCAGTCATCCACCCTCTGCAGGTCATCCACGTTTCACCGTCCACATTTCTTCGGGTACGTCGGGTTCCGGCACCGCTTCAACGCTCGATACGGTGCCGTCAGTGTTTACAATCACGCGCTCCGTGAGCTGCAGATTGAGGCTGATATCACACAGATCGTTGCTCAGGATATCGACGTCAAAGGTAAAAAGTTTTTCGCGCAGCTCCGGGTTGTTGATAGCGTCCGGTTGATTTGTCATTAACCAGAGCAGCACGGGCGCCATCACTAAATTCTGGTTGTCGCTAAAGTCTTCAATCACCACGTTCAGGGTGTAGCGATATTCCCATGACATTGAACGGGCGCCGGTTGCGACCAGCGAACCGTTATCAACAAAAAGGTGCAGTTTGTCCGGGTTATCACGGACATACGCCACCGATTTATTCAGGGCGTTGCGTAAGGACTGCGGTTTGTTCACTGTCTCGCTCCTGACACGCTATGATCGTGTCCACTTTGTCGGCACATACCGCCCAGGCGGCCTCAGTCTCATCCAGCACCTGGTTCAAATCCCCATTACTGCGCGGCGCTGACCTGTCCAGGCGGCATTGCGTCACTTTTGGACAACCACTCACGGTAAGCTGCACCTCCGGCGAGGGCCGGGCGGTCCCGCAGCCGGATAATGTCAGCAGGCAAAGGAGTGTCAGCCCAGCGGCGTAAATCCTCGTTTTCACGTTTTAGCTCCTCGATCCGGCGCTGGCGGCTCCGCAACAGCGCGGAAGTCTCCTCCGCTGCAGCATAAAGTTGCATCTGCGCCCGGCTGTTGGTTTCAGTAAGAATGGACAGGCTGATGAGCTGGCTGTTTTTCTTCGCCAGCTCCTGCTTGTTATTTTTAAGCGCCTCAGCCTGCGTCCCGATGGTGTGACCGGCATTGTTAAGCCGCCATGACTGCCAGCCCAGCAATGCCAGCACCAGAACCAGGATCACCGCCAGCGCGCGCGTCATGCCCCTGCCCCTTTAAGACACCAGGCAAGCTCACGGGCGCGCCTGTTTTCTAGCCCTTTACTCCTTTGACCATTTACATAAATCCAGCGGGGGAGCTGGTTGCACGCCTGCCACCATTGCTGGCGATTGATGTAAGAAACCATAGTTGACCGGCAGATTGCCCCCGTTCCGACATTAAAGCCGATACTGATCAGGGCATCGTAAACATGCCGAGGTGGCTTAACCTGCAGGCAGGCTTCAATCCTTTTTTCCGTCAGCAACACGTTATTAATCAGCCCCTGCGCGGCCTGTCGCTCCGTTATGGTTTTGCCCGGCACTACCCCGGACGTATTGCCGATCCCGTCAGTCCAGACTCCGGCGCTGCACTGGTACGGCTGCAGGCGGCACCCTTCGAAATCAGCAATCAGTTTCAGCCCCTCGACGGAGGTATGAAGCGACTGAAAGCCCGGCAGCGTAGCGGCAATCGCCAGCACCGCTCCGACCAGGCAACGCTTAACGATTGAAGGACTCATATTCCCCCCTGGATATTCTGCCGTCACGCAGCAGCTGGTAGGCTTTCCAGCGTAAATAACAGGTCACCGCTGCAGTAATAATCCCCAGCGCAAGACCGGTAATGGTCGATACATCTTTAAGAGACAAATCGCCGAGCCATGCCAGAAGCAGGGCAACGCAGTAAGTGATAAAGGCGCTGATTCGTTCAAGCGTCATAGTTCAGTCCCATAACTGGACAGTCTGCGCAGTGGTTGACGCCGTAATGTCCGGCAGCTCCACCTGCAGCCCGTGCGGTAAAAAGGGGCCATATTCAGCCAGCCCCGGATTCGCCTGCAGCACCTGTTCAGTGACTCCCTGCGTGCGCCCGTAATGGCGCCAGCAGAGTGCGTCCACCGTGTCATACTGATGCGCACGCACTTTCATCAAATCAGCTCCACCGTCATATGCGGCATATCGCGCAGGCGGGACTCCGCCCAGCGCACATCGCGCCACAGCTCGCCTAAGGTTGTTTCGATATCTTCAGCTTTCTTGCTTCCGTCGCCGGTTGCGTCAAAATCACGATAGCGCTCAACCAGGTTTGCTTTTGCCCAGCAAAACACCGCACGGCGATACAGCATGAGCCGCTGGCTTTCGCCGTCGATCACATCAGCAGGGACGTCGGCCAGGCTCGCATACCCCTGCGCCCGTTGTTTCTCACGGAACTCATAAAGATCGGCGTTAACTTCAGCAATCGCTGTCAGCAACGCCAGACGCAGGCGTGGATCGGTGACACTCCCATCCATGCGCATATCACGGCGGAACTCTGAAACCCTGACATCAGGCCAGAAACTGGTGTTTTTAATAACGTCCTGGGTACTTTCCCCGGCCTGTTCCGGCGAAACGAATTGCATATTTCTGGCACTCCCAAATAGTTGGGCGGTGGACGGGGTTTTGACGCGGCATAAAGCCTGTCGCCACCCCGTGCCGCCCCGCGCGTTGGCACGATTGGTTAAGCCGACATTGCCTGTCGCAATCGGCTTTCAAGCTTGTTGATTTCGGTTTTGACGCCAGAACTGTTATCCAGCTGCAGGGCACGCTTCAGATGGTTAAGTGCCGCCACTGCCTGATCGTTATCCCGCAGCGCGTAGCCCATCGCCTTATGAAGTCGGGCGCGGGACTGATCCGGCATATCCTGACCTTCAACGATATCGAGCACCTGGGTAAGAATGGCGGCACTGAATGATTCACCGGCAGAAAAAGCGCGCATTGCCGCGTCGGCAAACTCTTCCGCAACAGCGGTCCCGCAGGTCCGGTTGAATCGCTGCGGCAGGACCCAGCCGTGTTTAATGGCATGGCGGGCAATGTCCAGCGCGCCGGTATAGTCTCCGGCATCAATGCGCCAGATCATGACGTACATCGCCACGTCGTCCTGGCCTGACGCGTCAGCATCCAGTAAACCGGCAATCCATGAGGCATAAGCGGGAAGAAACTCACGTTTGAGCTGAGCCTTGCGCTCATTTGACTGGACGGTTTTAAGGCGCCTGCGGTGTTCTGTCAGCTGTAACAGCATCTGGTTGTAGCCCGTCAGGCTGGCATTACTGCCGCCCTGCCGGGCGGCATCCTGTGCCTGTACATACTGAGTGTGAGCACGGAACGGATTCATTTATCACGCTCCGGCGCCAGCACCGCCAGCTGCCTGCGCATCAAGCGCGCCTTTCACCGCTGCCGTGACGATTTCCTGGATGGTTTCAGTTGTCAGCGCTGGGCTGGCATTGCCACCTGCCTGCACGGGCAACAGTTCGATGTTCTCAACCAGGCAAACGCCGTCGTAATCTTCGACAACATACGCCTCGTTAACGGACTCGAAGTTCTCCACGCGGTCACGCTTCGGATTGTCGATGACCGAACGGCGGCGGGAGCCTGATTGCCAGTAAATAGACAGGTTATCCAGGCGGGTGATCAGCATGCCATTCGCCGGGAAGAACGGCGCACGAACGGCCGGGAGGTTGCCGATACGCTTCTGGCTGACGATAAGATCCGCCGCCAGCGTTTCGCTGTTTGGCTGGTCACGGTTGACGATCGGGAAATATTTATCCGCCAGCAACTGGCGCCCGACGATAACCACAAGCTCCGTATCGTCCTGATACCACGGCGCGATTTTCTCATTCACGGCGCCCATAACCAGCGCGTCCAGATTCAGGAAATCACCGCCTTTACCGACACGGATAGTCTGAGAAATAACCTCGCCTTCGGACACGATCTTATCCATCACCTGAACGGGTTTCTCCTGGCGGATTTTTTCCAGCCAGCCGATATTCACATCCTGCAGCAGTGGATAGGTCGCGCGGTCTGACGTTTTTTCACGCTTCACGCCGTTGAAGCCGATCATGATGCGGTCAAGCGCCTGGCGGGTAATGATGGCGTCACGGATGCGCGTCTGGAAGTCCTGGAATTTGGCCCATAAATCCAGTTTCGCATAGGGCAGCGCCGTATCAGAGTTGGTCTGGGTACACTTGTACCCTTCACCGTCGATGTAAGTCGGATCAACGGGTTCACGGTCTTTCTGGGTGGTATCAGTATTTCCGGCAATACTGGAACCAATACCCAGCCCCAGACGCTCGCCGGACTGCTCATCAACCGGGATAATGTTGATTTTCTTCAGGAACGAGGAAGACTCCTGGATTTTCTTTTCCAGCGTCTGCGCCACTGACGGCTCAGCCGTATATTTCGAGGCGATATCGCTCACAGATACGCCGTTGAGTTTGGCGAGCTGCGTCAGATAGCCGTTGAATTTAAAACGTGTCTCTTTTTTCATTGTGCTTTTGCTCCGTCAGCAATCGGTGGTTTGTTCTGCGCCGTTATTGCCGGTCGCATTAGGGCGGCGTTCGCTGCGGCTGTCCTGAGTGGAAAGCTGCTCACGCAGGGTGAAGAGTGCGCTGGTTGTCTCATCAACAACCTTTTGCATATCGCTCAGCTTGTTACTGAAATCGGTCTGATGGGTGCTGACCTGCTCCGCCAGCGTCTGATGCTCACGCGCGATGGTTTCGACAGCCTGATTCACATCAGCAAAGCGGGCGTTATCATCGGCGCCTTTGCGGGACAGCAGCTCTTTCACGCGGGTAAACAGGCTGGTTTTTTCCGGCACGTCCTCAAACTCGATCAGCGTTTCAAGAGCAGCGGTAAACAGGTTGTCTTTGTCCAGCTTGCGGCGCGCCAGGGGGTTATGTTCTGCGCTGGCGCTGAACTGCAGCATTTCAGTGCCGAGGCTTGCCGGATCGTCAGTAACCGCCAGACCAACCAGATAAGCGGAGCCGGTATCGGCAAAGCTGGTGTTAACTTCCATTGAGGTGAAAAGCTTCTGCCAGTTACCGGTCATGGTGACCAGATCGTCCGTCGGGGCAATCCAGCCATACAGCGCCATCTTCCCGGACAAAGCCCCTTCGGTGATTTCTTCCGCTTCCAGCTTTTCAACCATGCCAAAACGACGGAAAGGCCCATCAGGGGTGAAGCCCTTGATGTGTTCCATATTGATCAGCGCGGTGTATACCTGCGGGTTATAGCTCGTTGCCATCTGGGTGAGCCATTCACGCTCAATAACGCGCCCGTCAGTAGTGGCCCCTTCGACCCCAATACGAAAACGCTTAGATTTTTTTGCCATCGGTCCGGCTCCGGTTAGTTAGTTCGTAACACGTTCAGAGCCTTATGTTTGCGGTGATAGGCGCGTGTAAACAACGCGTTGGGCTTGTGCGAACTCCCACACAATGCGAAGCCGGGGAAAGTGCTGATTTGAGGCCGTATGTTTGTGCCATGACAACACTGACTCCCGCAGACCTCGATCCCCGTCGTCAGGCAATGCTGATGTACTTTCAGGGATACCGCGTAGCCCGCATTGCTGAAATGCTGGGCGAGAAAGTTGCAACCGTTCACAGCTGGAAAAAACGCGATAAGTGGGGCGAATATGGTCCACTGGATCAGATGCAGCTCACCACCGCCGCACGTTACTGCCAGCTCGTCATGAAGGAGCAGAAGGAAGGAAAGGACTTTAAAGAAATTGACCTGCTGGCGCGTCAGTCAGAACGACAGGCCAGGATCGGCAAATTTAACAACGGCGGGAATGAAGCAGACCTGAATCCCAACGTAGCGAACCGCAATAAAGGCCCGCGCAAGCCGCCGGAAAAAAACCTGTTTACCGACGAGCAGATCGAAAAGCTGGAAGATATTTTCCGTGCCGGTATGTTCGAGTACCAGCGCCACTGGTGGGATGCTGGCATCAAGCACCGTATTCGCAACATCTTAAAGTCACGCCAGATCGGTGCAACCTACTATTTCGCCCGTGAAGCGTTGATAGACGCGCTCACCACGGGGAGAAATCAAATCTTTCTGTCAGCGAGTAAAGCTCAGGCACACATTTTTAAACAGTACATCATCGACTTTGCAAAAGAGGTGGACGTTGAACTGAAAGGCGATCCGATGGTGCTGCCTAACGGCGCGTGTCTTTACTTCCTCGGTACAAATGCCCGTACCGCGCAGAGCTATCACGGCAATCTGTATCTTGATGAGTATTTCTGGATACCGAAATTCCAAGAGCTGCGCAAGGTGGCCTCCGGTATGGCGCTGCACAAAAAATGGCGTCAGACCTATTTCTCTACCCCTTCCAGCCTGACGCACAGCGCCTACCCGTTCTGGTCCGGCGCCCTGTTCAATAAAGGGCGCCCGAAAGCCGACAGGGTAGAATTTGACATTTCTCACAGTAGCCTGGCGCACGGCCTTTTATGCCCTGACGGCCAGTACCGCCAGATAGTCACCATTGAAGATGCCGTAAACGGCGGGTGTAACCTTTTCGACCTTGACCAGCTGCGCCTGGAGTACAGCCCGGACGAATATAACAACCTGCTGATGTGTCAGTTCGTTGACGACCTGGCGTCAGTGTTCCCGCTGGCCTTGCTGCAGTCCTGCATGGTTGACAGCTGGGATGTGTGGGACGATTTCGAACCGCTTTTAATGCGTCCGTTTGCATACCACCCTGTCTGGATCGGCTATGACCCGGCAAAAGGAACTCAGAACGGTGACAGCGCCGGTTGCGTGGTCATTGCGCCTCCGGTCGTCCCCGGCGGTAAATTCCGTATCCTTGAGCGTCACCAGTGGCGCGGGATGGACTTCCGCGCCCAGGCCTCAGCGATTGAGGAAATCACCAGACGCTACAACGTGACCTACATCGGCATTGACTCGACCGGCGTTGGCGATGGCGTTTACAAAACGGTTAAGCAGTTCTTCCCTGCCGCGCGTGAGTTTGTTTACAACCCGACCGTAAAAAATGCCCTGGTGCTTAAAGCCTACGACATCATCAGCGGGCGCCGTCTGGAGTTTGACGCGGGAATGCTGGATATCGCGCAGTCCTTTATGTCCATTCGCCGTTCAACCACTGCCAGCGGCAACCGGCCAACCTACGAAGCAGCCCGCACAGAGGAAGCCAGCCACGCGGATTTAGCCTGGGCAACCATGCACGCACTTTATAACGAACCACTGGCAGGAGCCTCCGCCAGTACCAGCAACATCGTGGAGATTTTTTAATGGCTAACCGCAAAAACCGCAGCAAGGCACCGCGCAGCAAGACCGCCGCCGATACGGCCAACATGGTCAGCAATGCACATGCGGAGGCGTTTACGTTTGGCGATCCGATCCCCGTTATGGACCGCCGGGAATTATTTGATTACCTGGAGTGCGTGCAGGTGGACCGCTGGTACGAACCACCGATCAGCATGGATGGCCTGGCGCGGACTTACCGCGCCGCTGTACATCACTCCAGCGCCATTCAGGTAAAACGCAATATTCTTACCAGTACCTTCATCCCTCACCGCTGGCTGTCTAAACAAGCCTTTTCCCGGTTCGCCCAGGACTTTCTGGTATTTGGTAACGCCTACCTTGAAAAACGCATGAATCGGTTAGGGCAGATCATGGAGCTGCGCGCCTCGCTTGCCAAATATACCCGTCGTGGCATTGACCCGGACACCTACTGGTTTGCACAGTATGGCTACAACTCACAGCCCTATCAGTTCAATGAGGGAAGCGTGTTTCACCTGATGGAACCCGACGTTAACCAGGAGCTTTACGGAATGCCGGAATACCTCTCCGCCATTCCCTCCGCCCTGCTGAATGAATCGGCCACGCTCTTTCGCCGTAAATACTACCTTAACGGTAGCCATGCTGGTTTCATCATGTACATGAGCGACCCCGCCGCCGATCAGAAAGACGTGGACAACATACGCGAAGCACTTAAAAAATCGAAAGGGCCAGGCAACTTCCGCAACCTATTTATGTACAGCCCGAACGGCAAGAAAGACGGCATTCAGATCATCCCGCTGTCAGAAGTCGCAGCGAAAGACGAGTTTCTTAACATCAAGAATGTGAGCCGTGATGACATGCTGGCAGCTCACCGCGTACCGCCGCAGCTGATGGGGATTATTCCAACGAATACGGGCGGTTTTGGTGATGTAGAAAAGGCAAGTAATGTTTTCGTTCGTAACGAATTGATACCACTTCAAGAGCGCATGAAAGAGATAAACGAATGGATTGGTGAAGAAACAATTAAATTCCAACGGTATGATTTAGAAGGGAATTAACAATTATATATTGGGCGTTTTAACTCAACGCCCAGCTATCTTATCTCTTTCAAATTGAAGGGTTAAGATAATCCCCAATCTCATCGCCCATTAAGCTTATATATTCTACGCGCCACTGATCCATTCTTCGTAAAGCATACAGGGTGAATTCGGTATCGGGCACAGGATTGCATGACATTAAAGCGATTAGTTCGCTTTCAGATGGGTCACCATGATAAGTAGTAAACAGAGTGTGTACATGCTCTACAGCCTGCTCAGCCTCTAGCCTTGCCTCAGGTCCACCGTCAATCGCGTCATAAACCAAGTGGATATTTAATTCGTAAGGAATACCTTCTTCCAGATCGACAAATCGATCTTCACCCAAATCGAAGAAGACACCTATCAAAAAATTAGAATGCTGACTGATTATCTTCGCCAGCTCTTTCTCAAATCTAAATTTTTTGGTATCAAAAGCTCGTAGCCTACTTTCAAAGACATCTGGGAATGCAGGTCGCCCATATCGAGCTGCAAGCCATTGTTTTAAACCCTGTTTTTCTTCTGGCGATATGGAATAAGAAGGATCACATTCTGAACATGTGAATCTTTCTTTATCTATACGAAGCTTATGATCATGCTTCAATTCGATAGCATTTAAGTTAGCATCCGAAGCATTTTCAAAATGTAAATGCAAAATTCTTGGATGTTTGGCTCGGGTAAAGTTGCTGGCCCCTTTTAATAAAGGGCCAGCTATAAGCTCGATTTTGGGTTCCGAAGCACTCTGTAGATCACAGTCATGACTGATTACGACAACTTTAACGCGTACATCCCCTTCGGCAATTAATCCGAGGGAAACCGCATCTTCATGTCTAAGAATTTGGCCTTGGCGCCAAGTTGTACCAGAGTCAATCATAAACTACTTTTTACTCCCTCACTCCTGAGCCTGGGATAGAAACTGATGACATCCAACCATCTGTAGGTGAAGCTTTACTACCTGTCAGATTTGCTTTAACACCAGCGCCTTTAAGATTACGAGCTTCTTCAATCAAGGTATTTACTGATTGTTGCCAATTATCGCCTCTCTTTATCAAATCAATGATAGAGAAGCCGTCAAAAGCTTTCATCTTAGCCATCAGTTTCGCATTTAAAATGCCTGCTTCATTAAAACGATCTGACAATCGGCTCAACTCAATGATATAGCTAGCCTTTTCCATGTCATCAGGCTGACTTTCACCTGATAACCATTTGTAGAGTGCCTGCCTAGTAATACCTAAATCTTTTGCAAGTTCCGACATAGAGGGAGCAAGCGTGTTTCTGACGTTGTTCAAATGGTCAGATATCGTTCTGACGTCAACAATATCATTTTCAACATCACCGTCAGTTTCAGATCTTGACAACCCGAACTGAACCTT
Organism: Enterobacter cloacae complex sp. P42RS; assembly: GCF_014930595.1. Taxonomy (NCBI): domain Bacteria; kingdom Pseudomonadati; phylum Pseudomonadota; class Gammaproteobacteria; order Enterobacterales; family Enterobacteriaceae; genus Enterobacter; species Enterobacter cloacae complex sp. P42RS. Next base: position 24,515 of record NZ_JADBRK010000028.1, read on the forward strand.
AGGCTGTACATAGCCACGCCACTGGTTAACATCTTTAACAGAAAAATTCGATCCTGTACTACTTAAGAATAAAGATGATGCAACTATAAACGCCGCACCAGCAAAAGGTGCAAAGCCGGGTGTCTCATAGTTACTACCAGTCATGGATTGACGCATATCACACCTCCTCGGCGTTATGCCCACTTGTCAATAGCATACTGAGATATCATTTTATTAAACGTACCTTTTACCACACTATGAAGAGAAGTGAATTGTTTCTCAATCAAATCAATAGCAGGTGGCAGGTTACCTTCCACATAATGATCAGTATCGATAATACCATGCCAAAGAACATGTTCAGTTCTAAAGCGCTGAATCATATCAACACCAATTGGAACCATGTCGGGTGGGAATCCAAGTTGACCATGCATTTTGTGCAAACGTGTAACTAAGAAACCATTTTCAATTACTGGTCCAACTTTGGTTTGGAAGACTAATTCGTTGACAGACTGAATTTGATTTAACTCTAAATCGATACCATGCAAGCCTTCACAGAGGTATTGTTCAATAGTTTCACCATTTTCCGGCAATACAGCATCCAAGTATCTAAGGCCCAAACGAGTAACCAAAGCTGGCTTAGGATGTTCCAACACAACCGCCAAACCCTTCATTAACTCTTTAATAAACGGTTGGTGTGTATCGTATTCTGTTGTATGAAATGTGATGAAATCGTTTCCTAAAACAAACCCTGAGGTACGTTTCAAGTCCGACATATACCATTGCTGGACCATCTCAAATGCGGGTTGAGCCGGTTCAGTAGGAGTATTAAATTCAAACTTCAGCTGCGTAGACTCTCGGCTCTCGAAGAGAGGATAGCCTTGCAAACGTAACGCATCCTGTATGTCATCTACATACTTTTTCATCGCCTTTACAGGCGTAAACTTTATCTGCGCTAACACATAATATACGGGTGCATTGGACATACGAACGTTGTCACTCATGTCGCCCTCCTAATCATATCTATTAATAACTATCAACTGTAGATAGTTTACATGTTGGTTGACACTTTAACCACTACTAAGTTCACTCATAGCAATTTATGCCTAGCCATTTTTGTAAATCAGGGCATAAGCGCGCGCTCGTAGCCCCGCCACGCCTGCCCGCTTTATGGGGGGGTTTTCATGCACCTGCATGACATAAGCAAAAGCCCGCCAGTTCTGGCAGGCCTCAGCAAAAACGATCATCTAACGATCATGCGTTTTCATGCAGCATAGACATGCACAACGGCACTAACGCCTCGCATCGCTCGTTGTTCAACCTTGCTAGCATCAGAATCAAGTCCTAACGCCAGCAACGTTCCTATGCCTAACTGGGGAGATCCATGGATCGGTTGTACTCATGAGTACGGATTTTCGCCATCAACTCATCAGTCAGCTCCGAAACCCACTGGATAGCCAGCCGCTTTTCTTCATCATCGCACTCACTGGCCGCTACAAGCTTCACAAAAAAATCAATGCGCTGGAGTTTCAACGACTCCAAAAAATAGTCCTGCATTTTCCCCTCCAATCAAAACAGCTGTATATAAACACAGTATAAAATTACCCATCAAATGTAAATTGTTTTTTCTATGTTTCAAACAGATGGCTCAAGTGCGATGCTTTACAAGAGACAACGGAATGAGGAAAAAATCGATGCGTAAAGCATGTATTGAACTTATGGCAGGAACTAACGCTGCCTGCCTGGTTGCAGGTGAACTAGGCACTGGCCGCTGCCTTTACTTGGTTGTAGTGATGGAAGACATATTTGGTAAACCTACAACAGAACAATGGCTAAAATCCTTAAGGCTCTGCGAGGCCAAGGCGGCTGAACTGAAGTATGAAGTTGCCCGCATTCGCGGTAAGAGTCTGGCTGGCTTGTAACCCTTCAGTCTACGGCGCCTTAGTACCACCGGCGCCATTTATCATCTTCCTGCAAACGCTGATCCCGATAAAACAGGCGCAGCCCTGCTCCAGACGGGATACTACCGCCACGCAAAAGCAGATCCACTTCCGCATTACTTGCATCAAATCCTCTAGAACTCAGTTCTGCCTGAAGCTGCAGGCGCTGCTGCTCCGAAATACTCTGTTTGTATGCTTTTTTCCGCTTCGGTTTTACCAGCCTGAGCCTAGCAACCAACTCCCGCCGTTCCTTTTTTCCCATTCCATGCAGGTAATCCTGCAGCGCCTTTTCACCCATGGAAGAAATATCCGGTACTTCAACTCCTGATTGGTTCAAATTTTTAACAGGGGGACAGTTATTGCCACGAGTCCAAGGGGCGCTAGCGCCCTGGTCGGCTGTCGCCTCCTGAAGGTCAACGGCTTTCCGAACCATTTTCCACTTCACTGCATGAGTGCAGATCCGGCCCTCAATGATCGGGGACCAGATGCCATAAATACGAACACCATGATCGCCGTAGGCGCTCGGCTCCTCGTTGAGCTCGTAGGCAGTCCTGACAAGGTGATGTTTACGGGGAACCAGGACGCCGCCCTGCTTCATGATGTAGGTGGCAAAACAGCCAGCATCAGCTGCGGCCAGCACAGCATCCAGACGCGGGTTTTCCAGTACCGGCGCGCCTGCCTTCTTGTCACCCTGCACCCTGGCAGCCTGTCCGGCCAAAAGGCGCAGCTCGCGGTACGCCTGGCGGCCAGGGATACCAAAGAAGCGGAATTGCTGGACACGGTGCAGCGAAGCCCAGGCGTTTACGTTCTCAGCGTTATCGCGCAATGATCTGCCCGTTTCTTTACTGATTTCCTGGGCCAGCCCGCGCCCGTCGATGTTTTTACTGATGTATTTGGCGATATAGCTGGTCGGCGTGCCCTTGCGCGGGTTGATAAGCTCAGTCTTGAAGCGCGGCCCGGTATTGGTGCCCAGCTCCTCCCGATCCTCACGAATGGCGAATTTACGCAGCAGCGCGGTGATGGATTTGCGGTCTTTTTTGCGCATGAAGCACAGCAGGTGCCAGTGCACGGTGCCGTCATGGTGTGGTTCAGCAACGCGGACGCCATACCAGCGCAGCCCGGCTTTGTGCATCGCCTTACGGAAGGCGGCGAACATATTCACCAGGTAATCACTGCTCTGCCGGACCGTGGCACTGGTCCATTTCGGGTTTGGCCTGCCATTGTTAAGCGTGGCGTGAAAGCGTGACGGGCAGGTGATGGTATAGAACACGGCGCATTCGCCACGCATTTCCGCGATCAGCTCCAGCCCCTTAACGCAGGCCATCATTTCGTTGCGCCGGTGCGCCGGATTGCTGCTGCTGGCGTTTACCACTTCTTCCATATCCAGCGTGTCACCTTCGGCGTTAACCAGCTCATGCGAGCGGAAAAACTCCAGAGATTTGCGGCGCTGTTCGCGTTTGTGGATCACGGCCTCATAGCTGACATACGGGGAGGCCTTTTTGTTAACCAGGCAGACGGCGCGCAGCTGTTCTTCCCGCCATTCACAGCGCATCTGCCACAGCTTGCGATACCACCAGTCCGCGCAAAGCATACGGGCAAGCGAGCCCGGGATAAGCTCGTATGGGACCGGCTTACGACGATGCTTTTTGCGGCGCAGCTGCTCGAAAGCAGGCGGGATAACATCAAGGCGCATGGCCTCAGCGGCCACCCTTTCCCATGATCGGCGTATCTCTTCCGGCGTAACGTCTTCATCCGTAAACAGCTCTCCGCAGGCAGCCCCCAGACACATGCTCATGTGTGCCGCCACCAGGGTAGATAACCGCTTGACCTGCTCCTGGTTCATTTCTGGCAGGACCAGCAGGCCCTCCAGCCCGTCGTGGCTCGCCATAAAACGGAATGACGCAGAAACCTGGCTGGTACGCACGCGCTCAAGGCGTTCAAGGCACGGCCTGATTGTTTCACGCAGATAGCGGGAATATGCCTTCGGCTTGCCCAGGCCCTCGAAATATTTAATCCGTTCAAGCAGCGGCTTACTGATATGCGCCGGTTGGGCGCTCACGTCAGCAACGATGACCAGATCGGGATTAAATTGCTGCTGTTCGCGGGCCATTTTGGCGCGGCTTATCAGCTGGTCCTGCTCCATTTCCCGCTGAACAGGATCACGGGATTCATTGTAGAAATAGCGTTCCCAGACCTCATTACTCAGGGCCTCGCGGCGCAGCTGCTCCTGCTCGTTATCCGCAGCATAGAGAGTGATCAGGTTTGAAAGCGCAGAAACCGGCGCAACTTCCACCGGGTCCATGTAGGGGTTTAGTGCTTTTTTCGGGCCGTTCCATGGGAAAGCCCCAGCGGCCACGGTCGGGCCGCCTTTGTCTTTTATTAATTCAGACATCAGTGACTGGCTCCGAAGCTCACACCGCGCCTCGGGTGTAATGCTTCCCTTTCAGCTCAACGATTTCCTGACATGTTACGCAGCACTGCACGCCCGGAAGGACACGGCGGCGCGCTGGAGGGATCGGTGCATCGCACTCGATGCAAAGCACACGGGAAATGCCCGGCGCCCTGTTGCGCGCGGTATGAATGTGGCGCTGCAGCTGTTCTTCAACGCGCTGCTGTACGAGGTCCATAGAGTCAGCCATTAGTGCAGCTCCTGTGATTCGTTTTCGTAGCGGGTTGCTTCGCGGCGCAGCAGTTCAGCCGCTTCAATACCGTTTAACCCTTTGTTGGTTATATGGGTTGCCAGCGCCTCAAGACGGATTGAAACTGCGAGTGCGCGTCCTTTGCGCTCCTCACGTTTGGCAATATCAATCACCGCCATAAGCTGGTCGGTTTCTGGTACAAACATTTTTGGTAATTCGTTCTGCATTGTTCTTTCTCCTGAATTTGGGCAAAAGAATGCCCGGCGGGTTTACGCCATTAATTTCTGTTGTGGGTTAATTCGGCATGGTTAGCCGTTTGGGAAATAAGCTCACCACTGCACGAAAATGATTCATTGCTTTAACCAGTTCCCGCTTTTCGTCAGTAGTCAGATCACTAATATTGACGCCGTGACGTTCTGCCGGAATTTTTGCCATAAAGAATATGGCTGCCAGTGCGCGTTCATTTTGCTTATGGTTTATATCGCGGCGGTCGCGCATATCTTTAATAAACCTTTCAAGCTCTGGCTCGATATTCAGACCAAACACATTTGCCCTTAATTCCGCTATTCGGTTCAGCCCTTCCATACGTTGACCCGGGCTTAATGGAACAGTCGCCGCAGCGCCTTCAATAGCCATGGTTTCCCCCGTTTGGTAGTGGTCAGCCCTGCCAGCAGTTCATCTTGAGAGCGGGACGGGTGCCAGCGCTTGCCATCTTTCCCAATAATCCAGCCATGGCCGCAGTGCATACCCTGGCTTTGTTTAACTAAAAGCGATGCGAATGACGGTTCTTTAGTCAGCATAATCACCTCAGATGATGCCGAACGAAGCGCCAAGGCCCGTTACGGTGTCCACCGCACTTGCCATCGCGGGGTTGGCCTGCAGGCGGGCCTGCATGGAAACGGCAGCCAGTGCCATCAGGCGAGTCACTGAGTTAATGCTGCTGATCACATCTCGGCGTCCGGCAGTGGTTTTCACATCGCCAGTAACAGCACCGGCAGCAACGCGCCCTATCTCAGCGGTGGCGCTCATGACGTAGTGCGGCAGCTTCTCTTTTGCCACTTCGTTCATCGGTACGCATGGCAGGCAGTGAATCTGTGCCAGGAAGCCGTCAACCAGGGTGGAGTCCTCAGTGAGATCGGTAAGCAGCCAGATTTCAGGCGGTGTGAGCTGATGCGGCTGGTCCGGGTTCAGCTTGTTGCGCAGCGTCTGGACATTCATTCCCGCGCGTTCTGCCAGCTTCGCCATGTTGTGACGCAGTGCGAAAGCCCGGCAGGCCTCTTCAAAGTGTGGATGTTTGGAAATCTTATAATCAAACATGTGAGCCTCTTAGAAAGTTCTCATAATTGAACTTACTGACCAACAACAACGCGGAAGTTGGAATGACCAAGGGACTCACGAACCTGATCGGTTTTGTACATCAGGTACCGCAGGCTTACACGACCCTTATTTTTTTCTTTCTTAACCATGTATTTAGCAAGCTGACCATGGTGAATTTTTTGATAAACAGAGCCGCGGGAAATGCCTTCCCATTCGGCGAATTCCGCAGGCGTAGCCATCTCTTTTGGTACACGAATTGAAATATCAGTGCTCATAGTGCAGTATCTCTTAGTTTAGTTTCGTTTTATCTCGTTTTATATGGTCAAGGTTTGTTTTTCAAACCTTGAGAGAATATTAAGATCACATTTTATATACGTCAAGGGTTTTGCTTATGAGATCAATCAAGGTTGGTAATGACAGCGGAGGTCGTGAAGCAATTAACAGGCTAATCAAGGCGTATAACTTCAGTTCTCGCCAGCAGCTATGTGATCATCTATCAGTATCAAAGAGCACCATGGCAAACAGATACTTACGCGACAGCTTCCCAGCGGAATGGGTAATCCAATGTGCACTTGAAACTGGGGTGTCGTTGCTCTGGTTAACGACAGGACAAGGGGATAAAAATGATAATAATGGGGAGGGAAATAGTTTTGGTTTTGTGAACCCAGCTCACATTAAACCACTATCTGAGGTGGTGGCTCCTGAAATTGACAAAGCCACACTAAATGGCGGTGCCTTAGTGGATCACGGCAAAGTCATATTGGACAATAGTCTGCTCCCCCGCAACATGACCAATCCATTGCTTATCCACACTGATGATGGTTCCTATCTCGTAGATCGTAGCGGCACGCCTCCCGTTAATGGCGTATGGCTTGTTGATATTGATGGAATTAAAACGATAGTAAAACTTGCGCGTATTCCCGGTAATCGCTTAGTTGTCCAACAAGGTGAATCATCTTTTGAATGCTCTTTAGATGATATTGAAATTTTGGGCCGTGCTGTAAAATCGATTAAGAGCGTTTAAAAATGACCATCAGGAAGCAGCCGAACGGAAAATGGTTGTGTGAGTGCTACCCAAACGGGCGAGACGGTAAACGCGTGCGCAAGCAATTTGCGACGAAAGGCGAGGCCGTAGCATTCGAAAACTTCACCATGGATGAAGTGAACAAAAAGCCGTGGCTGGGGGAAAAGGAAGATCGGCGGCGTTTATCAGAATTGATTGACCAGTGGCACTCACTTTACGGGCAGACTCTTGCAGACCCCAAACGCTTGATGGCGAAGCTAAGCATCATTTGTAACGGCCTTGGTGATCCCGTTGCTTCAGAACTGACAGCCGGCGACTTTACGAAATACCGTGAAGCACGGTTAAAAGGCGAAGTGCGAAATGAAGATGGCGCACTTATGTCGCCAGTTAAGCCTCGAACGGTAAATCTTGAACAACGCAACCTTTCATCAGTTTTCGGTACGCTGAAAAAACTGGGCCACTGGTCAGCACCCAACCCACTTTCTGGGCTACCAACATTCAAGATCGCAGAGGGTGAACTGGCGTTCCTTGCGCCAGAGGAAATAAAGCGTCTGCTTGATGCCTGCGCTGATTCTCAAAGTTCCAGCCTCCTGACGATTGCAAAAATCTGCCTAGCAACGGGTGCACGCTGGAGTGAAGCCGAAAACCTACAGGGCCATCAGTTATCGAAATTCCGCATCACCTACATAAAAACCAAAGGTAAAAAAAACCGGACCGTGCCGATATCTCAGGAACTGTACGATGAACTACCCAAGAACAGAGGGAAGCTATTCACCCCGTGTAGAAAAGCTTTTGAGCGGGCAGTGAAGCGAGCTGGTATCGAGCTACCAGAGGGTCAATGCACTCACGTTCTGCGTCATACATTCGCCAGCCATTTTATGATGAATGGCGGAAATATACTTGTCCTTAAAGAAATCTTGGGGCATGCCGATATAAAAATGACGATGATTTATGCGCATTTCTCTCCAGATCATTTGGAGGATGCAGTAACTAAAAATCCATTATATAATTTAGGTACGCGATGAATTATTTAAAATACATAACTGACCATCCAGGCATAGCTTCATACGCAGCATTTATCGCAATTTTATTTGTTTTAATTATTTGTAGAAAATGGTATGTACTTGACAAAAGGAATTTATTTCGCCAAAAATTGTTTTGGGTTTCCGTTGGTGTCCCGTTCGTTTCCTTTATATATTTTGGGTTATTTGCATGGTGGGGAAAAACCCCGGTCCTTTCCGCACATGGGTATGCTCGATTTTATGAGATAAGTAAATTC
>NZ_JADBRK010000029.1:0-28929 GCF_014930595.1 Enterobacter cloacae complex sp. P42RS
GATGGACGACGGTCTGCGTTTCGCAATCCGTGAAGGCGGCCGTACCGTTGGCGCGGGCGTTGTTGCTAAAGTTCTCGGCTAATCGCTGATAACATTTGACGCAATGCGCAATAAAAGGGCATCATTTGATGCCCTTTTTGCACGCTTTCATATCAGAACCTGGCTCATCAGTGATTAATTTTGTCATAATCATTGCTGAGACAGGCTCTGCGGAGAGCGTATAATACGAAAAGCGAATAGCATTTCGATTGGTTTGCCTCGCACTCGCGGGGTGAAAATGTTTGTAGAATACTTCTGACAGGTTGGTTTATGAGTGCGAATACCGAAGCTCAAGGGAGCGGGCGCGGCCTGGAAGCGATGAAATGGGTAGTTGTAGCCGTGCTGCTGATTGTGGCGATTGTCGGCAACTATCTTTATCGTGACATGATGCTGCCGCTACGCGCGCTTGCAGTGGTAATTCTGATTGCTGCGGCGGGTGGTGTCGCGCTGTTGACGACAAAAGGCAAAGCGACCGTTGCGTTTGCCCGCGAAGCGCGTACCGAAGTCCGCAAGGTCATTTGGCCGACTCGCCAGGAAACATTGCACACCACGCTGATCGTAGCGGCGGTAACCGCTGTAATGTCACTGATCCTGTGGGGACTGGATGGTATTCTGGTTCGCCTGGTATCCTTTATCACTGGCCTGAGGTTCTGAGATGTCTGAAGCCCCTAAAAAGCGCTGGTACGTCGTTCAGGCGTTTTCCGGTTTTGAAGGCCGCGTAGCAACGTCGCTGCGTGAGCATATCAAATTACACAACATGGAAGAGTTGTTTGGCGAAGTTATGGTTCCGACCGAAGAAGTGGTTGAGATCCGTGGCGGCCAGCGTCGCAAAAGCGAGCGCAAATTCTTCCCGGGTTACGTGCTGGTTCAGATGGTTATGAACGACGCGAGCTGGCACCTGGTGCGCAGCGTGCCGCGTGTGATGGGCTTTATCGGCGGCACGTCTGACCGTCCGGCGCCAATCAGCGACAAAGAAGTTGATGCGATTATGAACCGCCTGCAGCAGGTGGGTGATAAGCCGCGTCCGAAAACGCTGTTTGAACCGGGTGAAATGGTTCGTGTTAATGACGGTCCGTTTGCTGACTTTAATGGCGTGGTTGAAGAAGTGGACTATGAGAAGTCCCGCCTGAAAGTTTCTGTTTCTATCTTCGGTCGTGCGACCCCGGTAGAGCTGGACTTTGCCCAGGTAGAAAAAGCCTAAGCAGCGATCAAAAAAGCGACGATTTAATCGTTGCACAAGGCGCGGGATTGGAATACAATTTCGCGCCTTTTGTTTTTATGGGTCCCGGCCCGTAAAACGAATTTTATTCACGGGGAGCCTCCCTGAGGCGCTATTACCCAATCAGAGGATTTTAGAATGGCTAAGAAAGTACAAGCCTACGTCAAGCTGCAGGTTGCAGCTGGTATGGCGAACCCAAGTCCACCAGTTGGTCCAGCTCTGGGTCAGCAGGGTGTGAACATCATGGAATTCTGTAAAGCGTTCAACGCAAAAACGGAATCCCTGGAAAAAGGTCTGCCAATCCCAGTCGTAATCACTGTTTACGCTGACCGTTCTTTCACTTTCGTTACCAAAACCCCTCCAGCAGCAGTTCTGCTGAAGAAAGCGGCTGGTATCAAGTCTGGTTCCGGTAAACCGAACAAAGACAAAGTGGGTAAAATTTCCCGCGCTCAGCTGCAGGAAATCGCGCAGACCAAAGCTGCCGACATGACTGGTGCCGACATTGAAGCGATGACTCGCTCCATCGAAGGTACTGCACGTTCCATGGGCCTGGTAGTGGAGGACTAAGAAATGGCTAAACTGACCAAGCGCATGTCCGTGATCCGTGACAAAGTTGATGCGACCAAACAGTACGACATCAACGAAGCTATTGCTCTGCTGAAAGAACTGGCGACTGCTAAGTTCGTTGAAAGCGTTGACGTTGCCGTTAACCTGGGCATCGATGCTCGTAAATCCGATCAGAACGTTCGTGGCGCAACTGTACTGCCACACGGTACTGGCCGTTCCGTTCGCGTAGCTGTATTTGCTCAGGGTGCAAACGCTGAAGCTGCTAAAGCTGCCGGCGCTGAACTGGTAGGTATGGAAGATCTGGCTGATCAGATCAAGAAAGGCGAAATGAACTTTGACGTTGTTATTGCTTCTCCAGATGCAATGCGCGTTGTTGGCCAGCTGGGCCAGGTTCTGGGTCCACGCGGCCTGATGCCAAACCCGAAAGTGGGTACTGTAACCCCTAACGTTGCTGAAGCGGTTAAGAACGCTAAAGCAGGTCAGGTTCGTTATCGTAACGACAAAAACGGCATCATCCACACCACCATCGGTAAAGTGGACTTCGACGCTGACAAACTGAAAGAAAACCTGGAAGCTCTGCTGGTTGCGCTGAAAAAAGCAAAACCAACTCAGGCGAAAGGCGTGTACATCAAGAAAGTTAGCATCTCCACCACCATGGGTGCAGGTGTTGCAGTTGACCAGGCTGGCCTGAGCGCTGCTGCAAACTAATGCCTTTACGTGGGCGGTGATTTTGTCTACAATCTTACCCCCACGTTTGCTAACGAAAGTTAGCGGCTAAAAGATTTGTTCGTTGGAGCCTGGCCTATCCAGGCCTCCGTCGAAGACCGCAGGTGTTTCGCAAGAAACTTAATCCCCTGCGTAGACGGTGACAGAACGCTAAGATTATTTTTAATACTCTGGCTTGTTTCTGCTCACCGTATTAAGACGCTCTTCCCGTTGGGTTGAGTGAAGTGAGTTCCGGAACATGAGTTCCGGCAAACATCCAGGAGCAAAGCTAATGGCTTTAAATCTTCAAGACAAACAAGCGATTGTTGCTGAAGTCAGCGAAGTAGCCAAAGGCGCGCTGTCTGCAGTAGTTGCGGATTCCCGTGGCGTTACTGTAGACAAAATGACTGAACTGCGTAAAGCAGGTCGTGAAGCTGGCGTATACATGCGTGTTGTTCGTAACACCCTGCTGCGTCGCGTAGTTGAAGGTACTCAGTTCGAGTGCCTGAAAGACACGTTTGTTGGTCCGACCCTGATTGCATACTCTATGGAACACCCGGGCGCTGCTGCTCGTCTGTTCAAAGAGTTCGCGAAAGCGAATGCAAAATTTGAGGTCAAAGCTGCAGCCTTTGAAGGTGAGTTGATCCCGGCATCGCAAATCGATCGCCTGGCAACCCTGCCGACCTACGAAGAAGCAATTGCACGCCTGATGGCAACCATGAAAGAAGCTGCGGCTGGCAAACTGGTTCGCACTCTGGCTGCTGTACGCGATGCGAAAGAAGCTGCTTAATCGCAGTTATCTTTATAAAGCATTTGCTTACGTATAAACTTATTCTGATTTTCAGGAACAATTTAAATGTCTATCACTAAAGATCAAATCATTGAAGCAGTTGCAGCTATGTCCGTAATGGACGTTGTAGAGCTGGTATCTGCAATGGAAGAAAAATTCGGTGTTTCTGCTGCTGCTGCTGTAGCTGTAGCTGCTGGCCCGGCTGAAGCTGCTGAAGAAAAAACTGAATTCGACGTAATTCTGAAAGCTGCTGGCGCGAACAAAGTTGCTGTTATCAAAGCAGTACGTGGCGCAACTGGCCTGGGTCTGAAAGAAGCTAAAGACCTGGTAGAATCTGCTCCAGCTGCGCTGAAAGAAGGCGTGAGCAAAGACGACGCAGAAGCACTGAAAAAATCTCTGGAAGAAGCTGGCGCTGAAGTTGAAGTTAAATAAGCCAACTTTTCTGGTTGCAGCCTAAGCAATTAGGCTGATGGCTGGTGACTTTTTAGTCACCAGCCTTTTTGCGCTGTAAGGCATCAGTAGCATTTCACACTGTTTGACTGCTGATTGTCCTGACAATGCTTGTTTCTATCGACGACTTAATATACTGCGACAGGGTGCTCGCTCTGTGTAAATCGCAATGAAATGGTTTAAGCGTGATAGCAACAGGTATTGCGGAAAGTATTCAATTTTCCGGTCCACAAAATGGTGTTGCACAAACTGTCCCTTCGTCGGACAGATGGGTCGACTTGTCAGCGAGCTGAGGAACCCTATGGTTTACTCCTATACCGAGAAAAAACGTATTCGTAAGGATTTTGGTAAACGTCCACAAGTTCTGGACATTCCATATCTCCTTTCTATCCAGCTTGACTCGTTCCAGAAGTTTATCGAGCAAGATCCTGAAGGGCAGTACGGTCTGGAAGCAGCCTTCCGTTCCGTGTTCCCGATTCAGAGCTACAGCGGTAACTCCGAGCTGCAGTACGTCAGCTACCGCCTTGGCGAACCGGTGTTTGACGTTCAGGAATGTCAGATCCGTGGCGTGACCTATTCCGCACCGCTGCGCGTAAAACTGCGTCTGGTGATCTACGAGCGCGAAGCGCCGGAAGGCACCGTAAAAGACATTAAAGAACAAGAAGTCTACATGGGTGAGATTCCACTCATGACGGACAACGGTACTTTCGTTATCAACGGTACTGAGCGTGTTATCGTTTCCCAGCTGCATCGTAGCCCGGGCGTCTTCTTCGACAGCGATAAAGGTAAAACACACTCTTCCGGTAAAGTACTGTATAACGCACGCATCATTCCTTACCGTGGTTCATGGCTGGACTTCGAGTTCGATCCAAAAGACAACCTGTTTGTCCGTATCGACCGTCGTCGTAAACTGCCTGCAACCATCATTCTGCGTGCACTGAACTATACCACTGAGCAGATCCTGGACCTGTTCTTTGAGAAAGTGATCTTTGAAATCCGCGACAACAAGTTGCAGATGGAATTGGTGCCGGAACGTCTGCGTGGTGAGACCGCGTCGTTCGACATCGAAGCCGACGGCAAAGTGTATGTGGAAAAAGGTCGCCGTATCACCGCGCGCCACATCCGCCAGCTGGAAAAAGATGATATCAAACACATCGAAGTTCCGGTTGAATACATTGCAGGAAAAGTAGCCGCGAAAGATTACGTTGATGAATCAACTGGCGAGCTGATCTGCCCGGCGAACATGGAGCTGAGCCTGGATCTGCTGGCTAAGCTGAGCCAGTCTGGCCACAAACGTATCGAAACGCTGTTCACCAACGATCTGGACCACGGTCCGTACATCTCTGAGACTGTACGCGTCGACCCAACCAACGATCGTCTGAGCGCGCTGGTAGAAATCTACCGCATGATGCGTCCTGGTGAGCCACCAACTCGCGAAGCGGCTGAAAGCCTGTTCGAGAACCTGTTCTTCTCCGAAGACCGCTACGATCTGTCCGCGGTAGGTCGTATGAAGTTCAACCGTTCTCTGCTGCGCGACGAAATCGAAGGTTCCGGTATCCTGAGCAAAGACGACATCATCGAAGTGATGAAGAAGCTCATCGATATCCGTAACGGTAAAGGCGAAGTGGACGATATCGACCACCTCGGCAACCGTCGTATCCGTTCCGTAGGCGAAATGGCGGAAAACCAGTTCCGCGTTGGCCTGGTACGTGTAGAGCGTGCGGTGAAAGAGCGTCTGTCTCTGGGCGATCTGGATACCCTGATGCCTCAGGATATGATCAACGCCAAGCCGATTTCTGCAGCAGTGAAAGAGTTCTTTGGTTCCAGCCAGCTGTCTCAGTTCATGGACCAGAACAACCCGCTGTCTGAGATCACGCACAAACGTCGTATCTCTGCACTCGGCCCAGGCGGTCTGACCCGTGAACGTGCAGGCTTTGAAGTTCGAGACGTACACCCGACTCACTACGGTCGCGTATGTCCAATCGAAACGCCTGAAGGTCCAAACATCGGTCTGATCAACTCCCTGTCCGTGTACGCACAGACGAACGAATACGGTTTCCTTGAGACCCCGTATCGTAAAGTGACCGACGGTGTGGTTACCGACGAAATTCATTACCTGTCTGCTATCGAAGAAGGCAACTACGTTATCGCTCAGGCGAACTCCAACCTGGATGACGAAGGCCACTTTGTAGAAGATCTGGTTACCTGCCGTAGCAAAGGCGAATCCAGCTTGTTCAGCCGCGACCAGGTTGACTACATGGACGTATCCACCCAGCAGGTGGTATCCGTCGGTGCGTCCCTGATCCCGTTCCTGGAACACGATGACGCCAACCGTGCATTGATGGGTGCGAACATGCAACGTCAGGCCGTTCCAACTCTGCGTGCTGATAAGCCGCTGGTTGGTACCGGTATGGAACGTGCTGTTGCCGTTGACTCCGGTGTTACTGCAGTTGCTAAGCGTGGCGGTACCGTTCAGTACGTTGACGCATCCCGTATCGTTATCAAAGTTAACGAAGACGAGATGTATCCGGGCGAAGCGGGTATCGACATCTACAACCTGACCAAATACACCCGTTCTAACCAGAACACCTGTATCAACCAGATGCCTTGCGTATCTCTGGGTGAGCCAGTTGAGCGCGGCGACGTGCTGGCAGACGGTCCGTCCACTGACCTCGGTGAACTGGCGCTCGGTCAGAACATGCGCGTAGCGTTCATGCCGTGGAACGGTTACAACTTCGAAGACTCCATCCTCGTCTCCGAGCGTGTGGTTCAGGAAGATCGTTTCACCACCATCCACATTCAGGAACTGGCCTGTGTGTCCCGTGACACCAAGCTGGGGCCAGAAGAGATCACTGCCGACATCCCTAACGTGGGTGAAGCTGCGCTCTCCAAGCTGGATGAATCCGGTATTGTTTACATCGGTGCGGAAGTGACCGGCGGCGACATTCTGGTAGGTAAGGTTACGCCGAAAGGTGAAACCCAGCTGACCCCAGAAGAGAAACTGCTGCGTGCTATCTTCGGTGAGAAAGCGTCTGACGTTAAAGACTCTTCTCTGCGCGTACCAAACGGTGTTTCCGGTACGGTTATCGACGTTCAGGTCTTCACTCGTGATGGCGTTGAGAAAGATAAGCGTGCGCTGGAAATCGAAGAGATGCAGCTCAAACAGGCTAAGAAAGACCTGTCTGAAGAACTGCAGATCCTCGAAGCAGGTCTGTTCAGCCGTATCTATGCGGTGCTGGTTGCCGGTGGCGTTGAAGCTGAGAAGCTCGACAAACTGCCACGCGATCGCTGGCTGGAACTCGGCCTGACCGACGAAGAGAAACAAAATCAGCTGGAACAGCTGGCTGAGCAGTATGACGAACTGAAACACGAGTTCGAGAAAAAACTCGAAGCGAAACGCCGCAAAATCACTCAGGGCGACGATCTGGCACCAGGCGTGCTGAAGATTGTTAAGGTGTATCTGGCTGTTAAACGTCAGATCCAGCCTGGTGATAAGATGGCAGGTCGTCACGGTAACAAGGGTGTTATCTCTAAGATCAACCCGATCGAAGATATGCCGCACGATGCTAACGGTACGCCGGTAGATATCGTACTGAACCCACTGGGCGTACCGTCTCGTATGAACATTGGTCAGATCCTGGAAACTCACCTGGGTATGGCTGCGAAAGGTATTGGCGACAAGATTAACGCCATGCTGAAACAGCAGCAGGAAGTCGCGAAACTGCGCGAATTCATCCAGCGTGCCTACGATCTGGGTACCGACGTGCGTCAGAAAGTCGACCTGAACACCTTCAGCGATGAAGAAGTGCTGCGTCTGGCAGAGAACCTGCGCAAAGGTATGCCAATTGCAACGCCGGTATTCGACGGTGCAAAAGAAGCTGAAATTAAAGAGCTGCTGCAACTGGGTGGTCTGCCAACGTCTGGTCAGATTACGCTGTTTGACGGCCGTACCGGTGAACAGTTCGAACGTCCGGTAACCGTAGGTTACATGTACATGCTGAAACTGAACCACCTGGTCGACGACAAGATGCACGCTCGTTCTACCGGTTCTTACAGCCTGGTTACTCAGCAGCCGCTGGGTGGTAAGGCACAGTTCGGTGGTCAGCGCTTCGGGGAGATGGAAGTGTGGGCGCTGGAAGCATACGGCGCGGCATACACCCTGCAGGAAATGCTCACCGTTAAGTCTGATGACGTGAACGGTCGTACCAAGATGTATAAAAACATCGTGGACGGCAACCATCAGATGGAACCAGGCATGCCAGAGTCCTTCAACGTACTGTTGAAAGAGATTCGTTCGCTGGGTATCAACATCGAACTGGAAGACGAGTAATTCTCGCTCAAACAGGTCACTGGTGCCGGGTTAACCCCCGGCACCGGATTGTGCTAACTCCGACGGGAGCAAATCCGTGAAAGATTTATTAAAGTTTCTGAAAGCGCAGACTAAAACCGAAGAGTTTGATGCGATCAAAATTGCTCTGGCTTCGCCAGACATGATCCGTTCATGGTCTTTCGGTGAAGTTAAAAAGCCGGAAACCATCAACTACCGTACGTTCAAACCTGAGCGTGACGGCCTTTTCTGTGCGCGTATTTTCGGGCCAGTAAAAGATTACGAGTGCCTGTGCGGTAAGTACAAGCGCCTGAAACACCGCGGTGTGATCTGTGAGAAGTGCGGCGTTGAAGTGACCCAGACCAAAGTACGCCGTGAGCGTATGGGCCACATCGAGCTGGCGTCTCCGACTGCTCACATCTGGTTCCTGAAATCTCTGCCGTCCCGTATCGGTCTGCTGCTGGATATGCCGCTGCGCGATATCGAACGTGTTCTGTACTTCGAATCTTATGTAGTTATCGAAGGCGGGATGACGAACCTGGAACGTCACCAGATCCTGACTGAAGAGCAGTATCTGGACGCGCTGGAAGAGTTCGGTGACGAATTCGACGCGAAGATGGGTGCGGAAGCTATTCAGGCCCTGCTGAAGAGCATGGATCTGGAGCAGGAGTGCGAGCAGCTGCGTGAAGAGCTGAACGAAACCAACTCCGAAACCAAGCGTAAAAAGCTGACCAAGCGTATCAAACTGCTGGAAGCGTTCGTTCAGTCTGGTAACAAACCAGAGTGGATGATCCTGACCGTTCTGCCGGTTCTGCCGCCAGATCTGCGTCCGCTGGTTCCGCTGGATGGTGGTCGTTTCGCAACGTCCGATCTGAACGATCTGTATCGTCGCGTTATCAACCGTAACAACCGTCTGAAACGTCTGCTGGATCTGGCTGCGCCGGACATCATCGTACGCAACGAAAAACGTATGCTGCAGGAAGCGGTAGATGCCCTGCTGGATAACGGTCGTCGCGGTCGTGCGATCACCGGTTCTAACAAGCGTCCTCTGAAATCTTTGGCCGACATGATCAAAGGTAAGCAGGGTCGTTTCCGTCAGAACCTGCTCGGTAAGCGTGTTGACTACTCCGGTCGTTCTGTAATCACCGTAGGTCCATACCTGCGTCTGCATCAGTGCGGTCTGCCGAAGAAAATGGCACTGGAGCTGTTCAAACCGTTCATCTACGGCAAGCTGGAGCTGCGTGGCCTGGCCACCACCATCAAAGCCGCTAAGAAAATGGTTGAGCGTGAAGAAGCTGTCGTTTGGGATATCCTGGACGAAGTTATCCGCGAACACCCGGTACTGCTGAACCGTGCACCAACCCTGCACCGTCTGGGTATCCAGGCATTTGAGCCAGTCCTGATCGAAGGTAAAGCTATCCAGCTGCACCCGCTGGTTTGTGCGGCCTATAACGCCGACTTCGATGGTGACCAGATGGCTGTTCACGTACCGCTGACGCTGGAAGCCCAGCTCGAAGCGCGTGCGCTGATGATGTCTACCAACAACATCCTGTCTCCAGCGAACGGTGAACCAATTATCGTTCCTTCTCAGGACGTTGTATTGGGTCTGTACTACATGACTCGTGACTGTGTTAACGCCAAAGGCGAAGGCATGGTGCTGACTGGCCCTAAAGAAGCTGAGCGTATTTATCGCGCTGGCCTGGCCTCTCTGCATGCGCGCGTTAAAGTGCGTATCACCGAATACGAAAAAGATGCAAACGGCGAATTCGTTGCGAAGACCAGCCTGAAAGACACGACCATTGGCCGTGCCATTCTGTGGATGATCGTACCGAAAGGTCTGCCTTTCTCCATCGTCAACCAGGCGCTGGGCAAGAAAGCGATCTCCAAAATGCTGAACACCTGTTACCGCATTCTGGGTCTGAAGCCGACCGTTATCTTCGCTGACCAGACAATGTATACCGGCTTTGCTTATGCAGCGCGTTCAGGTGCATCTGTTGGTATCGATGACATGGTCATCCCAGAGAAGAAACACGAGATCATCTCTGAAGCGGAAGCTGAAGTTGCTGAGATCCAGGAGCAGTTCCAGTCTGGTCTGGTAACCGCGGGCGAACGCTACAACAAAGTTATCGATATCTGGGCAGCGGCGAACGATCGTGTATCCAAAGCGATGATGGATAACCTGCAAACCGAAACCGTGATTAACCGTGACGGCGTCGAAGAGCAGCAGGTTTCCTTCAACAGCATCTACATGATGGCCGACTCCGGTGCGCGTGGTTCTGCAGCACAGATTCGTCAGCTGGCAGGTATGCGTGGTCTGATGGCGAAGCCAGATGGCTCCATCATCGAAACGCCAATCACCGCGAACTTCCGTGAAGGTCTGAACGTACTCCAGTACTTCATCTCCACGCACGGTGCGCGTAAAGGTCTGGCGGATACCGCACTGAAGACAGCGAACTCCGGTTATCTGACGCGTCGTCTGGTTGACGTTGCGCAGGATCTGGTTGTGACCGAAGACGATTGTGGCACCCTCGAAGGTATCACCATGACCCCGGTTATCGAGGGTGGTGATGTTAAAGAGCCGCTGCGCGATCGCGTACTGGGTCGTGTGACCGCGGAAGACATTCTGAAGCCGGGCACCGCAGACATTCTGGTTCCACGCAACACCCTGCTGCACGAACAGTGGTGTGACCTGCTGGAAGCGAACTCTGTTGACTCTGTGAAAGTGCGTTCCGTTGTATCCTGTGACACCGACTTTGGTGTGTGTGCGCACTGCTACGGTCGTGACCTGGCGCGTGGCCACATCATCAACAAAGGTGAAGCCATCGGCGTTATCGCGGCACAGTCCATCGGTGAGCCGGGTACACAGCTGACGATGCGTACGTTCCACATCGGTGGTGCGGCATCTCGTGCGGCTGCTGAATCCAGCATTCAGGTGAAAAACAAAGGTAGCATCAAGCTCAGCAACGCGAAGTCTGTTGTTAACTCCGCAGGCAAGCTGGTTGTGACCTCTCGTAACACCGAGCTGAAGCTGATCGACGAATTCGGGCGTACCAAAGAGAGCTATAAAGTGCCTTACGGTGCGGTTATGGCGAAAGGTGATGGCGAGCAGGTTGCCGGCGGTGAAACCGTTGCAAACTGGGATCCACACACCATGCCGGTTATCACCGAAGTAAGTGGTTTCATCCGCTTTACTGACATGATCGACGGCCAGACCATTACTCGTCAGACCGACGAGCTGACCGGTCTGTCTTCTCTGGTGGTTCTGGATTCTGCTGAACGTACTACCGGCGGTAAAGATCTGCGTCCTGCACTGAAAATCGTTGATGCTCAGGGTAACGACGTTCTGATCCCGGGTACCGATATGCCTGCGCAGTACTTCCTGCCGGGTAAAGCGATTGTACAGCTGGAAGATGGCGTACAGATCAGCTCTGGTGACACCCTGGCGCGTATTCCTCAGGAATCCGGCGGTACCAAGGACATCACCGGTGGTCTGCCACGCGTTGCGGACCTGTTCGAAGCACGTCGTCCGAAAGAGCCTGCAATCCTGGCTGAAATCAGCGGGATCATCTCCTTCGGTAAAGAGACTAAAGGTAAGCGCCGTCTGGTTATCACCCCAGTAGATGGCAGCGAGCCGTACGAAGAGATGATTCCTAAGTGGCGTCAGCTCAACGTGTTCGAAGGCGAACGTGTAGAACGTGGTGACGTGGTTTCCGACGGTCCAGAAGCGCCGCACGACATCCTGCGTCTGCGTGGTGTGCATGCTGTTACTCGTTACATTGTTAACGAAGTACAGGACGTATACCGCCTGCAGGGCGTTAAGATTAACGATAAGCACATCGAAGTTATCGTTCGTCAGATGCTGCGTAAAGCAACCATCGAAAACGCGGGCAGCTCCGACTTCCTGGAAGGCGAGCAAGTTGAATACTCACGCGTTAAGATCGCTAACCGCGATCTGGAAGCGAACGGCAAAATCGGTGCGACCTTCGCACGCGATCTGCTGGGTATCACCAAAGCGTCTCTGGCAACCGAGTCCTTCATCTCCGCAGCATCGTTCCAGGAAACGACTCGTGTCCTGACCGAAGCCGCTGTTGCTGGTAAACGTGATGAACTGCGCGGTCTGAAAGAGAACGTCATCGTGGGTCGTCTGATCCCTGCCGGTACCGGTTATGCGTACCATCAGGATCGTATGCGTCGTCGCGCTGCGGGCGAACTGCCAGCAGCACCGCAGGTTACTGCTGAAGATGCATCCGCGAGCCTGGCAGAACTGCTGAACGCAGGTCTGGGCGGTTCCGACAACGAGTAATCGTTGATGCCGTAAATAAAAAACCCGCCTCGGCGGGTTTTTTTATATCTGCATTTCTTCAATTCACTAACGGGATGCGTCGATAAAGCTCAATCATATCGCCCGCCAGATCCTGAATAACCATCGCGTTCATCAGGTGGTCCTGAGAATGAACGGTGATTAGGTTAACCGGCAGTTTCCCGGTCCCTTCGTCAAGTCCAATAAGCTGCGTCTGGATCGTATGCGCGTGCTTCACATATTCGCGGGATTCTTCCATCGCTTTTTCAGCTTCGTCAAACTCACCTTTACGCGCCATCTGCAGAGCCGTCAGGGCCGCACTGCGGGCCGCACCGGCGTTGACCAGCAGTTCCATGATTGTGGTTTCTAAGTCTTCCATTATGACTCCAGCAGTTTAAGCGCTTTTTCCAGTACGGCATCGCCTTTCATCATGCCGTAATCCATCATGTCGATCACCGCGACCTTTTTACCCAGCGGGTCGGCCTGTGCCTGCAGTTTAGCCTGCTCGTATTTGACCTGTGGCCCCAGTAATACGATGTCGGCCGTCGCGATATTGTCTTTAAACTCCGCAACCGGAACGGCTTTAATGGTGACTTCAACCCCTTTTTTCTGCGCGGCATCTTTCATACGTTGAACCAGCATGCTGGTTGACATTCCCGCTGCACAGCATAAAACGATGTTCTTCATAATCAGCCTCGATCTACATGTGTTTATTGATAATTATCCTGCGCAGAGAGCTTCAACAACCGCTTTACCGCGATTGTGTGTCAGGCATCACAAAGAAAGCGGCATTTTTCTGAAACCGGTTACAATTCCTCGAGTAAAAGAGAAAGTCAGCCGACGGCAGTGCGAACAATACGGTTTTTTCCCTGCTGTTTAGCGCTATAAAGCGCGTTATCGACACTTCCCACCAGTTGTTCCAGCGGTTCGAAATGCCATTCCCCCAGACCCGCACTGAACGTAACGTGCAGGTTTTCTTCCCGCCAGACGCGCCTTTCAACGGCGGTGCGCCAGGCGTCAAGCAATGAGAATGCGGCAGCGATCTGCTCGGCCTGGAAGATCACCGCGAACTCTTCTCCACCGTAGCGATAGACCGAGACGTGGTGGGGCTGCATTATCTGGATCCCCTCGCGCGCCACGTTACGCAGGACAATGTCGCCGCTCAGGTGTCCCCACGTGTCGTTAATTGACTTGAAGTTATCAATATCAACCAGCGCCATCGCGAAAGGCTGGTGGGCATTTAATAATTCCTCCACATCGTTATCGAACGCACGGCGGTTTTTGCAGCCGGTCAGCGCATCGTGAGTGGCCTGACGAACATACGCCATCTCCCGCTCTTTATTGGACTGAATCGTGTGGCTCAGCATCGCTTCCAGACGCGGTGCCTGGCTGACATCGCCCGTTTTGATCGCATTGATAATAGTCATTAATACGGTACGCGAGGCATGACGCAGATAAAGGCCGAAGAGAATGATGATGATGGCTGCCAGCGCAAAGCCCCAGCCAACGATAGTGGTTTCGTGGCGGGTGATATCGGTAAGCGTTGCGCCAGATACCCGATAGATAACAAACCAGTCCGGGTTCGTGAAAGAGTAGTAGTAATACCAGGCATTGGTTTTCCGGTCGTAAAGATGGCCTTCGCCGCTGGTCATTTTGTCCATCAGCGCTTCGCTCACGTACTTTTTGAACAGGGCGCCTGTATCTGGGTGCAGCACGACGGTCCCGTCGCGTTCGACGACGAAGAATTCCCCTTGTACGGGGGCCACCATTTGTCGAAGGGTATACCCCATCGACGTCAAGTCAAGATGAAAAGCGAGGGTACCCTTGAGTCTGCCTTCTGTTGAAATCAATGGCTTATAAAGCGTAACTGTCGGATGCCCGGTAAAGTAGTCCGTATAATGGTGGGTATAATGGCTGAAAATACTGGCTTCTGCGTGCGCGACAAACCACGGGCGCGTCCGCGGATCGACGTTTTTACTCTTTTCCGTGGGAGGCGCTTCTGGAGCGTGTAAATAATGTCCCTCTGTGTCAGCCAGCGAGATGGATGACACGGTCGGCATCAGGTTTTGCAAATGCATCAACATCTGCAGCCCTTGCGTCGGGTTGACGTTGAGCGTCTCATTCAGTATCTCGCTGCGGGCAAAGTACATCGCAGAGCGACCAAGGATATAGTCGTTTTCACGCAGGATTGATTCGGTATAGTTAACCGCCAGGTTATGCGTGAAGTTACTGTTAATCTTGTGATAATCCTCAAGGAAATCCTTTCTTTGCGAAAGAGAGACCACGACCGCGATCAGCGCAAAACTGCACAGAATCCCCGCGAAGCTGAGCATAATGGGTCGGGTGAAAGAGAGCTTTTTGCTGTGAAGTGCCATGAGTTGTACATCGATCCTGATGGTGAATATTTTTCGTCTGCCGATATCCTCTCAGCATAGTCGCTGTCCTGCGGTTAGCGGTGAATTATACGGAACACGATTTCAGGCGAGATGATTTATCTTAAGAATCACTAAGAAATTCCTTATCCATACTTTTGCGCCCCTCTTATGCACGGAATCGGAGGCAGGGCGAAACGAGGAAGAAGCTTTTCGCCCTGGTCAGCATCCGTTGCTGACCTGATGACAATAAAAAACCGGACGATCGCTGACAATCATCCGGTTTTACCTTTCCGTAACGCCTCGATAATTTTCTACCGTGTTGCAGTGCGTTACATCGTCATTGCGAGGCTCTTCCCAGCCAGCTGTCCCAGTCTTTCCAGACAGGCTGTAAACCCTGTGCCGTCAGGGCGGCGGCAACGGCTTCCGGACGCCGTCCGTCATGCGGTGCAAACTGCTCCAGCTCCGGATGATCGTCTGCATACCCGCCCGGCTGCGTTTTGGAAAACGCGCTGACGTTGTTAATCGCCAGCGGGATGACGCGATCGCGAAACGCCGGGGATTCACGCGTTGAGAGCGATAACTCCACTTCCGGGGCGAGCAGGCGAAACGCGCAGATGGTCTGCACCAGCTGGCGTTCATCCATCAGCGAAGCCGGTTCAATGCCGCCTGCGCAGGGGCGCAGGCGTGGGAAGGAGATGGAGTATCGGGTCTGCCAGTAGTGCTGTTGCAGCCACAGCAGATGTTCTGCCACCATGTAGCAATCTACCCGCCAGCTGTCGGAAAGCCCAATTAGCGCACCCAGCCCGATTTTGTCGATCCCGGCGCGGCCCAGCCTGTCTGGCGTTTCCAGCCGGAAGAAAAAATCCTGCTTCTTCCCTTTCAGGTGATGCCGCGCGTACGTCGCCTCGTGGTAGGTTTCCTGATAGACCATAACGCCGTCCAGCCCGAGCGTTTTTAACTCCGCATACTCGTCCTGCGACAGGGGCTGAACCTCCATCTGCAACGACGCAAACTCCCGACGTATCGCAGGCAGATGCTGGCGGAAATAGTCCATTCCCACTTTCCCCTGATGCTCGCCCGTGACCAGCAGAAGATGTTCGAACCCCATTTCACGAATAGCAGCACACTCGCGTGCGATCTCCTCTTCATCGAGCGTTTTCCGCTTGATGCGGTTGCTCATGGAAAAACCACAGTAGGTACAGTCGTTGGCGCACAGGTTCGAAAGATAGAGCGGGACGTAGAAGCTCACCGTGTTGCCAAACCGCTGCCGGGTGAGGCGCTGGGCGCGCTGCGCCATCGGTTCAAGGTAGGCGCTGGCCGCCGGGGAGAGCAGGGCCATCAGATCCTCTCGGGTCAGCTGACGGGCGTGCAGCGCGCGCTCCACGTCAGCCGCCGTTTTGCTGTTGATGCGCAGGGCAATATCGTCCCAGTTAAGCTCGCGCCAGCGCTCGGTAAACGTGCTCATGAGATCGCCTCCAGAAAACCGGTCAGCGGGCTGGTGGCCTGTGCCTGAATACTGCGCGAGCCGGGGCCGGACTCTCTGGCCAGCACGCCAGCCTCCACGGCGAGACGAAACGCACGCGCCATCATGACCGGGTCGTCGGCCACCGCAATGGCGGTATTCACCAGCACCGCATCGGCACCCATTTCCAGCGCCTGCGCGGCATGGCTGGGCACGCCGATCCCCGCATCCACCACCACCGGCACGGTCGCCTGCTCGATGATGATCTCCAGCATCGCGCGGGTTTCCAGCCCCTGATTGGAGCCAATGGGCGCCCCCAGCGGCATGACGGCGGCGCAGCCGACCTCTTCCAGACGCTTACACAGCACGGGATCCGCGCCGCAGTAAGGCAGAACGGTAAACCCCTGCTGCACCAGCTTTTCTGCGGCTTTCAGGGTCTCGATCGGGTCGGGCAGCAGCCAGCGGGCATCCGGGTGAATTTCCAGCTTCAGCCAGCGGGTACCGAGCGCTTCCCGCGCCAGCTGTGCGGCGAACATCGCCTCCTCGGCCGTTTTCGCGCCGGAGGTGTTGGGCAGCAGCGTCACGCCTGCCTCCAGGAGCGGCGCAAGTATGGCATCGTTGTGCTGGCGCAGATCCACGCGCTTCATCGCCAGCGTCACCAGCTGGCTGCCACTTTCACGAATAGCATCCACCATCAGCTGCGGCGAGGCGAATTTGCCGGTTCCGGTAAACAGATGTGAATCAAAGACTTTATCAGCAATACGTAACATCTCAGCCCCCAGCGATAACCTGAAACAGCAGGATCTGGTCGCCTTCATTGACCTGCTGAAGTTCCCACTGCTCGCGCGGCAGGACCTGTTGATTGAGCGCCAGCGCCGTTCCCGGCTTGAGCTGGCGCAATTTGTCGAGCAGGGCGGCAACGGTGAGACCGTCGTCGCACGTCATCGGCTCATCGTTAAACAGAATGCGCATCGTGGCCTCCGCATACCGGGCAGTGGCTGGCGCGGTGTAGTGCCAGATGGCGCCAGCCGCTGGAGCGGGCGTCGAACAGCCGGAGCGTGTTGCGTTCCGTCTCCATGCCGCTGAGCAGCTTGATAGCCTCCAGCGCCTGAAGGGTACCCATCACGCCCACCACCGGGCCAAGAATGCCTGCCGTGCGGCAGTTACGCTCCGGTTCAGCCTCGTCCGGCCACAGGCAGCGGTAACAGCCCTGCGCCCACGGCGGGGTCAGGACCATTATCTGCCCGCCGAACCCCACCGCGCTGGCGGTGATAAGCGGCGTGTTCTGTGCAACACAGGCCGCGTTGATGGCCTGGCGCGTCGCCATGTTGTCCGTGCAGTCCAGCACCGCGTCGGCAAGGGCAACTTCACGTTGCAGCTCGTCTCCGCTAAGCCGCGTCTGGAGCGCAATCAGTTCGATATCCGGATTAAGCTGGTTAAGCCGCTGCCGGGTGATCTGCGCTTTAGGCTGGTTGACATCTTTAGTTGTGAAGAGGATTTGCCGTTGCAGGTTGCTGAGGTGCACCTCGTCGTCATCGGCCAGCACCAGCGTGCCCACGCCCGCACCGGCCAGATACAGCGCGGCGGGCGCGCCTAATCCGCCCAGGCCGACAATCAGTACCCGGCTGGCGAGCAGCTTTTGCTGCCCGTCAATGGCAATATCCTCCAGCAGGATCTGGCGGCTGTAGCGCATAAAATCGCGGTCATTCATCGCCTGCTCCTGCCAGCTGTAAAAGCTGCGCGGTGGCGGACCGCCAGTCTGCCGCCTGGGTGATAGCGCTGACGACGGCGATACTGCCGACGCCGGTCTCCAGCACCGCCGGGGCGCGTTCAAGGCTGATTCCACCGATGGCGACGGTCGGGTAATCGGCAAGGCGCTTAACGTGCGCCGTCAGCTGCGTCAGACCCTGCGGGGCAGAAGGCATCTGCTTGGTTTGCGTCGGAAAAACGTGACCGAGGGCGATGTAGGAGGGGCGGGCCGCCAGCGCCACGTCGATTTCCATATCATCGTGTGTTGAAACGCCAAGGCGCAGACCAGCCTGGCGAATGGCGTTCAGATCGGTGGTTTCCAGATCCTCCTGGCCCAAATGCACGCCGTACGCCCGGTGCTTAACGGCCAGCCGCCAGTAGTCGTTGATAAACAGGCGAGCAGTGTAGCGATGCCCCAGCGCGATGGCGGCGGCGACGTCGGCCTCCACCTCTTCATCACGCTTATCTTTGATGCGTAGCTGGAGGGTGCGAACGCCGGCCTCCAGCAGGCGTTCGATCCACTCCACGCTGTCCACCACCGGGTAAAGTCCTAAGCGAAAGGGCACGGAGGGGAAATCGGGCTTGTACATTACGCCTCCTCTTTTTTGAGGTAAATTTCGCCGCCTCTGGCGCGGAAGGTTTCCGACATGTCCGCCATACCGACTTCAATGGTCTGCGCGGCGGCGTAATCCCGCACCTCCTGGCTGATTTTCATCGAGCAGAATTTTGGCCCGCACATAGAGCAGAAGTGCGCGACTTTGCCTGATTCCTGCGGCAGGGTCTCGTCGTGATAGGCGCGGGCGGTGAACGGATCTAACGCCAGGTTGAACTGGTCTTCCCAGCGGAATTCAAAGCGCGCCTTCGACATGGCGTTATCGCGGATTTGCGCCCCCGGATGGCCTTTGGCCAGATCCGCCGCGTGGGCGGCAATTTTGTAGGTAATCAGCCCCTGCTTCACGTCCTCTTTGTTTGGCAGGCCGAGGTGCTCTTTCGGCGTCACGTAGCAGAGCATGGCGCAGCCGAACCAGCCGATCATCGCCGCGCCAATCCCGGAGGTGAAGTGGTCGTAGCCCGGTGCGATGTCCGTGGTCAACGGCCCCAGGGTGTAGAACGGCGCTTCGTGGCAGTGCTCCAGCTCCTCGGTCATGTTGCGGCGGATCATCTGCATCGGCACGTGGCCCGGGCCTTCAATCATCACCTGCACGTCATACTCCCAGGCGATTTTGGTCAGCTCGCCCAGGGTGTGCAGCTCGGCAAACTGCGCTTCGTCGTTGGCATCACGGATGGAGCCAGGACGCAGGCCGTCGCCCAGCGACAGGGAGACGTCGTACGCGGCGCAGATTTCGCAGATCTCGCGGAAGTGCTCGTAGAGGAAGTTTTCCTGATGATGGGACAGGCACCATTTCGCCATGATGGAGCCACCCCGCGAGACGATACCGGTCAGACGCTTCGCGGTCATCGGCACGTAGCGCAGCAGCACGCCCGCGTGGATGGTGAAGTAGTCCACGCCCTGTTCCGCCTGCTCCAGCAGCGTGTCGCGGAACGCTTCCCAGGTGAGGTTTTCAGCAATGCCGTTGACCTTCTCCAGCGCCTGGTAAATCGGGACGGTGCCGATCGGCACCGGGCTGTTACGCAGGATCCACTCGCGGGTTTCGTGGATGTAGCGGCCAGTGGAGAGGTCCATCACCGTGTCCGCGCCCCAGCGCGTGGACCAGACCAGCTTTTCCACCTCTTCTTCGATGGATGACGTCACCGCCGAGTTGCCGATGTTGGCGTTAACCTTCACCAGGAAGTTGCGGCCGATAATCATCGGCTCCGATTCCGGGTGGTTGATGTTGGCGGGGATAATCGCGCGGCCGGCGGCCACTTCGTCACGCACAAACTCCGGCGTGATGTTCTCCGGCAGGCGAGCACCAAAGCCTTCACCCGGATGCTGGTGGCGCAATATTTCGCTGCGGATGCGCTCGCGGCCCATGTTTTCGCGGATGGCGATGAACTCCATCTCCGGCGTGACGATACCCTGGCGCGCGTAGTGCAGCTGGGTTACGCACTTGCCCGCTCTGGCGCGTTTTGGCGTCAGCAGGCCGGTAAAGCGCAGCGCGTCCAGGCCGTCGTCGGCCAGGCGTTCTTTGGTGTACGCAGAACTGCGTACGCTCAGTTCTTCGCAGTCGTTACGCGCCTCAATCCACGGCTGGCGCAGCTTTGCCAGACCTTGCTGCACGTTGATAGCAACATCAGGATCGCCGTATGGGCCGGAGGTGTCATACACCGGCACGGCTTCGTTGTCTTCATACTGCGGATTCTCTTTGCTGCCGCCGATAAGCGTCGGGCTGAGCTGGATTTCGCGCATCGGCACGCGGATATCGGCCTGTGAACCGGTGATGTAGATGCGTTTCGAGTTCGGGAAAGCGGTGCCTTCCAGGGTATCGATGAAGTGTTGGGCCTGTGCACGCTGTTCGCGGCGGGTCAGTTTTGTTGTAGACATAGCTCATTCCAGAAGTGAAGGACATGGCTTGTCAGACGACGGATGAAGCAAGAGGAGATCGCCCCAGGGGCGATACAACAGCAGCGTGACTCTTGTTCCCTTCGCAGGTATTAACCTGATCAGGTTCCGCGGATCCCGAATTAACGGTCTCAGCCCGTGCTTACACACTGGGCACTCCGACAAGAAAAATCCCCCTCCGCAGAGGGGCGACTGGTTGTAAATTACTCGTTAACGGTTAAGAACTCAAGCAGGGCGCGCAACGTTATCGCTGCTGCTGATATTCAGGTTGTTATCCAGTACGAGGGCGATGAGCTTATCTTCCAGCGTGAATCGCTCTTCCAGCGCTTCGCCCAGGTCGGACAGCGCCTGCTGGAACTCAAGATAGTTATCGTGATCGATGGCGTTCTCGAGCGTGGAATCGTAATAGTCCATGATCTGCTGGGTATTGGCTTCAAGCTGCGGACAGAGTTTGCTGGCCGCTAAATACGGCGTTGTCCCTTCCATTTCGCGGATAATGCGTTCATAAATGTTGAAATGGCCGTCGGAGAGGTAGTCGACAAGGCTCTGACAAAAATCATCCAGCGCTTTTTCGTTCAGCCGCATAAAGGATTCTTTGCCAGGCTTAAGACCGACCAGATTGTAATACGCCACAAGGAGATGCTTGCGCACATGTAGCCAGCGATCCACCAGGGTGTTACTTCCTCCAACGCGCTCAGTCAGGCTTTCCAGCTGGTTTAACATGGTCGACTCCATAAGGTTTAGAATGGGATCTGCTTATCCAAAATGTAACCACAATGCTAACAACATGTCAGTGAAGCGAAGGTAGTGCAATAGATATGGATCGTATTATTGAAAAATCAGATCTGGGTTGGTGGATCGTCAGTCACGAACAAAAATTATGGCTGCCCTCAGGAGAGTTGCCCTACGGTACCGCGGAAACGTTCGATCTGGTGGGCCATCCCGCGCGGAAGATCGGCGAGTGGCAGGGCGATCCCGTGTGGTTGATCCAACAGGCGCGCCGTCAGGATATGGGATCCGTACGTCAGGTGTTAGATCTTGACGTCGGCCTGTTCCAGCTGGCGGGGCGGGGCGTGCAGCTGGCGGAGTTTTACCGTTCGCACAAATATTGCGGTTACTGCGGCCACACCATGCACCCAAGCAAAACCGAATGGGCGCTGCTCTGCGGCCACTGCCGTGAACGCTACTACCCCCAAATCGCGCCGTGCATCATCGTTGCCATTCGCCGTGATGATTCCATCCTGCTGGCGCAACATACCCGTCATCGCAACGGCATTCATACCGTCCTCGCCGGGTTCGTCGAAGTAGGCGAAACGCTGGAGCAGGCGGTGGCGCGCGAGGTGATGGAGGAGAGCAGCATCAAGGTGAAGAACCTGCGCTACGTGACCTCCCAGCCGTGGCCGTTCCCGATGTCTCTGATGACCGCGTTTATGGCGGAATATGACAGCGGCGAGATTGTTATCGACCAGAAAGAGCTGCTGGAGGCGAACTGGTACCGCTACGACAATTTACCGCTGTTACCCCCTCCGGGAACGGTGGCGCGTCGCCTGATAGAAGATACCGTGGCAATGTGTCGGGCCGAGTATGAGTAGTGTTACACTGACGGACTGACGCAATAAGGAACTGCAAAATGACCGAACTGAAGAACGATCGTTATCTGCGTGCGCTGCTGCGCCAGCCCGTTGATGTCACCCCGGTGTGGATGATGCGCCAGGCGGGACGCTATCTGCCAGAGTACAAAGCCACGCGCGCGCAGGCGGGCGATTTTATGTCGCTGTGCAAAAACGCCGAGCTGGCCTGTGAGGTGACGCTCCAGCCGCTGCGCCGCTTCCCGCTGGATGCCGCCATTCTCTTTTCGGACATTCTTACCATTCCGGACGCTATGGGCCTGGGGCTCTATTTCGAAACCGGCGAGGGCCCGCGCTTTACCTCGCCGATCAAAAGCAAAGCCGACGTCGATAAGCTGCCGATCCCCGATCCGGAAGGCGAGCTGGGCTACGTGATGAACGCCGTGCGCACCATTCGTCGCGAACTGAAAGGCGAAGTGCCGCTGATTGGGTTCTCCGGCAGCCCGTGGACGCTGGCCACCTACATGGTTGAAGGCGGCAGCAGCAAAGCCTTCACCATGATTAAAAAGATGATGTACGCCGAACCGCTGGCGCTGCATGCGCTGCTCGATAAGCTGGCGAAGAGCGTTACGCTCTACCTCAACGCGCAGATTAAAGCGGGTGCGCAGTCTGTGATGATTTTCGACACCTGGGGCGGCGTGCTGACCGGACGTGATTATCAGCAGTTCTCCCTGTACTACATGCACAAAATCGTCGATGGCCTGCTGCGTGAAAACGACGGTCGCCGCGTGCCGGTAACGCTGTTCACTAAAGGCGGCGGCCAATGGCTGGAAGCGATGGCGGCCACCGGCTGCGACGCGCTGGGCCTCGACTGGACCACCGATATTGCCGATGCGCGCCGTCGTGTGGGCGACAAAGTGGCGCTACAGGGCAACATGGACCCGTCCATGCTCTATGCTCAGCCTGCCCGCATCGAAGAGGAAGTGTCGACTATACTGTCTGGTTTCGGCCAGGGTGAAGGCCACGTCTTTAACCTCGGCCACGGCATTCATCAGGATGTGCCGCCTGAACACGCAGGCGTATTTGTGGAGGCGGTGCATCGGCTTTCTGCCCAGTATCACAAGTAAGGAGTGGTTATGGATCTCGCGTCGCTACGCGCTCAGCAAATCGAACTGGCTTCATCGGTGATCCGCGAGGATCGTCTGGATAAGGATCCCCCGCAGTACATTGGCGGGGCGGACGTCGGGTTCGAGCAGGGCGGTGAAGTGACGCGGGCGGCGATGGTGGTGCTGAAATACCCGTCGCTGGAGCTGGTGGAGTACAAGGTGGCGCGTATCGCCACCACCATGCCCTATATTCCCGGCTTTCTCTCCTTCCGCGAATACCCCGCGCTGCTGGCCGCGTGGGAGCAACTCTCGCAAAAACCTGACCTCCTGTTTGTTGACGGGCACGGTATCTCCCATCCGCGTCGCTTAGGCGTCGCCAGCCACTTTGGTCTGCTGGTGGACGTGCCGACCATCGGCGTGGCGAAAAAACGCCTGTGCGGCGCGTTTGAGCCGCTTTCTGCCGAACCGGGCGCGCTGGCGCCGCTTATCCATAAAGGCGAGCAGCTGGCGTGGGTCTGGCGCAGTAAAGCGCGCTGTAATCCGCTGTTTATCGCCACCGGACATCGGGTGAGCATGGACAGCGCGCTGGCGTGGGTGCAGCGCTGCATGAAGGGCTACCGGTTACCGGAGCCAACCCGCTGGGCTGACGCCGTTGCCTCTTCACGTCCGGCATTCATTCGTTGGCAGGAAATTCAGCCGTGATTCAGGTAAACTGCGGCTAATTTTCGATTCGAGACATCATCATGTTACAAAACCCGATTCATCTGCGCCTTGAGAAGCTGGAAAGCTGGCAGCACGTGACGTTTATGGCTTGCCTGTGCGAGCGCATGTATCCCAACTATGCCGCGTTCTGTAAGCAAACGGAGTTTGGCGAAGGCCAGATTTATCGACGTATCCTGGATTTGATCTGGGAGACGCTGACGGTGAAAGACGCAAAGGTGAACTTCGATTCACAGCTCGAAAAGCTGGAAGAGGCGATCCCGGCGGCGGACGATTACGACCTGTACGGCGTTTATCCGGCAATCGACGCCTGCGTGGCGTTGAGCGAGCTGATCCACTCCCGTCTGAGCGGTGAAACGCTGGAGCACGCCATTGAAGTCAGTAAGGCATCCATCACGACCGTCGCGATGCTGGAAATGACGCAGGAAGGCCGTGAAATGACCGACGAAGAGCTGCGTGCTAACCCGGCGGTTGAACAGGAATGGGATATTCAGTGGGAGATTTTCCGCCTGCTGGCAGAGTGTGAAGAGCGTGATATTGAGCTGATCAAAGGGCTGCGCGCGGACCTGCGTGAGGCCGGTGAGAGCAATATTGGTATAATTTTTAACCAATGAGACAACAAAACGTGATTTAACGCCTGTTTTGTCGCACCTCGACTCTTCCCTTCTGCCCCCCGTCTGGTCTACATTTGGGGGGCGAAAAAAAGTGGCTATCGGTGCGTGTATGCAGGAGAGTGCTTTTTTGGCATTTTCGTCGCACTCGATGCTTAGCAAGCGATAAACACATTGAAAGGATAACTTATGAACAAGACTCAACTGATTGATGTAATTGCGGACAAGGCTGATCTGTCTAAAGTGCAGGCTAAAGCTGCTCTGGAATCTACCCTGGCTGCTATTACTGAGTCTCTGAAAGAAGGCGATGCTGTACAACTGGTTGGTTTCGGTACCTTCAAAGTGAACCACCGCGCTGAGCGTACTGGCCGCAACCCGCAGACCGGTAAAGAAATCAAAATCGCCGCAGCTAACGTGCCGGCATTTGTTTCTGGTAAAGCACTGAAAGACGCAGTTAAGTAAGACGCGTGGCAGTGAACAGTTTTAACGAAGGGGCGGCAACGCCCCTTTTGTCATTCTGGCGTGGAACGCTCGCGCTGGCAGGCGTACTGTTGCTGTCTGCCTGTAGCCATGATTCCTCACTCCCCCCGTTTACCGCCAGCGGCTACGCTGACAACCAGGGCGCGGTCAGGATCTGGCGTAAAGATTCCAGCGATGAAGTCCATATGCTTACCGCGTTCAGCCCGTGGCATAACGGCAACACCTCGACCGCAGAGTACCGCTGGCAGGGCGATGCACTGTCGCTGATTGAACTGAACATCTACAGCAAGACCCCCGAACACGTGAAGGTGCGTTTCGACGACCACGGCGAGCTGAGCTTTATGCAGCATGAAGTCAGAGGGTTGAAACAGCAGCTTTCCAGCGATCAGGTCGCCCTTTACCGCTACCGCGCCGAACAGCTCCGTCAGACCAGCGACGCGCTGCGTCAGGGCCGCGTGGTGCTGCGCCAGGGGCGCTGGCATGCCGATGGCACGGTGACCACCTGCGAAGGGCAGACCGTAAAGCCTGAGCTTGAATCCTGGGCAACCGAACACATTCAGCGCCGTCAGCGGCATTCGTCTATGGAAGTGAGCGTGGCGTGGCTTGAGGCGCCGGAAGGCTCTCAGCTGCTGCTGGTGGCGAACGAAGACTTCTGCACCTGGCAGCCGACAGAGAAAAGTTTTTGATTTAAGTTCCCTCTCCCTTGAGGGAGAGGGTCAGGGTTAGGGTTAGGGTTAGGGGGAAATTACTCCCCCTGCTCCCGCGCAATAGCACGATAACCGATATCCTGACGGCTGAAGCTGCCGTTCCAGTGAATATCCGCCATCAGCGCATAGGCGCGTTTCTGCGCTTCTGCCACGGTCTGGCCCAGCGCGGTCGCACACAGCACGCGGCCGCCGTTGGTGAGCACGCGGTCATCGTCAGCCAGCTTCGTACCGGCGTGGAACACCTTCGCGCCGTCAATCTCTTCCAGCGGCAGGCCGTGGATCTCATCTCCGGTGCTGTAGTTCCCCGGATAGCCACCCGCAGCAATCACCACGCCCAGAGACGCACGCTCGTCCCACTCTGAGGTTTTCTCGTCCAGCTTGCCTTCGCAGGCCGCCAGGCACAGATCCACCAGGTCGGATTTCATGCGCAGCATGATCGGCTGGGTTTCCGGATCGCCGAAGCGGCAGTTGAATTCAATCACCTTCGGGTTACCCTGCTTGTCAATCATCAGGCCCGCGTAGAGGAAACCGGTGTAGGTATTGCCTTCCGCCGCCATGCCCTTCACGGTAGGCCAGATGATGCGATCCATGGTGCGCTGATGCACCTCATCGGTAACAACGGGAGCAGGGGAGTAAGCGCCCATCCCGCCGGTGTTGGGGCCGGTATCGCCATTGCCCACGCGCTTGTGATCCTGGCTGGTGGCCATCGGCAGAACGTGCTCGCCGTCGACCATTACGATAAAGCTCGCCTCTTCGCCGTCGAGGAACTCTTCGATCACAATGCGGTGGCCCGCATCGCCAAAGGCGTTGCCTGCCAGCATATCCTGAACGGCCGCTTCGGCTTCTTCGAGCGTCATCGCGACGATAACGCCTTTCCCGGCAGCCAGGCCGTCGGCTTTGATCACAATTGGCGCGCCTTTTTCACGCAGGTAAGCCAGAGCAGGCTCTACCTCGGTGAAGTTCTGATATTCCGCCGTAGGAATGTTATGACGCGCGAGGAAATCCTTGGTGAAGGCTTTTGAGCCTTCCAGCTGCGCGGCACCTTCCGTTGGACCGAAGATTTTCAGGCCCGCAGCGCGGAAGGCGTCAACCACGCCAATTACCAGCGGCGCTTCCGGGCCGACGATGGTCAGGTCGATTTTTTCGCTCTGGGCAAAGCTCAGCAGCGCCGGGATATCGGTCACGCCGATATCCACGTTCTGCAGCGCGGGTTCCAGTGCGGTACCGGCGTTACCTGGTGCCACGAAGACAGTTTTAACCTGCGGAGACTGCGCCGCTTTCCACGCCAGCGCGTGCTCGCGCCCGCCATTACCAATCACTAATACTTTCATTTTCTGCTCCGGGAATTAATGGCGGAAGTGGCGCATGTCGGTGAAGATCATTGCGATGCCGTGTTCGTCGGCAGCGGCAATAACCTCGTCGTCGCGGATAGAGCCGCCAGGCTGGATCACACAGGTGATGCCCACCGCAGCCGCAGCGTCGATACCGTCGCGGAACGGGAAGAAGGCGTCAGAGGCCATGGCGGAGCCTTTCACTTCCAGGCCTTCGTCACCTGCTTTAATACCCGCGATTTTCGCAGAGTAAACGCGGCTCATCTGGCCTGCGCCTATCCCGATGGTCATGTTCTCTTTGGCGTAAACAATGGCGTTAGACTTCACGAACTTCGCCACTTTCCAGCAGAACAGCGCGTCGCGCAGCTCCTGTTCGGTTGGCTGACGTTTGGTCACCACGCGCAGGTCGGCTTCTGTCACCATACCCAAATCGCGATCCTGCACCAGCAGACCGCCGTTTACGCGCTTGAAGTCCAGGCCCGGCACGCGTTCTGCCCACTGGCCGCAAACCAGTACGCGCACGTTCTGTTTTGCCGCAGTGATTTTCAGCGCGTCTTCGGAGGCTGATGGCGCGATGATCACTTCGACAAACTGGCGGGAGATAATGGCCTGCGCGGTCTCAGCATCCAGCTCGCGGTTGAAGGCAATAATGCCGCCGAATGCGGAGGTCGGGTCGGTTTTGTAGGCGCGATCGTAGGCATCCAGAATAGAGGTGCTTACTGCAACGCCGCACGGGTTGGCGTGCTTGACGATAACGCAGGCTGGCTCGCTGAACTCTTTCACGCATTCCAGTGCGGCGTCGGTGTCGGCAATGTTGTTATAGGAAAGGGCTTTGCCCTGAACCTGCTGGGCGGTCGCAACGGAGGCTTCTTTTACCTCTTCTTCTATATAGAAGGCAGCCTGCTGGTGGCTGTTCTCACCGTAACGCATATCCTGCTTCTTAATGAAGTTCAGGTTCAGGGTGCGCGGGAAGCGGCCAGAAGGATCTTTGCTTTCACCGTGGTAGGCAGGAACCAGGCTACCGAAGTAGTTGGCAATCATGCTGTCGTACGCGGCGGTGTGTTCGAACGCCTTAATCGCAAGGTCGAAGCGGGTTTCGAGAGTGAGGGAGCCGTCGTTAGCATCCATCTCATTAATAATGGCGCTGTAGTCGCTGCTCTTCACCACGATGGCCACATCTTTATGGTTCTTCGCCGCGGAGCGCACCATGGTTGGACCGCCGATATCAATATTCTCAACCGCATCTTCCAGAGAGCAGCCTTCGCGGGCGACGGTCTGGGCGAACGGGTAGAGGTTAACAACGACCATATCGATAGGCGCGATATCATGCTGTTCCATAATGCCGTCGTCCTGACCGCGACGGCCCAGAATGCCGCCGTGCACTTTCGGATGCAGGGTTTTGACGCGTCCATCCATCATTTCCGGGAAACCGGTGTAGTCGGACACTTCGGTTACCGGCAGACCTTTTTCTGCTAACAGGCGAGCGGTACCGCCTGTAGAAAGCAGCT
Source organism: Enterobacter cloacae complex sp. P42RS (assembly GCF_014930595.1). Lineage (NCBI taxonomy): Bacteria > Pseudomonadati > Pseudomonadota > Gammaproteobacteria > Enterobacterales > Enterobacteriaceae > Enterobacter > Enterobacter cloacae complex sp. P42RS. The sequence goes on from NZ_JADBRK010000029.1 coordinate 28,518, forward strand.
CCACACCGCGTGCGGAAAGTGCCTGAGCGAATTCGACGATACCGGCTTTATCAGAAACACTGAGCAGAGCGCGGCGGACTGGACGACGTTGTTGCATGGTAAATCCCCTGGATTTCACGATTACAGAGAGCGTTAGATGAATTTTCCAGCGAAAAACTCATCTAACACACCTGACGAGGCCTCCTTGTTAAGCGCGAGCATTTTAACGAAAACGTTTGCGCAACGCTCGCATATTTTCACTTTTTCGAAGCGCTGTGGATAACTCTGTGTGTAAAAGGGTATAAGGCGGGGTTTTGCTGGGGAATGCAGCAGTCAGTCATTTTTCTGTCATTTAGCGGTTGCGGGCTGCGGAGAACTCCCTATAATGCGCCTCCATCGACACGGCGGATGTGAATCACTTCACAGTTAACCC
>NZ_JADBRK010000030.1:0-26132 GCF_014930595.1 Enterobacter cloacae complex sp. P42RS
TTTTTCTCTTCAACCGACCGGGTTAACTGTGAAGTGATTCACATCCGCCGTGTCGATGGAGGCGCATTATAGGGATCCCAATTTTTAGCACAAGTGTTTTTTAGATCTTTTTTTTCGACTGCTGATTTTCCGCGCTTTTCGCTGAAATCCCGCCCGATCTGCTTAAATATTGACGCATTTTGCCTTGCCTCGATCCAATAATATGATCAAGTCTTCCGTATAGCGCTCATCCTTAGAGGTAGTTATGTCTGCAGTGTTACGCCCTTATAAAGATCTGTTCCCCCAAAAAGGCGATCGCGTGATGATCGATGCCACCAGCGTGGTCATTGGTGATGTCCGAATGGCCGATGACGTCAGTATCTGGCCGCTCGTCGCCATCAGGGGAGATGTAAATTATGTGTCGATCGGTGCCCGTACCAATATTCAGGACGGTAGCGTTCTGCATGTTACGCACAAATCCTCTTATAACCCGGAGGGCAATCCCCTCATCATTGGAGAAGATGTTACCGTCGGACATAAAGTGATGCTTCACGGCTGCACTATCGGTAATCGGGTGCTTGTTGGCATGGGATCGATTTTGCTGGATGGCGTGATAGTAGAAGAAGACGTAATGATTGGGGCCGGTAGCCTGGTTCCGCAGAACAAACGTCTGGAAAGTGGTTATCTCTATCTGGGAAGCCCGGTAAAACAGATCCGCCCCCTGAAGGAGGCAGAGATCGAAGGATTAAAATACTCGGCGAACAACTACGTAAAATGGAAGAATGACTATTTGGATCAGGATAACCAAACCCAACCCTGATCGTTTTCCTGCTGCTCGCGGATTAAATCGCTGGCTTCCTCTTCCAGATCCCAGCGATTTTCGCAAAAAACGGCTATCGGGTCTGTGCCGCCAAAACGATGTAACAGCGCTTCTCCATGGATGGCACAGGTAAGCTGCATACCCTGCACCAGCACCGGAAAACAGACCGCCTGCTTATGCTCATCCCAGCTCTCTCTGTCCGGGAAATGAATAGCCTGATTCACGCCGAAAGCTCCTGCTTTAGATTTTCAATGACCGGCTCGACTGCAGGCAACACCCCGTGCCAGAGCAGCACCGCATGCGCAGCCTGCCCCACCAGCATTCCCAGCCCATCGGCTAACTGTTTCGCACCGTGTTGTTCGCACCAGTTCAGGAAGGGCGTATTCCCTTTCTGATAGAACATGTCATAGAAGTACATGTGCGCGCTGACCAGCGAAGCGGGGATCGCCGGGATCTCGCCACTGATGCCGCTGGATGTGGCATTAATGACAAGATCGAACTCACGTTCGGCAAGATCGTCAAGCGCTACCGCACTTACGCTGCCGGTATGCGCAAACAACGCCGCCAGCGCTTCTGCCCGGGAAAAAGTTCGGTTGGTAATGGTCACCGCACAGTCCAGGGAAAGCAGAGGTAACAGTACTCCCCGCGATGCGCCACCCGCACCAATCAGCAGGACCCGGAACCCGGGTTTAATAAACGACAGTCGTTCCAGATCGCTCAGCAACCCTATTCCGTCGGTGTTGTCGCCCAGAAGACGTCCGTCCTCAAGCCGTTTTAGGGTATTTACTGCACCGGCAAGAGAAGCGCGCTCGGTCAGTTCATCAGCACGTTCGAAAGCTTCCTCTTTAAAAGGAACCGTCACATTCGCACCTTTACCACCTGCGGCGAAAAAAGCCTCAAGCGTTGGAATAAATGCATCTACCGGTGCCAGTACGCGGCCATAGGGATGATTTATCTGCAGCTGCTCCGCAAATTGCTGATGGATCAGAGGTGACTTGCTGTGTGCAATCGGATTACCAAAAACAGCATAGGTTTCCATGAGATTACCCCTGGCGAAAACGTTCGCCGGTCAAAGCGTCGCGAATTTCAGACGGATTCAGGCGCCCTCCCGTCTCTCCAACAGCAACCGGGAAGTCATTTCCGAACTGTGCCAGCACTTCTTCAGTTGTACGACAAGGTGGCAATCCGGTCAGGTTGGCGCTGGTTGAGACCAGCGGTTTACCAAATGCCAGGCAAAGCTCAACCACCAGAGGATGATCGGTGACGCGAACGGCGAGGGAATCAAAGCGTCCAGTCAGCCAGCGCGGTGTTGTCGGCTGCGCCGGGAAAACAAAGGTCACCGGTCCGGGCCATGCGGAGAAAATAGTCTCGCGCTGCGCCGGTGTCAGCATAGAGTCATCAATGTAGGGCTTAAGCTGCTCGTAATTCGCAGCTATCAAAATCAACCCTTTCTCTACGGGTCTTTGTTTTAAGGCAAGCAGGCGGCTCACAGCCGTCTCGCTGTCAGGATCGCAACCGACCCCAAAAACAGCTTCAGTTGGATAGGCGATGACTTTTTCATTTTTCAGCACGTCCACAGCATGCGCAATGGAGCCTGATGGCAGGTTATTATTCACTATTTTGATCCGCCGTAACCGGCTTTCCACATTGTTTGCTGGCGCAGAAGCGTTTCATACCTTGCGCCGTTTTCTTCTCGATAAGTAGCGGATAGTTGCAATGAGTGCAGACGCCCGCTACCGGTTTGAAATTGATAACGAACTGGCATTCAGGGTAGCGATCGCAGGAATGGAAGGTCTTACCATAGCGGGAACGGCGCTGTACCAGCTGACCGCGCTGACACTGAGGACACGCAATCGCCGTTTCATCAGGCTTATCAATTTGTTCCGTATGCTCACATTCCGGATAACGGCTACAGCCAATAAACATACCGAAACGGCCCTGACGTAGCGCTAGTTCACCACCACAAAGAGGACATAGCTGTCCTTCCAGAATTTTGACGATATGTCCATCCGCCTGGCTTTTCAGAGGACGGACATAATCACATTCCGGATAGTGTGAACAACCGAGAAACGGGCCGTGTTTCCCGGACCGAATAACAAGTTCAGCCCCGCACTGCGGGCAGGGCTCATTTTTATGCACCGTGAATAGTGCTGATTTGGCCATAACAACTCTTGGTGCTACACATAGAATTAATGCAGCATACCTTCATTCACTTCAAAGAGTAATTCTTCCATTTGCTGATAGGCATTTTCACAGCCCGGGATATTAAACAGAACCATCAGAATCACCCATTTCAGATCTTCCAATTCAAATTCTGCCGTATCCAGCGCCATGACACGCTCTATCACCATTTCTCTCGTTTCGAGGTTCAGCACCTGAATCTGCTCAAGGAATAAGATGAATCCCCGGCAGCTGGCGTCCAGCCTTTCACACTCTTCTGCGGTATAAATGCGTACTGACAACGGGTCAGAAGCAAGCTGCATCGGTTCGGCGAGGCCTTCCTGATAATCAGCCAGTTTTTCCAGCCACATCAACGCATTATAGATATCTTCCCGCTCAAACCCCGCATCGGTAAGATCCTGTGTCAATTTGTCCTGATCCACTCGCATTTCTGCTTCGTTATGGATGTAAGTCTCAAACAAATACATCAGTACGTCGAACATGGCATGCCCTCCTTAATCGGACATAGCCGCCGGGTACAGCTGCGATCCACCCTGCTAACTCCAGTTCGAGTAGCTGTGCTACCGTTACTGGCACAGGTTGGCCGGCACGTTCAGCGACAACGTCAACAGGTGTTACCTCATCTCCTACGTTAGCCAGGAGCTTGGGAAATGGCAATGCCACCTTTCCCTGATCTGATGAATAATGTCGCTTTTCGGGATCTTCCTGCAGACATTGCAAGCCATATTGCAAATTTTCAAGAATGTCCCGCGCTTCTGTTACCGGCGTCGCACCCTGCTTTATCAGCCAGTGTGGTCCTTCACACCCCGGGTTACCAATCGGGCCGGGTAAGGCGAAAACCTCCCTCCCCTGATCGAGCGCGCATCGTGCAGTGACCAGCGAGCCGCTTCGCACTGCCGCTTCAACGACCAATACACCCTGGCTAAGCCCGCTGATGATTCGATTACGACGCGGAAAGTTTGCCGGCCGGGGCTGCGCCGAAAGAGGGAACTCAGACACTATCGCCCCGTCAGCTTCGATAAGCCGCATAGCCAGCGCCTGATGCCGACGGGGATAAATGCTAAACAGGCCGTTCCCCAGTACGGCCACGCTACGCCCTTTTACAGACAGCGCGGCGTTGTGAGCAACACCATCTATACCGCAGGCCAGTCCGCTGGTGATTGTGAAACCACTTTGCGAAAGTTGTTCGCACAGAATTTTCCCCCATCGTTCTCCATACCATGACGGCGCACGGCTACCCACGACCGCCAGCTGGGCAGCATTAAGCGTTTCAGGGTTACCTTTTACGAATAATGCACCGGGATAATCAGGAATTGCTCGAAGTAAAGGAGGATAAAGCGGATGGGTTGCCGTTAATAAATGATTTCCCGGCTGCTCAAGCCACACCAGACTACGCTCCAGCTCACCCTCATCTGGGGCAAAGAACCGTTCAGCCTGTTTTGCTGACAGCCCGGCGTCTCTGACAGCGGAAGCATCGATATTTTTTTGCTTGTGCAGCCGTGCAGCCGCTTCCAGCATTCCATCGCCACATAATGAACCTGTGTGTATTAGCCGTAGCCATATCTCGATAGACGTCATCCTTTCCCCCTGCCATAAGCGGCCTGCGCAATCATTGCGATTGGTCACTGATGCTGTCAATCGACCCGGGATTTGTCTAGAATAGAAGTAATATTCTTATCAACTCCTGAACACGACTCTGGAAATTTATGGCAGTTTTGCAAGTGTTACATATTCCGGACGAGCGCCTTCGCATCGTCGCTGAACCGGTTAAAGAAGTGAATGCAGAAATCCAGCGTATCGTTGATGATATGTTCGATACCATGTACGCCGAAGAAGGCATTGGCCTGGCGGCGACGCAGGTAGACATTCACAAACGTATTATCGTGATCGACGTTTCTGAAAATCGCGATGAGCGTCTGGTGCTGATCAACCCTGAATTGCTTGAGAAGAGCGGTGAAACGGGCATTGAGGAAGGTTGTCTTTCTATTCCGGAACAGCGCGCTTTGGTGCCACGTGCCGAAAAAGTGAAAATTCGCGCTTTGGATCGTGACGGTAATCCGTTCGAACTGGAAGCAGATGACCTGCTGGCAATTTGCATTCAGCATGAGATGGATCACCTGGTCGGTAAGCTGTTTATCGATTACCTCTCGCCGTTGAAACAGCAGCGTATTCGTCAAAAAGTAGAGAAACTGGATCGTTTGCGCTCTCGCGCATAACGTCCCCCCGGATACAAGGATCATCGTGTCTAAAACACTACGTATTATCTTCGCGGGAACCCCTGATTTTGCAGCGCGTCATCTTGACGCGCTGTTATCTTCTGGTCACCAGGTTGTCGGCGTCTTTACCCAGCCGGACCGTCCGGCTGGTCGCGGTAAAAAACTGATGCCGAGCCCGGTAAAGGTGCTGGCAGAAGAGCATGGGCTTCCTGTTTTCCAGCCCGCATCCTTACGCCCTCAGGAAAATCAGCAGCTGGTTGCTGACCTGAACGCCGACGTAATGGTCGTGGTGGCTTACGGTTTAATTCTGCCAAAAGCGGTGCTTGATATGCCTCGTCTGGGTTGTATCAACGTGCATGGCTCCTTGCTCCCGCGCTGGCGTGGTGCGGCACCTATCCAGCGCTCCCTGTGGGCGGGGGATGCTGAAACCGGCGTCACAATCATGAAGATGGACGTAGGTTTAGACACTGGCGACATGCTGCATAAACTGGCGTGCCCTATTACTGCAGACGATACCAGCGCTACGCTGTATGACAAACTGGCAGGCCTCGGTCCGCAAGGGCTTATCGAGACGCTGCAGCAGCTTGCTGACAATACGGCGAAACCGGAAGTTCAGGATGAGGCGCTGGTGACATATGCTGAAAAACTGAGTAAAGAAGAAGCCCGGCTCGACTGGTCCTTGTCTGCCGCTCAACTTGAACGCTGCATCCGCGCTTTTAATCCGTGGCCGATGAGCTGGATGGAGATTGATGAGCAGCCAGTGAAAGTCTGGAAAGCGTCAGTCATTAATGGCAATACGGCTGCTGAACCCGGCACGATTATCGACGCCAGCAAGAACGGTATCCAGGTTGCGACAGCAGAAGGGATCCTGAATCTTGAATCGCTGCAACCGGCCGGTAAGAAAGCCATGAGCGCTCAGGATCTATTAAATTCCCGTCGCGAATGGTTTATACCGGGTAATCGTCTTGCCTAATCCAATATATGCTTAAAGCCCGGTGTTTCCGGGCATTTTTATTTTTATAGTTATGAAAAAACAAAATCTACGCAGTATGGCGGCCAAAGCCGTTGAGCAGGTTATCGAGCAGGGCCAGTCATTGAGTAACATCCTGCCTCCCCTGCAACAAAAGGTATCTGATAAAGACAAAGCTCTGGTCCAGGAACTCTGCTTTGGCGTCCTGCGCACCCTTTCTCAGCTTGAGTGGCTCATTAATAAGCTGATGTCGCGCCCAATGACAGGCAAACAGCGCACCGTACATTATTTGATTATGGTGGGGTTTTATCAGCTTCTTCATACCCGCATTCCACCTCACGCCGCGCTGGCTGAAACGGTGGAAGGTGCCGTTGCGATTAAACGCCCTCAGTTGAAAGGGCTGATCAACGGCGTACTGCGTCAGTTCCAGCGTCAGCAGGATGAGCTACTGGCTGAATTTGCACAAAGCGAAACACGTTTTCTGCACCCGGACTGGCTGCTGAATCGTCTTAAAAAAGCGTATCCGCAGCAATGGCAAAACATTGCCGAAGCGAATAATCAACGCCCACCGATGTGGTTACGCGTCAACCGTAATCACCACACCCGTGACGCATGGCTGGCATTACTGGAAGAAACCGGAATGAGTGGATTCACGCATGCAGCCTATCCGGATGCCGTGCGTTTAGCCTCCCCTGCACCGGTACATGCTTTACCTGGTTTTGATGAAGGCTGGGTGACCGTACAGGATGCCTCGGCTCAGGGTTGCATGACCTGGCTTGAACCAGCAAACGGGGAACAGATCCTCGATCTTTGCGCCGCGCCTGGCGGAAAAACAACGCACATTCTTGAAGTGGCTCCGCAGGCCAGCGTAATGGCCGTGGATGTCGATGAGCAGCGCCTGTCACGCGTCTACGACAACCTCAAGCGTCTGGGCATGAAGGCTCAGGTTAAGCAGGGCGACGGACGCAAGCCCGCAGAATGGTGTGGTGAAACCCAGTTTGACCGCATTTTACTGGATGCGCCCTGCTCTGCAATAGGCGTGATTCGTCGCCATCCGGATATCAAGTGGCTGCGCCGCGATCGCGATATCAAGGAACTTGCCCAACTGCAATCGGACATACTTGACGCAATCTGGCCACATCTTAAACCAGGCGGCACGCTGGTTTATGCAACCTGCTCCGTACTGCCAGAAGAAAACAGCCAGCAAATCGCGGCCTTCCTTAAACGTACCCCGGACGCAACGCTGCGCGATACGGGAACGCCTGAATGCCCGGGTCAGCAAAACCTGCCGGGCGCGGAAGAAGGCGATGGCTTCTTTTACGCTAAGCTAATCAAAGGGTGATGTTGAGAACAGGTCACGAGATATGAAAATTATCATTCTGGGCGCAGGGCAAGTGGGCGGAACGCTGGCGGAAAACCTGGTTGGCGAAAACAACGACATCACAATCGTTGATACCAACGGGGATCGTCTGCGCGTTTTACAGGACAAATTTGACCTTCGCGTTGTGCAGGGCCATGGTTCACACCCGCGCGTGCTACGCGAGGCGGGCGCCGACGATGCAGACATGCTCGTTGCGGTGACCAGTTCTGACGAAACCAATATGGTGGCCTGTCAGGTGGCCTACTCGCTTTTCAACACCCCTAACCGAATCGCGCGCATCCGTTCTCCGGACTATGTCCGCGATGCTGAGAAGCTCTTTAATTCAGAAGCGGTTCCTATTGACCATCTCATCGCGCCAGAACAGCTGGTTATCGACAATATCTATCGTCTGATCGAATATCCAGGCGCACTGCAGGTGGTGAACTTTGCCGAAGGTAAGGTCAGTCTTGCCGTCGTTAAGGCCTATTACGGCGGCCCGTTGATCGGCAATGCGCTTTCCACAATGCGTGAGCACATGCCGCATATCGATACGCGCGTCGCCGCCATTTTCCGCCACGACAGACCTATTCGCCCTCAAGGCTCCACGATTGTCGAAGCGGGGGATGAGGTCTTCTTCATTGCGGCCTCTCAGCATATTCGTGCGGTGATGAGTGAGTTGCAGCGTCTCGAAAAGCCTTATAAACGCATTATGCTGGTCGGCGGTGGCAATATCGGCGCGGGCCTGGCACGAAGGCTGGAAAAAGACTACAGCGTGAAATTGATCGAGCGCGATCAACAGCGTGCTTCTGAGCTGGCGGAAAAACTGCAAAATACGATCGTATTTTATGGCGACGCGTCGGATCAGGAATTATTGGCTGAAGAGCATATTGATCAAGTTGATCTCTTTATTGCCGTCACCAACGATGACGAAGCGAATATTATGTCCGCCATGCTCGCCAAACGTATGGGAGCAAAGAAGGTCATGGTGCTTATCCAGCGCAAGGCGTATGTCGACCTGGTTCAGGGCAGCGTTATTGATATTGCCATTTCACCGCAGCAGGCGACCATTTCCGCTCTGCTGAGCCATGTACGTAAAGCGGACATTGTCGGCGTTTCATCTCTGCGTCGCGGGGTGGCAGAAGCCATTGAAGCGGTGGCCCATGGAGATGAAACCACCTCTCGCGTTGTGGGCCGCGCCATCGACGAAATTAAGCTGCCGCCGGGCACTATTATCGGCGCCGTAGTGCGCGGGAATGACGTTATGATCGCCAATGATAATTTGCGTATTGAGCAAGGCGACCACGTAATTATGTTCCTTACCGATAAAAAATTTATTACCGACGTCGAACGTTTATTCCAGCCTAGTCCATTCTTCCTTTAAAACGTCGGGGCTCTCAATAGAGCCCCCGCACTTTACCCTCTTTATTTCTGTGCCTTTTATTTTCATAACGTTTAATTATCCCGAATGGCAATTGGCTAATCATTTGTTAAACTTATAGTCGTCAGCTGGCACAAGGAGAACATAATGAGTTTTATTAAAGAATTTCGCGAATTTGCGATGCGCGGGAACGTGGTTGATTTGGCAGTGGGTGTCATTATTGGTGCGGCATTCGGCAAGATTGTTTCATCATTAGTAGCGGACATCATCATGCCACCTTTAGGGCTGCTAATCGGGGGCATTGATTTCAAACAGTTCGCGTTCACACTGCGTGAAGCCCAGGGTGATATCCCGGCAGTTGTAATGCACTACGGCGTGTTTATCCAGAACGTATTTGATTTCGTGATTGTGGCGTTTGCTATCTTTATGGCTATCAAGCTGATTAACCGGCTCAACCGTAAAAAAGAAGAGCCTGCAGCAGCGCCTGCACCAACGAAAGAAGAAGTGTTACTGAGTGAAATTCGCGATCTGTTAAAAGAGCAGAATAACCGCGTTTAATCAGCAGTTAAAAACAGGAAGGCCAGTGGTAAATAAGCGATTCGCTTGCTTGCCACTGGCCTCCCAGTTACCCCGTTTTGCATGTTTGTCTTTACGCAGATAACTCCCCTTTCCTTTTTTATTCTTTTCAACGCGCTGTCGAAAAAGCGGGTCGTGAAGTAAAGCCTCGATGGCATTATCTTTAATTTGTCCCTTCGTGTGCTGATAGCGGCTCATAATTTCTCCTGAGCATGGTTTATGACGACGGAAGTCTAGACCCGAGTAGATTAAAAATCAACATCCCCGAGTTTCTCCACTGGCTCCCTGTTCAAGGGCTTCCAGAATTGAACAATAAATACTGCTATGAGCCGTTCCGCAGCAGGCATCATTTAACCTTTGCAAAGAGCGCTGCATGGCTTGCAGTTCCAGAATACGGGCTTCAACTTCATCAAGCCGGGCTTGCACGATGCTTTTGGATTCCTGACAAGTGTGATGCTCAGGATCGATGCGGATCGATAATAACTCGCGGATCGAATCAAGCGTGAAGCCAAGCTGTCGGGCGTAGCGTATGAATCTCAGACGCTGCAGATCGTTATCGCTATAAAGCCGAAAGCCGCCTTCCGTGCGTACCTCATGATCGATCATCTGCTGCTTTTCGTAATATCGGATAGTGTCCGGCGTTACGTTCGCGAGCTTTGCAAGTTCACCGATACGGTACATCGCTACTCCTCGTTTATCTTCTTCATCAATATTTCACCGTATTCCCCATGCAGGAATTCCGTGCTCATTCCTGCCTGGCGCAGCTTGAGCTCTATCAGAGCAAGCCTGCGGCTAAGTTCTTTATGTCGAGGATCGTCCTGACGGATCCCTTTTAGCAGATCGACAAGTTCAACAGCCTCTCTGCGCTGCTCAAGCTCGGGCGGGAGGCAGCCAGCATTTTTTAGCAAACGGTATCCAGCCCGGAGTTCAGGCGCAATATGCAAATCATCTTCCAGTTCAAGAGGTTCGCCGCTCCCGGGAAGATTGTCGAAATCGCCTTTATTTTGGGCATCGCGAATATGGCGTTCTGCCCATTGATCAAGCAACCACATCATCAGCTCCAGGGGATGAACAAAATTGATACAGGTATTGTAGAGAAGTGGGGATAATGCGGATATAAAAAAACCCGCCGAGGCGGGTTTTTTTACGTTACTGCAGATTACTCTGCAGCAGCTTCTGCTTTCTCTGAACGATCAACCAGCTCGATGTAAGCCATCGGCGCGTTGTCGCCTGCACGGAAACCACACTTCAGAATGCGAGTGTAACCACCGGCACGGCTCGCGAAACGCGGGCCCAGTTCGTTAAACAGTTTTGCCACGATCTCGTTATCACGAGTACGGGCGAATGCCAGACGACGATTAGCAACGCTGTCAGTCTTGGCAAGAGTAATCAGCGGCTCAACTACGCGACGCAGCTCTTTCGCTTTAGGCAGGGTCGTCTTGATGATTTCATGACGAACCAGTGAACCTGCCATGTTGCGGAACATAGCCTGGCGATGGCTGCTGTTGCGGTTCAGTTGACGACCACTCTTACGATGGCGCATGACCTTATCCTTCTCAGTAAAACCTTAACCTGTGATCCGGTTACTCGTCAGCAATGCTTGCCGGTGGCCAGTTTTCCAGGCGCATGCCCAGAGACAGACCACGTGAAGCCAGCACGTCTTTAATCTCGGTAAGAGATTTTTTACCCAGGTTCGGCGTTTTCAGCAACTCAACCTCGGTACGCTGTACCAGATCACCGATATAGTGGATAGCTTCTGCCTTGAGGCAGTTAGCAGAGCGGACAGTCAATTCGAGATCGTCAACAGGGCGCAGCAGGATCGGATCGAATTCTGGTTTCTCTTCTTTCACTTCTGGCTGACGTACATCACGTAAGTCAACGAAAGCTTCCAGTTGTTCTGCCAGGATGGTTGCCGCACGACGAATCGCCTCTTCAGGATCGATTGTGCCGTTGGTTTCCATTTCGATGACCAGCTTGTCCAGGTCGGTACGCTGTTCTACACGCGCTGCTTCAACATTGTAGGCAATACGCTCTACAGGGCTGTAGCATGCGTCGACCAGCAGACGGCCGATTGGGCGCTCATCTTCTTCCGAATGAATTCGGGCAGAAGCCGGCACATAACCACGACCGCGCTGAACTTTGATACGCATGCTAATAGCTGCGTTCTCATCGGTCAGGTGGCAGATCACGTGCTGCGGCTTGACGATTTCAACATCACCGTCGTGGGTGATGTCGGCTGCAGTCACAGGGCCAATGCCAGATTTATTCAGAGTAAGAATAACTTCATCTTTACCCTGAACTCTCACCGCCAGCCCTTTCAGGTTGAGCAGGATTTCAAGGATATCTTCCTGAACGCCTTCTTTGGTGCTGTACTCATGAAGTACACCATCAATCTCAACCTCGGTCACCGCGCAACCCGGCATCGATGAGAGCAGAATACGGCGCAGTGCGTTACCCAGAGTATGGCCAAAGCCACGCTCTAAAGGCTCAAGGGTCACCTTGGCGTGCGTCGAACTCACTTGCTCGATATCTACCAGGCGCGGTTTTAGAAACTCTGTCACAGAACCCTGCATTGTGTCCTCTCTTTGGTACTAAGCTTTACTTGGAGTAAAGCTCGACGATCAGGTGTTCGTTAATGTCCGCAGACAGATCAGAACGCTCAGGCTGACGCTTGAACGTACCTTCCATCTTGCCAGCATCAACTTCCAGCCAGGTTGGCTTTTCACGCTGCTCAGCCAGCTCCAGAGCGGCCTTCACGCGAGATTGCTTTTTCGCTTTCTCACGAATGCTAACAACGTCATTCGCTTTAACCTGATAAGAAGCGATGTTAACAACACGACCGTTTACCATGATTGCTTTGTGGCTAACCAGCTGACGTGATTCAGCACGAGTAGCGCCGAAGCCCATACGGTATACAACGTTGTCCAGACGACCTTCCAGCAGAGCCAGCAGGTTTTCACCTGTGTTGCCTTTCAGACGTGCTGCTTCTTTATAGTAGTTACGGAACTGACGCTCCAGCACACCGTACATACGGCGAACTTTTTGCTTTTCACGCAACTGCACACCATAGTCAGACAGACGCGGTTTACGCGCACCGTGCTGGCCAGGAGCTTGTTCAATTTTACACTTGGTATCGATCGCGCGAACGCCAGACTTAAGGAATAAGTCGGTGCCCTCACGACGGCTCAGCTTGAGCTTAGGACCCAAATATCTTGCCATTTTCTATCTCCAACTAACCTAAAAAACGAGCGTTATACGCGACGTTTTTTCGGCGGACGACAACCGTTATGAGGGATCGGAGTCACATCAGTAATATTCGTGATGCGGAAACCAGCGGCGTTCAGAGCGCGAACAGTAGATTCACGACCCGGACCCGGACCTTTAACCATAACTTCCAGATTCTTGATGCCGTATTCTTTTACGGCTTCAGCGCAACGCTCTGCTGCAACCTGAGCTGCGAACGGAGTGGATTTGCGAGAACCACGGAAACCGGAACCACCGGCTGTTGCCCAACCCAATGCGTTACCCTGACGATCAGTAATAGTAACGATGGTGTTGTTGAAAGAAGCATGGATATGAGCCACGCCGTCAGAGACTTGTTTTCTTACACGTTTACGTGCACGAACTGGTGCCTTTGCCATTATTCAATCACCCCGATTATTTCTTGATCGGTTTGCGCGGACCCTTACGGGTACGTGCGTTGGTCTTAGTACGCTGACCGCGCACTGGCAGACCACGACGATGACGCAAACCGCGATAGCAACCAAGATCCATCAGGCGCTTGATGCTCATGCTGATTTCACGGCGCAGATCACCTTCAACGACAAATTTGGCAACTTCGTCACGCAGCGTGTCGATTTGTCCTTCAGACAGCTCACTGATCTTAACATCTTCAGCGATACCCGCTGCAGCCAGGATGGCTTTAGAACGGGTCTTGCCGATGCCGTAGATCGAAGTTAATGCGATCACAGCATGTTTCTGATCAGGAATGTTAATGCCTGCTATACGGGCCACTATGCACTCCTACTATTTAATATGTACGCACCATGCTGAAAAGCCCGTTTTCAGGATACTCAAATGGAAACGTACAGACATACAAAAGATTGGCTGGCTAATCTAGCCAGCTCAACCCAACTTTGCAAGAAAAATATGCGAAATAATCAGCCTTGGCGCTGTTTATGCTTCGGCTCGGCACTGCAAATCACACGGATGACACCATCACGCTTAACGATTTTGCAGTTACGGCATAATTTCTTGACGGAAGCACGAACTTTCATTTTTACTCTCCGTAACTTCTCAGGCGACCAATTAGCGGCCGTAGCCTTTCAGGTTCGCCTTCTTCAATGCAGACTCATACTGACTGGACATCATCAGAGTTTGCACTTGAGCCATAAAGTCCATAATCACGACAACAACGATAAGCAGTGAGGTCCCACCGAAGTAGAACGGTACTTTCATTGCATCACGCATGAACTCCGGGATCAGGCAGATAAAAGTAATATAAAGCGCACCAACCAAAGTCAGGCGGGTCATTACTTTATCGATATACTTCGCCGTTTGCTCTCCCGGACGAATTCCTGGTACAAATGCACCGGACTTCTTCAGGTTATCTGCTGTTTCACGCGGGTTGAAGACCAACGCCGTGTAGAAGAAACAGAAGAAGATGATCGCAGACGCATAGAGTAACACATAAAGTGGTTGCCCAGGCTGCAAATACAGCGAAATTGTTGTCAGCCAGTTCCAACCAGTACCGCCCCCGAACCATGACGCGATGGTTGCCGGGAACAGAATAATACTGGAAGCGAAGATAGCCGGGATAACCCCCGCCATATTCACTTTCAGCGGTAAATGTGTGCTCTGTGCAGCATAGACACGACGACCCTGCTGACGCTTAGCGTAGTTCACCACAATGCGGCGTTGACCACGTTCAACGAAGACAACAAAGAACGTCACTGCAAATACTAATACTGCAACCAACAGCAACAGGAGGAAGTGCAGGTCGCCTTGACGCGCTTGCTCGATAGTATGGGCGATGGCCGGCGGGAGTCCCGCAACGATACCGGCGAAGATAATGATTGAGATACCGTTACCGATACCACGCTCAGTAATCTGTTCGCCGAGCCACATCAGGAACATCGTCCCTGTGACCAGACTAACAACAGCGGTGAAATAGAATGCAAAGCCTGGGTTTAATACCAGGCCCTGCATACCAGGCATATTCGGCAGACCGGTAGCAATACCGATCGACTGGAATATTGCCAGCACCAGAGTACCGTAACGGGTGTACTGACTAATCTTACGACGTCCAGACTCCCCTTCTTTCTTCAGCTCTGCCAGGGCCGGATGAACGACCGTCAGCAGCTGGATAATAATCGATGCCGAAATGTACGGCATAATACCCAGAGCAAAGATAGAAGCACGGCTGAGAGCACCACCAGAGAACATGTTGAACATTTCAATGATGGTGCCTCGCTGTTGCTCAAGCAGTTTGGCAAGTACAGCGGCATCGATACCAGGGATCGGAATAAAAGAGCCAATACGGAACACAATCAGCGCGCCGATAACAAACAGCAGTCTGCGTTTCAGCTCGCCAAATCCACCTTTGGCACTTTGAAAATCTAATCCCGGTTGCTTAGCCATCTGCTACTTATTCCTCAATTTTACCGCCAGCAGCTTCGATAGCAGCACGAGCACCTTTAGTAACACGCAGGCCACGAACAGTTACCGGAGTAGAAACTTCACCAGACAGGATCACTTTCGCGAACTCGATCTGAATACCGATAATGTTAGCCGCTTTCAGCGTGTTCAGGTCTACAACGCCGCCTTCAACTTTCGCCAGGTCAGACAGACGGATTTCCGCTGTGATCGCTGCTTTGCGAGAGGTGAAGCCGAACTTCGGCAGACGACGGTACAGTGGCATCTGGCCACCCTCGAAACCGCGACGTACGCCACCGCCAGAACGAGAGTTCTGACCTTTGTGACCACGACCACCGGTTTTGCCGAGGCCAGAACCGATACCACGACCCAGGCGTTTACCCGCCTTTTTAGAGCCTTCGGCCGGAGACAGAGTATTTAAACGCATCTCTTACTCCTCAACTTTAACCATGAAGTAAACCGCGTTGACCATACCACGAACAGCAGGAGTATCCTCGCGCTCAACGGTATGACCAATACGACGCAGACCCAGGCCAAGCAGCGTTGCCTTGTGTTTCGGCAGACGACCGATTGCACTGCGGGTTTGAGTGATTTTAATAGTCTTTGCCATGGTCAATTACCCCAGAATTTCTTCAACGGATTTACCACGCTTGGCAGCGACCATTTCTGGAGAATTCATATTTTCCAGGCCATCAATAGTTGCACGAACCACGTTGATCGGGTTGGTGGAACCATATGCTTTAGCCAGAACGTTATGAACCCCAGCAACTTCCAGAACGGCGCGCATTGCACCACCGGCGATGATACCGGTACCTTCTGAAGCTGGCTGCATGAATACACGAGAACCCGTGTGAACACCTTTAACTGGGTGCTGCAGGGTGCCGTTGTTCAGCGCGACGTTAATCATATTGCGACGGGCTTTTTCCATCGCTTTCTGGATCGCTGCTGGAACTTCACGCGCTTTACCGTAACCAAAACCAACGCGACCGTTACCATCGCCTACTACAGTCAGAGCTGTGAAGGAGAAAATACGACCACCTTTAACGGTTTTAGATACGCGGTTTACCGCGATCAGCTTTTCCTGCAGTTCGCCAGCCTGTTTTTCGATGTGAGCCATCTTACACCTCTACCTTAGAACTGAAGGCCAGCTTCACGGGCAGCATCTGCCAGTGCCTGGACACGACCATGATATTGGAACCCGGAACGGTCAAAGGAAACATTGCTGATGCCTTTTTCCAGAGCGCGTTCTGCAACAGCTTTACCTACAGCTGCAGCGGCGTCTTTGTTACCGGTGTACTTCAATTGTTCTGAGATAGCTTTTTCTACAGTAGAAGCAGCTACCAGAACTTCAGAACCGTTCGGTGCAATTACCTGTGCGTAAATATGACGCGGGGTACGATGTACCACCAGGCGAGTTGCACCCAGCTCTTTGAGCTTGCGGCGTGCGCGGGTCGCACGACGGATACGAGCAGATTTCTTATCCATAGTGTTACCTTACTTCTTCTTAGCCTCTTTGGTACGCACGACTTCGTCGGCGTAACGAACACCCTTGCCTTTGTAAGGCTCAGGACGACGGTAGGCGCGCAGATCTGCTGCAACCTGACCGATCAGCTGTTTATCAGCGCCTTTCAGCACGATTTCAGTTTGAGTCGGACATTCTGCAGTGATACCGGCCGGCAGCGGATGCTCAACAGGGTGTGAGAAGCCCAGAGACAGGCCTACTGCATTCCCTTTGATAGCTGCACGATAACCTACACCAACCAGCTGAAGCTTTTTAGTGAAGCCTTCGGTAACACCAACAACCATTGAGTTCAGCAGGGCACGCGCGGTACCAGCCTGAGCCCATCCATCCACGAAACCATCACGTGGACCGAAGGTCAGAGCGTTATCTGCATGTTTAACTTCAACAGCTTTGTTGAGGGTACGAGTCAGCTCGCCGTTTTTACCTTTGATCGTAATAACCTGACCGTCGATTTTTACATCAACGCCGGCAGGAATAACGACCGGTGCTTTAGCAACACGAGACATTCTTTCCTCCGATTAGGCTACGTAGCAGATAATTTCGCCACCAAGACCAGCCTGGCGCGCTGCACGATCAGTCATAACACCTTTAGAGGTAGAAACAACTGCGATACCAAGGCCAGCCATAACTTTTGGCAGCTCATCTTTTTTCTTATAGATGCGCAGACCTGGGCGGCTGACACGCTGAATGCTTTCTACAACAGCTTTACCCTGGAAATACTTGAGAGTAAGTTCCAGTTCCGGCTTGGTGTCGCCTTCAACTTTAAAATCTTCGATAAAACCTTCTTCCTTCAGCACGTTGGCAATTGCCACTTTCAGCTTGGCGGAAGGCATGGTGACCGCAACTTTGTTCGCGGCCTGACCGTTACGGATACGGGTCAGCATATCCGCGATCGGATCTTGCATGCTCATCTGTCTTTACTCCCGTGATTCAATTGGTAATTACCAGCTAGCCTTTTTCAAGCCTGGCACTTCACCGCGCATGGCGGCTTCACGCAGTTTGATACGGCTCAACCCAAACTTGCCCACATAACCATGTGGACGACCTGTTTGACGACAGCGGTTACGCTGACGAGACGGGCTGGAATCACGCGGCAGAGACTGCAGCTTGAGAACCGCATTCCAACGATCTTCGTCGGAAGCGTTCACATCAGAAATGATCGCTTTCAGTTCAGCGCGTTTAGCGAAGAATTTATCAGCTAAAGCTACGCGCTTTACTTCGCGTGCTTTCATTGATTGCTTAGCCATTCAGTAACCCTACCTTACTTGCGGAACGGGAAGTCAAAGGCAGCCAGCAGAGCACGGCCTTCTTCGTCAGATTTCGCAGTAGTGGTAATGGTAATATCCAAACCACGCACGCGGTCGACTTTATCGTAGTCGATTTCTGGGAAGATGATCTGCTCACGGACACCCATGCTGTAGTTACCACGACCGTCGAAAGACTTCGCGGACAGGCCACGGAAGTCACGGATACGTGGAACAGCAATAGTGATCAGGCGCTCAAAGAACTCCCACATGCGTTCGCCACGCAGAGTTACTTTACAGCCGATCGGATAGCCCTGACGGATTTTGAAGCCTGCAACAGATTTGCGTGCTTTGGTGATCAGCGGTTTTTGACCGGAGATTGCTGTCAGATCAGCTGCTGCGTTATCCAGCAGTTTCTTGTCAGCGATCGCTTCACCAACACCCATGTTCAGGGTGATCTTCTCGACCCGAGGGACTTGCATGACAGAATTGTAGTTAAACTCGGTCATGAGTTTCTTAACTACTTCGTCTTTGTAGTAATCATGCAGTTTCGCCATCGTACTACTCCAAATTACTTGATAGTTTCGCTGTTAGACTTGAAGAAACGGACTTTTTTGCCGTCTTCGAATCTAAAGCCTACACGGTCAGCCTTACCGGTAGCCGCATTGAAGATTGCAACGTTAGAAACCTGAATAGCAGCTTCTTTTTCAACGATGCCGCCTGGTTGGTTCAGGGCCGGAACCGGCTTCTGATGTTTCTTAACCAGGTTGATACCTTCAACGACAAGTTTGCCGGAAGACAGAACATTTTTTACTTTACCGCGTTTACCTTTATCTTTACCGGTTAACACGATAACTTCGTCATCACGACGGATTTTCGCTGCCATGATTCGCTCCTTAGAGTACTTCTGGTGCCAGAGAGATAATTTTCATGAACTTCTCAGTACGAAGTTCACGAGTTACCGGCCCAAAGATACGCGTGCCGATAGGCTGCTCGCTGTTATTGTTTAAAATAACGCATGCATTACCATCGAAGCGAATGACAGAACCGTCAGGGCGACGAACACCCTTCTTGGTGCGCACCACTACCGCCTTCAGCACATCACCTTTTTTGACCTTACCACGTGGAATTGCTTCCTTGATGGTGATCTTGATGATGTCGCCTACGCCTGCGTAGCGACGGTGCGAGCCACCCAGAACCTTGATACACATTACGCGACGTGCACCGGAGTTGTCGGCGACGTTCAGCATAGTCTGTTCTTGGATCATTTTAGTGCTCCGCTAATGTCAACTACTACCTGAGACTCTAAAATCAGAGCCGTTAAAAAGCCCCATATCGAGGGCGCGGCATTATAACACCGCTTCTGCAATATGGGTAGAAAAAATAAACGGCTCATCGCTGAGCCGTTTATTCGTATTGAGAAGGCGTACTGTATTACAGAACCGCTTTCTCTACAACGCGAACCAGCGTCCAGGACTTAGTCTTGGACAGTGGACGGCATTCACGGATTTCAACCTTGTCGCCGATACCACATTCGTTGTTCTCGTCATGTACGTGCAGTTTGGTCGTACGCTTGATGAATTTACCGTAGATCGGGTGTTTCACAATACGTTCGATAGCTACAACAATGGATTTCTCCATTTTGTCGCTAACAACACGACCTTGCAGAGTACGGATTTTATCGGTCATTACGCACCCGCCTTCTGAGTCAGTAAAGTCTTAACGCGTGCAACATTGCGACGCACTTGCTTCAGCAGGTGAGTCTGTTGCAGCTGGCCACTTGCAGCCTGCATGCGCAGGTTGAACTGCTCACGCAGCAGGTTCAGCAGCTCAGCGTTCAGCTCTTCAACGCTTTTTTCACGCAGCTCTTTTGCTTTCATTACATCACCGTCTTAGTTACAAAGGTGGTTTTGATAGGCAGTTTCGCTGCTGCCAGGCCGAAGGCTTCACGGGCCAGCTCTTCCGGAACACCGTCCATTTCATAAAGGACTTTGCCCGGTTGGATCAAGGCAACCCAGTACTCCACGTTACCTTTACCTTTACCCATACGAACTTCCAGTGGCTTCTCGGTGATCGGTTTGTCCGGGAATACACGGATCCAGATCTTACCTTGACGCTTAACTGCACGGGTCATTGCACGACGTGCTGCTTCGATCTGACGTGCAGTCAGACGACCACGGCCAACAGCTTTCAGACCGAAAGTGCCGAAGCTAACATCCGTACCCTGCGCCAGACCACGGTTGCGGCCTTTGTGCACTTTACGGAATTTTGTACGCTTTGGTTGTAACATCAGCGACGCTCCTTATTTACGGCCTTTACGCTGCTGCTTTTTAGGTTGAGCAGCCGGTTTTTCCGGTTGTTCAACAGCAGCCATACCACCCAGGATCTCACCTTTGAAGATCCATACCTTAACGCCGATTACACCGTAAGTGGTGTGCGCTTCAGAGGTGTTGTAGTCGATGTCAGCACGCAGAGTGTGCAGCGGTACGCGACCTTCACGGTACCATTCGGTACGTGCGATTTCCGCGCCGCCCAGACGGCCGCTAACTTCAACTTTGATACCTTTAGCGCCCAGACGCATTGCGTTCTGTACAGCACGCTTCATAGCACGACGGAACATAACACGACGTTCCAGCTGAGAAGTGATGCTGTCAGCAACCAATTTAGCGTCCAGTTCAGGCTTACGAACTTCAGCGATATTGATCTGTGCAGGAACGCCAGCGATATCCGCTACGACCTTGCGCAGTTTTTCTACGTCTTCGCCTTTCTTACCGATAACGATGCCAGGACGAGCAGTGTGAATAGTCACACGGATGCTCTTCGCTGGACGCTCGATAACGATACGAGATACAGACGCTTTAGCCAGTTCCTTAGTCAGGTACTGACGTACTTTAAAATCGCTGTCCAGGTTGTCAGCGAATTCTTTGGTGTTCGCAAACCAGGTAGAGTTCCATGGTTTTACAATACCCAGGCGAATACCATTAGGATGTACTTTCTGACCCATTGCTAGTCTCCAGAGTCTCAGCGATCGGACACAACCACAGTAATGTGGCTGGTGCGCTTCAGGATGCGATCTGCACGACCTTTCGCACGCGGCATAATGCGCTTCATGCTTGGGCCTTCATCTACGAAAATTTTCGCGACTTTCAGATCGTCGATGTCAGCGCCATCGTTGTGTTCAGCGTTAGCAATGGCAGATTCCAGTACTTTCTTGACCAATACCGCAGCTTTCTTGTTGGTATAGGTCAGGATGTCCAGGGCCTGCGACACTTTCTTACCGCGAATCAGGTCAGCAACAAGGCGAACCTTCTGTGCAGAAGAACGAGCATGGCGATGTTGAGCTAAAGTTTCCATCTCTTCCTCCTACCTTATTTCTTCTTCGCTTTTTTATCAGCAGCGTGGCCGCGATAAGTACGAGTCGGTGCGAATTCACCCAGTTTGTGACCAACCATTTCGTCGGTAACAAAGACTGGAACGTGCTGACGACCATTATGGACAGCGATGGTCAAACCGATCATGTTAGGAAAGATCGTTGAACGACGGGACCAAGTGCGCAGGGGCTTCTTGTCTCCGCTTTCCACCGCTTTCTCTACCTTCTTCAGCAAGTGCAGGTCAATAAAAGGACCTTTCTTGAGAGAACGTGGCATGGCTTATCCTCTAAAATTATTTGCTACGGCGACGTACGATAAATTTATCAGTACGCTTGTTGCTGCGGGTCTTCTTACCTTTGGTCTGAACGCCCCACGGAGTTACCGGGTGCTTACCAAAGTTACGACCTTCACCACCACCATGTGGGTGGTCGACTGGGTTCATCGCAGTACCGCGAACGGTAGGACGAACACCACGCCAGCGTGCAGCACCAGCTTTACCCAGAACGCGCAGCATATGCTCAGCATTGCCAACTTCGCCCAGAGTAGCGCGGCAGTCTGCTTCGACTTTACGCATTTCACCAGAACGCAGACGCAGGGTGACATAAGCACCGTCACGCGCAACGATCTGAACGTAAGTACCAGCGGAACGTGCCAGCTGACCGCCTTTACCTGGTTTCATTTCTACGTTATGAACGGTAGAACCAACCGGGATATTGCGCATCGGCAGGGTGTTGCCTGCTTTGATTGCAGCATCAACGCCAGACTGAATCTGGTCGCCAGCTTTCAGGCCTTTAGGGGCCAGGATGTAACGGCGTTCGCCGTCTTTGTACAGAACCAGCGCGATGTTCGCGGAACGGTTCGGATCGTACTCAAGACGTTCAACAACTGCTGGGATACCGTCTTTGTTGCGTTTGAAGTCAACAATACGATAAGCCTGCTTGTGGCCACCACCGATGTGACGAGTGGTGATACGGCCATTGTTGTTACGACCACCGGATTTGCTGTTTTTTTCCAGCAACGGAGCAAAAGGTTTGCCCTTGTGCAGCTCAGGGTTAACCACTTTAACTACGTGGCGACGACCCGGAGATGTCGGTTTACATTTAACAACTGCCATTGTATTACTCCTCCGACTTACTCAGCGCCGCCAACGAAGTCCAGGTTCTGGCCTTCTTTCAGGGTGACGTAAGCTTTTTTCCAGTCGCTACGACGACCGATACGCTGTCCGTGACGTTTAACTTTCCCTTTAACTACCAGGGTGTTAACGACTTCGACTTCGACTTCAAACAGTTTCTGCACAGCAGCTTTGATCTCTGCTTTGGTCGCGTCTTTAGCAACTTTGAGAACGATGGTGTTTGTTTTTTCCATCGCAGTAGACGCTTTTTCAGAAACGTGCGGTGCGCGAAGCACCTTCAGCAGACGTTCTTCACGAATCATGCCAGCATCTCCTCAACTTGCTTAACAGCATCAGCAGTCATTACGACTTTGTCGAAGGCGATCAGGCTAACCGGGTCGATACCAGTCGCATCGCGTACGTCAACCTTGTGCAGGTTACGTGCGGCCAGGAACAGGTTCTCGTCCAGCTCACCGGTGATGATCAGCACATCTTCCAGAGCCATGTCTTTCAGTTTCTGTGCCAGCAGCTTAGTTTTAGGCGCTTCAACAGAGAACTTCTCGACAACGATCAGACGATCCTGACGTACCAGTTCGGACAGGATGCTTTTCAGCGCGCCGCGGTACATCTTTTTGTTAACTTTTTGACTGTGGTCCTGTGGACGCGCAGCGAAGGTCACGCCACCTGAACGCCAGATCGGGCTCTTGATAGAACCTGAACGCGCACGGCCGGTACCTTTCTGGCGCCATGGCTTTTTGCCAGAACCAGTTACTTCAGCACGAGTCTTCTGAGCACGAGTACCCTGACGAGCACCAGCTGCATAAGCAACAACAACCTGGTGAACCAGCGCTTCGTTGAAATCACGACCGAAGGTAGTTTCGGAAACAGTCAGCGCGCTCTGCGCGTCTTTCAATACTAATTCCATTGCTATCCCCTTACGCCTTCACAGCTGGTTTAACGATCAGGTCGCTACCGGTTGCACCCGGGACCGCACCTTTAACCAGCAGCAGGTTGCGCTCAGCGTCAACACGTACTACGTCCAGGCTCTGAACGGTTACACGTTCGTTACCCAGCTGACCTGCCATTTTCTTGCCTTTGAACACTTTGCCCGGAGTCTGGTTCTGACCGATAGAACCCGGAACGCGGTGAGACAAGGAGTTACCGTGAGTAGCGTCCTGGGTACGGAAGTTCCAGCGCTTAACGGTACCAGCAAAACCTTTACCTTTAGAGGTACCGGTTACGTCAACTTTTTTAACGTCAGCAAACAGCTCAACGCTAATGTCCTGACCTACGGTGAACTCTTCGCCTTCAGCAAGACGGAATTCCCACAGACCACGGCCAGCTTCTACGCCAGCTTTAGCGAAGTGACCCGCTTCTGGTTTGGTTACACGGTTAGCTTTTTTAGCACCAGTGGTAACCTGAATAGCGCGGTAGCCATCGTTAGCCAGATCTTTAACCTGAGTAACGCGGTTTGCTTCAACTTCGATTACGGTTACTGGGATAGAAACGCCATCTTCAGTGAAGATGCGGGTCATACCCACTTTTTTACCGACTAAACCAATCATTGTTTCAACCTCTCAATCGCTCGATGACCTGATTAACCCAGGCTGATCTGCACGTCTACACCGGCAGCCAGATCCAGACGCATCAGAGCATCAACGGTTTTCTCAGTTGGCTCAACGATGTCAACCAGACGCTTGTGAGTGCGGATTTCGTACTGATCGCGCGCGTCTTTGTTGACGTGCGGGGAGATCAGAACGGTGAAGCGCTCTTTGCGGGTCGGCAGCGGGATCGGACCACGGACTTGCGCACCAGTGCGCTTAGCAGTCTCGACGATTTCCGCGGTTGATTGATCGATCAGACGATGATCAAACGCTTTAAGGCGGATACGGATTCTTTGGTTCTGCATGAGACCAGAGCTCCAATTATTTTATAAACGAAAATGATTACTCCTCAAACCCATTACGATTGATGGGAGAGTGTAACCGTTCTTACGTAGCCCCCCAATTGGGAGCATTGTTGAGTAACAAAATGAGCTACTCTGGTTCTGATTGAACCCGCCGTCAATTACGACAAGCCCGCGCATTATACGTAAATCAGAGAAAGACGCAAGTGCCGTTTAGAAATTAAGCGTCAAAGGCTCAGTATGCGTAGGACTGCGCAACTTTTTACGCCGTATATCCTTTCTGAATTTTTTTATTTGAAGCCGCTACGCAATTGCTGTTTTTGTGCGTTGCCGGACAGGCAGATTGTAACGAGTATGCGCTCAAAACCATTTGAGGCCTTTTCCATGCTAACCACCCTCCCCTTCCTGATGTTCTATTTTTCTCTGACGGCCCTACTCGTACGCGCTGATATTCGCGACGGTTTGCTGCCCGATAAATTTCTCTGCCCGCTGCTCTGGACGGGCCTGCTCTACCAGGTCTTTATCCATCCTGATTTTTTGCCGAGTGCCGTAATGGGGGCGGTGGCTGGATATCTTGGTTTTGCCTTGATTTACTGGGGCTATCGGCTTATCTGCCGGCGGGAAGGAATGGGATATGGCGATGTGAAGTATCTGGCAGGACTTGGTGCGTGGCATGGCTGGTGCATACTGCCTAAACTGGCGTTACTCGCCGCGCTTATGGCGCTGCTTTGCATTCTTGTTTTTTCATTTCTCACCTCAGATAAAGGAGCATTAAAAAACCCACTGCCTTTGGACCATTTCTGGCAGCAGCGGGTTTATGCGTTGGATGGGAAAATCTGATTAATTTTCCACTTTGATCTGAGACTGTAGGTAGTTTTGAAGGCCAATTTTGCTAATGAGATCCAGCTCGGTTTCCAGCCAGTCAATGTGGCCTTCTTCATCGGCAAGGATCTGGATCATCATATCGCGGCTCACATAGTCATGGACGCTGTCAGCATAAGCAATGGCTTCGCGCAGATCTTTCGCACCTTCCAGCTCCAGCCGGAGGTCAGAACGCAGCATCTCTTCGACATCCTCACCGATGCCCAGCTTGCCGAGATCCTGCAGGTTTGGGATGCCTTCAAGGAATAAGATACGCTCGATGTATTTATCAGCGTGTTTCATCTCATCTATAGATTCATGGTACTCAACGTCATTCAGACGTGTCAGACCCCAGTTTTTAAACATTCTCGCGTGAAGAAAGTACTGGTTGATTGCGACAAGCTCATTTCCCAATAATTTATTGAGATAACTTATGATTTTAACATCACCTTTCATTATATAGTCCCTCCGCTTCCACTCATTGAAGCGTAGAACGGGCTACGGGGATGTCAAAAAAAAGATAGAGGCTTACGCGATCTCTTTGAATTCCGGGATCTGCATCAGTTCGTCCTGCATGATCTCACGCGCTGCGCGAACGCATTTACCGCATTGATTTCCCACCGGAACAAATTTGCGAAGCTGCTGGAAAGATTGTGGCTGAAACTGGCGAACGGCCTGACGAATTTTTTTGTCGCTTACACCATTACATAAACAAACGTACATAGAGACTCCCGTTCAAAATATGCGCAAAGTGTAAGTGAGAATGGTTATGATTACAATAGCACATACGCAAGGATACGGGCCGGGAGCGGTTAAAAAATGCGAGATTTTGTGACAAGGAAAGATACAGAAAACAAAAAAGGACGCCGAAGCGTCCTTTTTTTATTCAGGGATAATTAATTAGCCCAGAACTTTAGCAACAACGCCCGCGCCAACGGTACGGCCGCCTTCACGGATTGCGAAACGCAGACCGTCGTCCATC
>NZ_JADBRK010000031.1:0-25498 GCF_014930595.1 Enterobacter cloacae complex sp. P42RS
GTCCGAGGACGTTAAGAATCCATGTCACTTTGAGTGCCCACACAGATTGTCTGATAAATTGTTAAAGAGCAGTGCCGCTTCGCTTTCGCTGCGGCGCGGGGTGTGCATATTACGCTTTCCCGCTTCAGAGTCAAGCGTTTATTTCGCTTTTCTTTGCTGACCCGGCGGCGTGTGTGCCGTTATTCCGTGTCAGTGGAGGCGCATTATAGGGAGTAATTCCGAAGCTGCAAGGATAAAGTGAAAATTATTTACTAACTGCTCACTTTCCAGGCAAAACGCATCCCAGACCTCAATTTTCGCCTGGTTTTTAAACAAAAACGAGCCGCAAGCGGCTCGTTTTTGCGTTTTGTGACTTACTGCACTGCCACAATACGATCGTCGTTGGCTTCCAGACGGATAACTTTGCCCGGAATCAGTTCTCCGGAGAGGATCTGCTGCGCCAGCGGGTTTTCGATCTGCTGCTGAATAGCACGTTTCAGTGGACGCGCACCATAAACCGGATCGTAACCATTCTCGCTCAGCAGCTTCAGCGCATCGTCGGAGATGTGAATTTCATATCCACGCTCTTCCAGACGTTTGTACAGACGCTGCAGCTGGATCTGCGCAATCGACGCAATGTGTTTCTCACCCAGAGGATGGAATACAACCACTTCGTCAATACGGTTAATGAACTCCGGACGGAAGTTATGGCTCACCACACCGAGCACCAGATCCTTCATATGGCTGTAGTCCAGCTCACCGAAACGTTCCTGAATCAAATCGGAACCCAGGTTCGAGGTCATGATGACGACCGTATTACGGAAATCGACCGTTCTCCCCTGCCCGTCTGTCAGACGACCATCATCCAGCACCTGAAGCAGGATGTTGAACACATCCGGATGCGCTTTTTCCACCTCATCCAGCAGGATGACGGAATAAGGACGCCGGCGCACCGCTTCGGTCAGGTAGCCGCCCTCTTCATAACCCACATATCCCGGAGGCGCACCGACCAGACGCGAGACGGAGTGTTTCTCCATGAACTCGGACATGTCGATACGCACCATCGCATCGTCGCTGTCGAACATAAAGTTTGCCAGCGCTTTACACAGTTCGGTTTTACCGACACCGGTCGGCCCCAGGAACAGGAACGAACCGATCGGGCGATTTGGATCGGAAAGCCCAGCACGGCTACGGCGAATAGCGTTGGAGACCGCTTCAACCGCCTCGTCCTGACCAATCACCCGCTGATGCAGATCCTGCTCCATACGCAGCAGCTTATCGCGTTCGCTTTCCATCATGCGCGCCACCGGAATACCGGTCCAGCGAGCGAGCACTTCGGCAATTTCGGCATCCGTCACTTTATTACGTAACAGACGCATGGTTTTTCCTTCAGACTGCGTGGCGATCTCAAGCTGTTTCTCCAGCTCAGGGATTTTGCCGTACTGCAGTTCAGACATACGTGCCAGGTCACCCACACGGCGAGCCTGCTCAATGGCAATTTTGGCCTGTTCGAGTTCAGCTTTAATGGTCTGCGTGCCAGAGAGGGAGGCTTTTTCGGCTTTCCACTCTTCTTCCAGCTCAGAATACTGGCGCTCTTTATCGTCCAGCTCTTCATTGAGCATATCCAGGCGTTTCTTACTGGCTTCATCAGACTCTTTTTTCAGCGCCTGCTGTTCCAGCTTGAGCTGAATGATGCGGCGGTCGAGTCGGTCCAGTTCTTCCGGCTTCGAGTCAATCTGCATACGAATGCTCGACGCTGCTTCATCGATCAGGTCGATTGCTTTATCAGGCAACTGACGATCGGCGATATAACGATGCGAAAGCGTCGCCGCCGCAACGATGGCCGGGTCAGTGATCTGCACATGGTGGTGCAGTTCATAACGCTCTTTCAGACCACGCAGGATCGCGATGGTATCTTCAACACTTGGCTCGGCAACAAACACTTTCTGGAAACGACGTTCCAGCGCAGCATCTTTCTCAATGTACTGACGGTACTCATCCAGCGTGGTGGCACCGACGCAGTGAAGTTCACCGCGCGCCAGCGCAGGTTTCAGCATGTTCCCGGCATCCATTGCGCCGTCAGCTTTACCGGCTCCGACCATGGTGTGCAATTCGTCGATAAACAGAATGACGTTGCCTTCCTGTTTCGCCAGGTCGTTCAGCACGCCTTTCAAACGCTCTTCAAACTCACCGCGGTATTTCGCACCGGCCACCAGCGCGCCCATATCCAGCGCCAGTACGCGGCGGCCTTTCAACCCTTCCGGCACTTCACCGTTTACGATACGCTGCGCAAGCCCTTCAACGATGGCGGTTTTACCGACCCCCGGCTCACCAATCAGTACCGGGTTGTTTTTGGTACGACGCTGCAGTACCTGAATCGTACGGCGGATCTCTTCGTCACGGCCGATAACCGGGTCAAGTTTGCCCTGCTCGGCACGTTCGGTCAGATCGACCGTAAATTTCTTCAAAGCCTGACGTTGGTCTTCGGCTCCCTGATCGTTCACGCTTTCACCTCCGCGCATTTTCTCAATCGCCTGAGTCACATTGGCGGTGGTCGCACCGGCAGATTTCAGCAGGTCGGTCAAGGTACCGCGTGATTCAAGCGCCGCCAGAACAAAGAGCTCCGACGAAATAAAGTTGTCCCCACGTTTTTGCGCCAGCTTGTCGCAAAGGTTCAGCACGCGCACCAGATCCTGAGACGGCTGCACATCGCCGCCGGTACCTTCTACCTGCGGTAAACGGCTCAGCGCCTGATCGATAGCGGTGCGTAACTGGCCAGCATTAATGCCAGCAGACGTTAATAAAGGACGTACCGATCCCCCTTCCTGATTCAGCAAGGCGCTCATTAAATGAAGAGGTTCGATAAATTGGTTGTCGTGCCCCAGTGCAAGGGACTGGGCATCGGCGAGAGCAAGCTGGAATTTATTAGTAAGACGATCCAGACGCATAACTCCTCCCATAACAGGTCAAATTTGCTACTGGAGATTAAATGAGGTCATCCCTCAATTATTCAAGGTTAATGACCTGAATTATGTGAAAAGAAAACGACACGTGCCGGATCGTCTTGATTCTTTAGGTTATATCAGCCAAATGAAACTTGCCATACGACCCGTCGTCTTGTCGCGGCGATAGGAGAAAAAATCACCCTTTTCGGTGAACGTACAGCGATCGCCGCCGAAGATCTGCGTTACGCCAATATTATTCAGACGCTGGCGGGCAAGCTGGTAAATATCCGCCAGATATTTTTCCCCGGCAGGCAGGAAGGCCTCAATGGCTTGCGGATCTTTTTCCATGAATGCTTCGCGAACCTCCGGCCCCACTTCAAAAGCACGAGGGCCAATCGCCGGACCTAGCCAGGCCATGATATTGGCGGGATCATCATTGAAGCAGGCGACGGTCTCTTCCAGCACGCCCTCGCATAAGCCACGCCAGCCCGCGTGCGCTGCTGCCACCTCCGTACCGGCACGGTTACAAAACAGAACCGGCAGACAATCGGCGGTCATTACGGCACAAACCGTGCCCGGCGTATTACTGTAAGAAGCATCGGCGCGTTTGGAAGCGTAAGGTTCTCCCGTCAGCTTCAGTACCGCTTTGCCGTGTACCTGCTCCAGCCAAACCGGCTTCGACGGCAGATTTCCCGCAGCAAACAGACGCGTGCGGTTCTCTTCAACGTGTTCCAGGCTGTCGCCGCAGTGTGCGCCGAGGTTTAAAGACTCCCACGCGCCCTGGCTCACGCCGCCAATACGGGTCGAACTACAGGCGGCCACGCCTGCAGGCAGCGGCCACTCCGGGACAATCAGTTTGGTCATAACCAGTCCACTTGATCCTTATGTTCTTCGAAATCAGCACGCATGGCATCAATGAGTTCCACCATATCCTGCGGGATAGGCGCATGCCATTCCATCTGGATACCACTGATCGGGTGATAAAGACGCAGCATGGTCGCGTGCAGCGCCTGACGATCGAATTTACGCAGTACGCTGATGAACTCATCCGACGCGCCTTTTGGCGGACGCGGACGACCGCCGTACACCTGATCCCCCACCAGCGGATGGGTAATGTGCGCCATGTGTACGCGGATCTGGTGAGTACGACCGGTTTCCAGGCGCAGGCGCAGGCGGGTATGAATACGGAAGTGCTCCATAATGCGATAGTGCGTCACAGCCGGTTTACCCATCGGATGCACCGACATATGGGTACGTTTCGTCGGGTGACGGCTGATCGGCTCTTCTACCGTGCCGCCAGCGGTCATGTGTCCAATCGCCACCGCTTCATATTCGCGAGTAATCTCACGCAGCTGCAGCGATTCCACCAGACGGGTCTGAGCGGGAACGGTCTTCGCCACCACCATCAGACCGGTGGTGTCTTTATCCAGACGGTGAACGATACCGGCACGCGGGACATCCGCAATCGGCGGATAATAATGAAGAAGTGCGTTAAGTACCGTGCCGTCTGGATTCCCTGCGCCCGGATGAACAACCAGGTCGCGCGGCTTGTTGATCACCAGAATGTCATCATCCTCATAGACGATGTCCAATGGGATATCCTGCGGCTCGAAGCGGATTTCCTCTTCGATTTCAGCATTGATGGCAACAGCTTCCCCACCAAACACTTTCTCTTTTGGTTTATCCCAGATCTTACCGTTTACCAGCACGCGCTGGTCAAGGATCCATTCTTTTATGCGTGAACGCGAATAATCAGGGAACAATTCGGCCAAAGCCTGATCTAAGCGTTGACCGAGCTGATTTTCGGAGACTGTTGCGGTGAGTTCTACTCGTTGTGCCATAAACTGCTTCTTTGTTTAACGTTGGGTTTTACGGCTTTGCCGTTTAATATAGTGTGCTATTGTAGCTGGTCTTAATCGGGAGCAGGAACAGAGTTTCTCCCGGACAAACATTTGAGGAAAGTCAAAACGTCATGACGCGCATGAAATATCTGGTGGCAGCGGCCACGTTGAGCCTGGCTTTGGTGGGCTGCTCCGGTTCGAATGAACAGGTCCCTGACAATCCGCCGAATGAAATCTATGCGACTGCACAACAAAAGTTGCAGGACGGTAACTGGAAACAGGCGATAACGCAACTGGAAGCGTTGGATAATCGCTATCCATTTGGTCCGTATTCGCAGCAGGTACAGTTAGATCTTATCTACGCCTACTACAAAAATGCCGATCTGCCGCTGGCTCAGGCAACTATCGATCGTTTCATGCGTCTGAACCCGACTCATCCTAACATCGACTACGTCATGTACATGCGCGGCCTGACCAACATGGCGCTGGACGACAGCGCCCTGCAGGGCTTCTTCGGCGTAGATCGCTCCGACCGTGACCCGCAGCATGCGCGCGACGCCTTCAATGACTTCTCCAAGCTGGTGCGCGGCTATCCGAACAGTCAGTACGTCACCGACGCGACCAAACGTCTGGTGTTCCTGAAAGATCGTCTGGCGAAATATGAATACTCCGTTGCGGAATACTATACCCGCCGTGGCGCATGGGTTGCTGTGGTTAACCGCGTAGAAGGTATGCTGCGTGATTACCCGGATACTCAGGCAACGCGTGACGGCCTGAAGCTGATGGAAAATGCTTACCGTCAGATGCAGATGACCGCTCAGGCTGAAAAAGTGGCGAAAATCATCGCCGCGAACAGCAGCAACACGTGATATCGCTTCAATGCAAAACGGCAGCCCGAAGGCTGCCGTTTCTTTATTCAATTCAGACATCCGCTGAAGCGCTTTAGCCTCAACACATCCCGTCAACTATGACCGCAATTCGTACCTTCCACAAGGTAAATCTCATCTCTTCCTGCCCTGCCTCACAAAAAAGATTCACTGACAAAAACCGACAAAATAACGTGATCTAAATCACACATTTTGACATTAGGTCGGGTATGCTGGAATCACCAAGACGGAAAGACAAGAGGTAAAATTTATGACAATGAACATTACCAGTAAACAAATGGAAATTACTCCGGCAATTCGCCAGCACGTCGCAGACCGTCTCGCCAAACTGGATAAATGGCAAACACATTTGATTAATCCACATATCATCCTGTCCAAGGAGCCCCAGGGTTTCATCGCTGACGCAACTATCAATACTCCAAACGGCCATCTGGTCGCCAGCGCAAAACATGAGGATATGTACACCGCAATCAACGATTTGATCAACAAGCTGGAACGGCAGCTCAATAAAGTGCAACACAAAGGTGAAGCCCGTCGCGCCGCAACGTCGGTGAAAGACGCCAGCTTCGCGGAAGAAGTTGAAGAAGAGTAATCCTTTAAATTGAGTGTACCGCCAACGCGCCTTCGGGCGCGTTTTTTATTGACAGGGTGAAAACAGTACGGGTACTTTAACGGTATCAATCACAGGATGACTTTATGAAACTTATGCCGTTCTTCTTCGCATTCTTTTTTACCTTCCCCTGAACGGGAGGCGTTTCGTCGTGTGATAAAGAATGCGAAGACGAACAACAGGGCCTCCCACACCGGGGGGCCTTTTTTATTGATAACGATAAAATGAGACAGGCAACACTATGACACCGGAAAACCCGTTACTGGATCTGCGAGTAAAAATCAGCGCGCTGGATGAAAAATTACTGGCGCTGCTGGCCGAACGTCGCGCCCTCGCCGTTGAAGTGGGCAAAGCTAAGCTGGACTCTCATCGCCCGGTGCGTGATATCGACCGCGAGCGCGATCTGCTGGAGCGTCTCATCCAGCTCGGTAAAGCGCATCACCTCGATGCCCATTACATCACCCGGCTGTTCCAGCTCATCATCGAAGATTCCGTTCTGACCCAGCAAGCGCTACTCCAGCAGCATCTCAATAAAACCAACCCGCACTCGGCGCGCATTGCCTTCCTCGGGCCTAAAGGCTCCTACTCTCATCTGGCCGCACGCCAGTATGCCGCACGTCATTTTGAAGAGTTTATTGAGAGCGGCTGCGCAAAATTCGCCGATATTTTTAACCAGGTTGAGACCGGCCAGGCAGATTACGCCGTGGTGCCGATTGAAAACACCAGTTCCGGTGCCATCAACGACGTCTACGATTTACTGCAGCACACCAGCCTGTCGCTGGTCGGCGAGCTGACGATCCCTATCGATCACTGCGTGCTGGTCTCCGGTTCAACGGACCTGAACACGATCGAAACGGTCTACAGCCATCCGCAGCCTTTCCAGCAGTGTAGCCAGTTCCTGAACCGCTATCCGAACTGGAAAATTGAGTACACCGAAAGCACCTCGGCGGCAATGGAAAAAGTAGCGCAAGCCAACTCCCCAACCGTTGCTGCGCTCGGCAGCGAAGCGGGCGGCGCGCTGTATGGCTTACAGGTTCTGGAACGCAATCTTGCTAACCAGACGCAAAACATCACCCGCTTCGTGGTGCTGGCCCGCAAGGCAATCAACGTGTCAGACCAGGTGCCGGCGAAAACCACGCTGCTGATGGCGACCGGCCAGCAGGCGGGCGCGCTGGTAGAAGCCCTGCTGGTGCTGCGCAACCACAATTTGATCATGACCAGGCTGGAATCACGCCCAATCCACGGTAATCCATGGGAAGAGATGTTTTACCTCGATATCCAGGCCAACCTGGAATCTGCATCCATGCAGAAAGCCCTGCGCGAACTGGGTGAAATTACCCGTTCAATGAAAGTGCTGGGCTGCTATCCGAGCGAAAACGTCGTCCCGGTCGATCCAAGCTAGCATTCGATAAAACGGCTTTTCTTCATCCCTGCCACATTAACCGGCAGGGTGAAGACGGCTCCGGAAAGCGGATACTTCGCCACCTCCTCCGCATCCATATTTTCCCGCGTGGTGGTAATGAACAGCGTTTTCATATCGTCGCCGCCAAAGCAGACCATCGTCGGGCAACGCACCGGCATGCGGTATTCTTCCAGTTGCTCCCCTTGTGGAGAAAAACGCGCGATACGCCAGCCGTCAAACAGCGCGCTCCAGTAGCAGCCTTCCACATCCATCGCCGCACCGTCCGGTATCCCCTCGCCCTCTTTAAACTGACGAAACACCTCACGCCTGCCGGGTTCGCCCTGCTCGTTAAGCTGCGTGCGGTAAATTACGCCGTTTGGCGTGTCTGAGGTAAACATCCACTGCTTATCCGGGCTAAACGCCAGGCCGTTGTGCCCGTGGATATCGCACTGGATCACCTTCGGCGTCAGGTCGTTGTCGATGCGCATCAGCAGGGCACCGTTGTAATCTCCCGGCCCCCAGAACGTGCCCGCATAGAACCGGCCCTGATGGTCGGTGCCCCCATCGTTAAAACGCGCCAGCTGCGGGTTAGAGGGGTTATCACACACCTTGCGGCGCAGCAGTCCGTGTTTATCGGTCAGCCAGATGCCCGTGCGCATCGCAAC
This sequence comes from Enterobacter cloacae complex sp. P42RS, assembly GCF_014930595.1. Taxonomy (NCBI): domain Bacteria; kingdom Pseudomonadati; phylum Pseudomonadota; class Gammaproteobacteria; order Enterobacterales; family Enterobacteriaceae; genus Enterobacter; species Enterobacter cloacae complex sp. P42RS. The sequence goes on from NZ_JADBRK010000031.1 coordinate 8,330, forward strand.
GATAAAACCACCCTGCTCGCGCAGCGCGAAACAGCCCACCTCCTCGTGGAAAGAGAGCACGGTATGTTCCGCCGTCGGCAGGTGGTAGCGGTGGATCTCCCCTTCCAGAATATCCGCCCAGTAAAGCGCATTTTCTTCTGCGCTCCACGTCGGGCATTCGGGCAGATGCCCGGTGTAGTTCAACAGCAGCTGCGGTTCAGCCATGACAGTTCCCCAAAATGAAAAAAGCCAGCATTGCTGGCTTTCAGTATATACATCATTGGATTACTGGCGACTGTCATTTGCCTGACGCAACAGCGTGCGGCTTTCACTCTGGAAACGCGTGGCGTAATCGCCGAACCAGTGCTCCACTTTGCGGAAGCTGTCGATAAACGCCTGCTTGTCTCCGTGCTCCAGCAGCGTAATGGCTTCGCCAAAGCGTTGATAGTAGCGCTTAATCAGCGCCAGATTATTTTCAGACGACATGATGATGTCGGCGTAAAGCTGGGGATCCTGCGCAAACAGACGCCCGACCATCGCCAGCTCAAGACGATAGATGGGTGAAGAGAGCGCCAGCAACTGTTCAAGCTGCACGTTCTCTTCCGCCAGATGCAGGCCGTAGGCAAAGGTCGCAAAGTGGCGCAGCGCCTGAATGAACGCCATGTTCTGATCGTGCTCGACCGCGCTGATGCGGTGCAGCCTCGCGCCCCAGACCTGAATCTGTTCCAGGAACCATTGATAGGCTTCAGGCTGACGACCGTCGCAGTAAACCACCACCTGCTTTGCCAGGCTGCCGCTGTCCGGGCCAAACATCGGGTGCAGCCCCAGCACCGGGCCCGTATGCGCAGCCAGCATCGCCTGCAGAGGACCGTTTTTAACGGAAGCCAGATCCACCAGAATGCAGTCTTTTGGTAAAGGAGGAAGCTTCCCGATGATTTGCTCCGTCACGTGGATCGGCACGCTGACGATAACCATTCCGGCATCTTTCATCAGTTCTGGTGCTTGTGCCCAGTCCTCTTTTTCCAGAATGCGCACCTGATAGCCAGAAAGCGTCAGCATTTTCTCGAACAGACGCCCCATCTGCCCTGCTCCGCCAACAATCACCACCGGACGCAGGGACGGACAGAGGGTTTTAAAGCCCTTGTCGTTTTCGCTGGAATAGGATTCCCGCATCACGCGACGCAGAACATCTTCAATCAAATCCGGCGAAACGCCCAGCGCCTGCGCCTCTTTACGACGGGAGGCCAGCATTGAGGCTTCGCGCTCCGGGACGTAAATCGGCAGGCCGTATTTGCTTTTCACCTCACCGACTTCGGCAACAAGCGCCATGCGGCGCGCCAGCAGGTCCAGCAGCGCCTTATCCACTTCATCAATTTGATCGCGCAGTGCGGTCAATTCAGCAACCATAACTACCCTCTTAAGCCAGACGCGTCGCCAGCTGGCCGCTTAAATCTTTATGGATCTCACGCAGCAGCGCATCGGTGGTTTCCCAGCTGATGCAGGCATCCGTCACGGAGACGCCGTGCTTCATCGCGCTGCGCGGCTGTTCTGATGACTGATTACCTTCATGAATGTTGCTCTCAATCATCAGGCCGATAATCGAACGGTTTCCGTCTTTGATCTGTGCGACCACGGATTCCGCAACCGCTGGCTGGCGACGGTAATCTTTATTCGAATTACCATGACTGCAATCTACCATCAGTGCCGGACGCAGTCCCGCCTGTTCCATCTCTTTTTCACACTGCGCCACGTCCGCCGGGCTGTAGTTTGGCGCTTTACCGCCGCGCAGGATCACATGACCGTCCGGGTTGCCCTGCGTTTGCAGCAGGCACACCTGGCCCGCCTGGTTGATCCCAACAAAGCGGTGCGGCATGGCGGCGGCGCGCATGGCGTTGATCGCCGTCGCCAGGCTGCCATCGGTACCATTTTTGAAGCCAACCGGCATCGACAGGCCAGACGCCATCTCACGGTGGGTTTGCGATTCAGTCGTACGCGCACCAATTGCGGACCAGCTAAACAGATCGCCCAGGTATTGCGGGCTGTTTGGATCCAGCGCTTCGGTTGCCAGCGGCAGCCCCATGCTGACCAGTTCCACCAGCAGGTGACGCGCAATCTTCAGGCCTGCTTCCACATCAAACGAGCCATCCATGTGCGGATCGTTGATCAATCCTTTCCAGCCAACCGTCGTGCGTGGCTTTTCAAAATAGACGCGCATCACCAGGTAGAGGCTATCGCTGACCTCCTCCGCTAATGCTTTAAACCGACGCGCATACTCAATGGCGGTTTCAGGATCGTGAATAGAGCAAGGACCACAAACCACCAGCAGGCGCGGATCGCGGCCGGCAATAATGTCAGAAATGGTCTGGCGAGAGTGCTCGATCTGAGCCTCCTGCGCGGCGCTCAGCGGAAACTCCGCTTTCAGTTGATCCGGGGTAATCAAAACCTGTTCGTCAGTGATATGTACGTTGTTCAGCGCGTCTTTTTGCATGATAGCGATCCTGTAAAGCTCGTTTGCGATAGTTGTTTTCCTCAGTGAGGTGAAACCACGATACCATAAAAAGTAAACATTTCAATCCAAAATACGTACACATTAGTTTACATTTGCACAATAAAGGCAAAAATCAGCCGCTAAAATCGTAAAGTTTAAATTACACTCTAAATTTCTCCCGCCAGGCTATGCTGAAGAAAAAGGAGAAGGGTTATGCGATCGATTGCTTTCGTCCTGCTGTCGCTGTTTTTATCGGGCTGCCAGATTAATTCTTACACTTTCCAGCCCAACTGGACGAGCCCGGACTGGTTCAGCGCGGGTAAAGAAGACGCCATAAATGGCCTGCCGGTTAAAGATAACCAGACCCTGGCCGATAGTTTTAACGACCCCCACGTCGATCGTAATGAATATCTTCGCGGCTATGCTGATGGTCAGAAGAAAGTGTGTGAAGAAGGCTTTATTCATGCATGGGGATTAGCGGGCAAATCTTATCCAGCCAGTTGTGATACTGTTGAAAATGCAGCGAAACTGCATGCGTCATGGCAAAAAGGAATGGATGAAAGTATGCGTTCCAGCAGGCTTAATTAAGTCTGCTTTTATTCTTTGGAAAATAAACAACTGTAGGATTTAGCTTAGGTCAGCCATGGGCTATTTCTGACATAATGACGGTTCTGATAAACAATGGTATTCTGCCCGCAACTCTTAAGGACATCTATTTCCGGAGCGGTACGGCGGATTCTGGTGAGAAATTTATACTTGAACTCTTTGTTCCGACTCACTCTGGTGCTAATGCTGTTCCTTATGGTGGGCCCGGCGATGGCAGGCGCGCTCTCGGAGACAGATAAATCGGTACGTTCTATTGTATCAGGCATAGTGAGCTATACGCGATGGCCGTCGCTTTCCGGTCAGCCTAAACTCTGCATCTATGCCACTTCTCACTATACGCACGCGCTCAGCGAAGACCAGGGGCATAACGAGTTACCTTATACCCCCGTTATTGTACGTAACGATCGGGAAGCCCTGGCCGCGACATGCGATGCTGTTTATTTCGGGACTGAACCACCTGCGAAACAACTTGAATTAATAAGTCAATATCAGGGCAGAGCATTGCTATTAATCTCAGAGCAAAATCCGGAATGTGTTATTGGCAGCGCCTTTTGCCTGATAATCGATCGTGGCCAGGTGCGATTTTCCGTCAATCTGGATGCGTTGACACGCAGTGGCGTCAGGGTTAACCCGGATGTATTGATGCTTGCACGGAATAAGCAGCATGGATAAAGATTTCATCTCGACGCAGCGTCCGACGTTTAAAAGAACGCTGAGGCGAAACAGCATGATAAGCGTCATCATCACAATGACGTTAATATGGTTGTTGCTCTGTTTTGCCTCGGTCGTAACATTAAAACAATACGCGCAAAAAAATCTCGAATTAACCGGCGCCACAATGAGCCACAGCCTTGAAGCCTCTCTGGTTTTCAACGATTCACTGGCGGCCAACGAAACGCTCGCTGCGCTGGGTAAGCAGGGGCAGTTTGCCGCAGCAGAAGTCATCAACGGGCATAAAAAGCGCTTTGCCTACTGGTCCTGGAACCCGGAGGATAATAACGACACGCTGGGGGCGCTGGTCAGCCGCTGGCTTTTCCCCGTTCCGGTTGCGCAGCCCATCCTGCACAACGGCACGAAGATAGGTGAAATACGTCTTACCGCGCGTGACAGCCTTATCAGCCATTTCATCTGGATGTCGTTTGCCGTACTGACCGGCTGCATTCTCTTTGCCGCCGTCGTCGCGCTCATCATTACCCAGTCTTTGCATCGTGGAATGGTCACGGCCCTGCAGAACATCACCGACGTCGTGCATGACGTACGCACGAACCGCAACTTCTCCCGCCGGGTGAAAGACGGCCGTATCGAAGAATTTCACCAGTTTGGCGAGGACTTCAACAGCCTGCTGGACGAGATGGAGGAGTGGCAGCTTAAGCTCCAGGCGAAAAACGCTCAGCTGCTTCGTACCGCTATGCACGACCCGCTCACCGGTCTTGCTAACCGCGCTGCGTTTCGTAACAGTATTGCGGCATTAATGAATGACCCCTCGGCAAAAACAAACTCGGCCCTGCTCTTCCTCGACGGTGATAATTTTAAGTTTATTAACGACACCTGGGGACACGCGGCAGGAGACTGCGTGCTGATTGAAGTCGCCAGCAGGATGGTGGAATTTGGCGATAAACGCCACCAGTCCTACCGCCTTGGCGGTGACGAATTTGCCATGGTGCTGTACGGGGTGCATTCTGAACCAGAGGTTCAACACATTTGTGCTGCGCTAGCGCAGCAGTTTATCCGTCCGTTTGATCTGCACAACGGACAAAAAGCATCGATGTCACTCAGCATTGGCTTTGCTCTGGCGTGGGAAAATGCTTCCGTGGAAGCATTACTGGAGAGGGCTGACCGCAACATGTACCAGGTTAAAAACCAGCGTACGAAAACAATAAGTTAGAAAGGATACACTATGTTAAAACGTTACTTCGCGCCGTTAGTTATGGCCTCACTGGTTCTGGCAGGCTGTCAGTCGCCGCCCCAGGGCAAATTTACTCCTGAGCAAATCGCGGCGATGAAGTCATACGGTTTTAACGAACTGAACGGCGACTGGTCGCTTGGTATGTCGGACACCATCCTCTTTGATAAGAATGACGCCAGACTGCGCCCGGAAAGTGAAACACAGATCCAGTCCATGGCCTCTCGTCTGGCGAAAACTGGCCTGAATCACGCGCGAATGGACGGTCATACCGATAATTACGGTGAAGCAAGCTACAACGAAGCCCTGTCGTTAAAACGCGCCAATGCCGTGGCCGACGCCTGGGCGAAAGGCGCGAATATCCCGCGCAGCAATCTCTCCACCCGGGGATTAGGCCAAAAATATCCGATTGCGAGCAACAGCACTGCACAAGGGCGCGCTGAAAACCGCCGGGTGTCAGTGGTTATCAGCGCGCCATAGGATTATTTAGCGGATGTTTCGGTGAGCGACACGCCTGTTGCCGCTCGCCAGCGCAGCCAGTCAATCAGAACAAACAGCGCCAGACTCACGCCCATCACCGGCAAAGCCAGCCCCAGCAGTGCGCTGATGACCACGGTAACACCTCTTCCCCATCCTGACAGCGCCAGCCAGCTCTGAGTAAGCGTCTGCACCGGATTCATTGCCGACTGTGCCGGACGACGCATCCACCACATCCGGTATCCCCAGATGATAAGCACGCACAGGGCAAGGCCGAAAGCAACGAGCAGCAGCTGATTCACCAGCCCGAATAAGATCCCCATATGGAAATCCACGCCCCAGCGGGTCAGTTTTGCCATGAGCGGGAAGTCCTCGAATCGGGTTCTGTCGAGGATCTGCATCGTACCGGGATCAACCGCAACGGCGTCCACCTGAGTCGGCCAGCTGCGGTCGATTTCCGTCACTGTCCATGCGCGATCCATTGTTTTCGCCGGGCGGATCTCCAGCCTGTTGGCATCAATACCCGCGTTACGCGCCGCGCTTAACACACCGTCAAACCGCGTCAGATCCATCGCCATTTCCGGCATCACCATTCCGCCGTGATGACCACGGTGTTCGGCGTGCTCATCCACGCTCTCCGGCACGCCGGATAGCGTCGTATTCACCTGCGGGGTTAGCCAGTTCAACTCAGCGCGCAGCTTATCAACATTCCCCCCCGCCCACTGGGACCAGGTCAGGCCGGTTGCAGAGAAGAGCAGCATGCCCCCCAGTAATATCCAGCCGAGCGTCACATGCACCCGACGACGGTTCTGGAAGCGATTGTTAATCCGGCGTTTTGGTCGGGTATAAAACCACAGGGCAATCCCTCCCAGTGCGGCCACCCACATCCAGGAAGCGGCCAGTTCGCTATAGAGCCGCCCAATATCGCCCAGCATCAGAGAGGTATGCAGATAATCAATGGTCTGACGCAGCGGTAAAATCCCGCTGGTGCCGTACACCGTCATATCCCCCAGCACCGCCAGGTTTACCGGATCGATAAAGATTGCCCGGTTTTCCGAGGGCCCCAGCGTCGGGTCAGCAAACATCACGCGGGTGGTTTCACCTTCAACCAGCCCCGGGCGAACGGCGTGCAAACGCAAATCTGAGCCAACGGCCTTTTCCGCCGTGGCGATTTGTTCCGCCAGCGGCTTCGGCTCGCCCACGGAATCCGTATGGAGCGCGTGCCGGTAGAGCGCATTCTCGAGCTGCGGGGTCGCCACGTACAGCGTACCGGTCAGCGCGGCGAAGAAGATAAACGGGCCGACAAATAGCCCGACGTAGAAATGGAGGCGACGCAGCAGGTTTCCCCATGCCGCGCGCGGAGTGCAGGTAGTCATACTTTTCCTTTTTAAGGCAAAAAGTTATCGATTGAGTTTTTAAAGGGAAAAAGCAGACTGCCGCGGCGGCGCGCGGGTATCAGGGTAAAGCCAGGGGAAAAAGTGCCAGTGGCTGACCGCCTGACGTGGCGGCTTAACGCGAAGCCTCTGCAGCACGATACTGAGCAGCACAATCAGCGCGAGCATCACGCCCGGCACGTGGGCTAACAGCACGCAGTAGCCGCACGCCTCCGCATGGTCGACAGGCATCGTGTGCGGCATATCGCCGTGATGCTCGTCCATCGACATCATGCTCATGTCATGATGCATGCCCGGCATGGCGCTCATTGGGTCTTTCTGCAGCGAGACGGAGATAAGGGGTGCTACCACGATCAGCAGGATCGCAAACAGCGCGGTCAAAGCCGCTGCGCGTTTCCGGTTAGGCTGATGCAGTACGTTATCCACTTCCCCTCCATTCAAGAGGCCAGCATTGTAAATGATTTATGACGAAAGGGTTAATGCGAGAGGTGCTATGGGATAAAAAAAGGGCCAGCCTTTCGGCCAGCCCTTTCTAACAGGATGTCGCTTAAGCGAATCTTAGTTCAGACGCTCTTTAATACGAGCAGACTTACCAGTACGCTCACGCAGGTAGTACAGTTTAGCTTTACGTACAGCACCACGACGTTTAACAGCAATGCTGTCAACTACCGGAGAGTGAGTCTGGAAGACACGCTCAACGCCTTCGCCGTTGGAAATTTTACGAACAGTGAATGCAGAGTGCAGACCGCGGTTACGAATAGCGATAACCACGCCCTCGAATGCCTGCAGACGTTTTTTGGAACCTTCAACAACCCATACTTTCACTTCCACGGTGTCACCTGGACGGAAGGAAGGTACGTCCTGCTTCATCTGCTCTTGTTCAAGTTGCTTAATAATGTTGCTCATAATTTAATCTCTTATCCTGGGTAAACTGATATTCGGGAGCGTATTACGCATTCCCATCATGTTCATGCTGCTGGTGCGCGTGTTCGGTTTTGAACTCGGCCAGCAACTTTGCTTGCTCTTCAGTCAGAGCCAGGTTTTCCAGAAGTTCAGGTCTTCTAAGCCAGGTTCGGCCCAGCGACTGCTTCAAACGCCAGCGACGTATCTCGGCATGGTTTCCAGACAGTAACACTGCCGGTACTTCCATCCCTTCTAACACTTCAGGACGAGTATAGTGTGGACAGTCCAGCAACCCATCGGCAAAGGAATCCTCCGTTGCCGAAGCTTCATGGCCCAGAACCCCCGGAATAAACCGGGCGACGGAGTCAATCAGCGTCATTGCCGGTAACTCACCACCGCTGAGAACGTAATCGCCGATAGACCATTCTTCGTCAATCTCGGTTTGAATTACGCGCTCATCTATCCCTTCGTAGCGCCCACAGACCAGAATCAGCTTTTGATTCGTCGCCAGTTCGCTCACGCCCGCTTGATCAAGCTTGCGTCCCTGAGGTGACAGATAAATCACCTTTGCGCCTTCACCTGCCGCGGCTTTTGCTGTGTGAATGGCGTCCCGTAAGGGTTGCACCATCATTAACATCCCCGGTCCGCCGCCGTAAGGACGATCGTCCACGGTACGGTGCCGGTCATGAGTAAAGTCACGAGGACTCCAGCTCTGGATGCTCAGCAGGCCATTCTTTACTGCCCGGCCAGTTACCCCGTAATCGGTAATCGCGCGGAACATTTCAGGAAACAGGCTAATTATGCCAATCCACATAGCGCCGTCTTTTACCGTTTATCCGGAGAATTTAAAAACCAGGATCCCAATCTACTTCAATGGTTTGAGTAGTGAGATCGACTTTCTTGATAACCTGTCCATCGAGGAACGGGACCAGCCGCTCCTTGATGCCAAATGCATCTTTCAGGTTTGCCTTAATGACGAGAACGTCATTTGACCCGGTTTCCATCATATCGATGACTTTCCCCAGGCTGTAACCTTCAGTGGTGACTACCTGGCAGCCCATAAGGTCTTTCCAGTAGTAGTCGCCCTCTTCCAGCTGTGGCAACTGCGACGAATCCACGACAATTTCACAATTAGTCAGCGCATTCGCGGCATCACGATCGTCAATGCCTTTCAGCTTGATGATGATGTCCTGATTGTGGTGACGCCAGCTTTCCAGCTCGACCTCTTCCCACTTACCGGCTTTCTGGATGAACCAGGGCTGGTAATCAAAAATGCTATCAGCGTCTTCAGTGGAGGAAAACACTCTGAGCCAACCACGGATACCGTAGCAAGAACCCATTTTTCCCAATACGATCGGTTCAACAGGTGCTTTATTGCTCATCATGACCACCGTGACAGATTAAGCTGCTTTGTTTGCTGCTTTGATCAGCGTAGCAACGCGATCGGAAACAGTAGCGCCCTGGCCAACCCAGTGAGCGATACGATCCAGATCCAGACGGGTTTCTTCTTCTGCGCCAGAGGCCAGTGGGTTGAAGAAACCAACGCGCTCGATGAAGCGACCGTTGCGTGCATTACGGCTGTCAGTCACAACAACCTGGTAGAACGGACGCTTTTTAGCGCCGTGACGTGCTAAACGAATAGTTACCATAACATCCTCTTGTGTGAATAAAACAACCGGGCCCCATCGAGGAACGGAGCCCGGGTGTCATATTAAAAGCCCGAAAATTTTACTCATTTTCGGGCAAAAAGCAATCTCAAAAGCGATTAACGCCCTGGAAAACCGGGAGGCATCATGCCTTTCATGCCGCGCATCATCTTCGCCATGCCGCCTTTCTTCATTTTCTTCATCATGCGCTGCATGTCGTCGAACTGTTTCAGAAGGCGGTTAACGTCCTGCACCTGCATGCCGCAACCGGCAGCGATACGGCGCTTACGGGAACCTTTGATGATTTCTGGCTTGGCTCGTTCTTTCAGCGTCATGGAGTTAATGATCGCCTCCATACGCACCAGCACTTTGTCATCCATCTGGGATTTAACGTTGTCAGGGATCTGGCCCATGCCCGGCAGTTTGCCCATCAGGCTTGCCATGCCGCCCATGTTTTTCATCTGACGCAGCTGCTCAAGGAAGTCGGTCAGATCGAAACCGTCACCTTTTTTCAGCTTGCTGGCGAGCTTTTCAGCCTGCGCGCGGTCGACCTTGCTCTCGATATCTTCGATCAGCGACAGCACGTCGCCCATGCCAAGGATACGGGAGGCGATACGGTCCGGGTGGAACGGCTCCAGCGCTTCGGTTTTCTCGCCCACGCCGAGGAACTTGATCGGCTTACCGGTGATATGACGAATAGAAAGCGCCGCACCGCCGCGGGCGTCGCCGTCGACTTTGGTCAGCACCACGCCGGTTAACGGCAGCGCTTCGTTAAACGCTTTCGCGGTATTCGCCGCATCCTGACCGGTCATGGCGTCAACGACAAACAGGGTCTCTACCGGGTTGATAGAAGCGTGCACCTGCTTGATTTCGTCCATCATCGCTTCGTCAACGTGCAGACGACCGGCGGTATCCACCAGCAGCACGTCGTAGAATTTCAACTTCGCTTCTTTCAGCGCGGCGTTAACGATGTCGACAGGCTTCTGGGCAACGTCGGACGGGAAGAAGTCCACGCCGACCTGCTCGGCCAGCGTTTCCAGCTGCTTGATCGCCGCCGGGCGATAGACGTCCGCAGAGACCACCAGCACTTTCTTCTTGTGCTTTTCGCGCAGGAATTTACCCAGCTTACCGACGCTGGTGGTTTTACCCGCACCCTGCAGGCCCGCCATCAGCACCACGGCCGGCGGCTGAGCCGCCAGGTTAAGCACCTGGTTCTCTTCGCCCATCGCCGAAACCAATTCGTTACGAACGATTTTGACGAACTCCTGACCCGGGGTCAGGCTCTTGTTAACTTCATGACCAACCGCCTTCTCTTTTACGCGGTTGATAAAATCACGAACAACCGGCAACGCCACGTCTGCTTCCAGCAGCGCCATGCGCACTTCGCGCAGCGTTTCCTTGATGTTCTCTTCAGTAAGGCGTCCGCGGCCGCTGATGTTGCGCAGCGTGCGCGACAAACGATCGGTTAAATTATCAAACATTGTCTCTCGCCTGAGTAGAAACGTTGGGCCGCATTGAGCGACACATACACAGAATTTTGCCGGAGTATAACATGAAGGCGCCTTTGTTGTTATGCAACGGTTGGAGCAGGCGTCACGTAACGTTATACTGCTTCTCTTTCTTATTAAGACGACTGTCGATGCCTATATGCCTGTTTTCGCACTGATCGCCCTTGTTGCCTACTCTGTCAGCCTCGCGCTGATTATTCCCGGACTGCTGCAAAAAAACAGCGGCTGGCGGCGCATGGCTATTCTTTCGGCGGTCATCGCACTGATAAGCCACGCGTTTGCGCTGGAATCACGCATCATTCCCGGCGACGGCAGCGTGCAAAACCTGAGCGTCCTCAACGTCGGCTCGCTGGTCAGCCTGATGATCTGTACGGTAATGACCATCGTCGCGTCTAAAAATCGCGGCTGGCTGCTGCTGCCGATTGTCTATACCTTCGCGCTGATCAATCTGGCTTTAGCCACCTTTATGCCTAATGAATTCATTACGCATCTGGAGGCGACGCCGGGGATGCTGGTGCACATCGGCCTGTCGCTGTTCGCCTATGCGACGCTGATCATCGCCGCGCTTTACGCCATGCAGCTCGCCTGGATTGATTACCAGTTGAAAAACAAAAAGCTGGCGTTCAACCATGAAATGCCGCCGCTGATGGTCATTGAGCGTAAGATGTTCCACATCACCCAGATAGGCGTGGTGCTGCTGACCCTCACGCTTTGCACCGGCCTGTTTTACATGAAGAACCTGTTCAGCGTGGAGAATATCGATAAAGCAGTGCTCTCCATCATCGCGTGGTTTGTCTATATTGTCCTGTTGTGGGGCCATTATCATGAAGGCTGGCGCGGTCGTCGCGTCGTCTGGTTCAACGTCGCGGGTGCGGGCATTCTCACCCTTGCCTATTTTGGCAGCCGCTTCATACAGCAATTTGCTGGCTAAGTTATAAAAGGAGTTCCCCCTGGAACACATCTCTACCACCACGTTGATCGTTATCCTGATCGTCATGGTGGTCATCTCCGCCTATTTCTCCGGCTCGGAAACCGGCATGATGACCTTAAACCGTTACCGGTTGCGTCATCGTGCTAAACAGGGTAACCGTGCCGCCCGCCGCGTTGAAAAACTGCTCCGCAAGCCGGATCGGCTGATAAGCCTGGTGCTTATCGGCAACAACCTTGTCAACATTCTGGCCTCAGCCCTCGGCACCATCGTTGGGATGCGCCTGTACGGCAACGCCGGGGTGGCGATTGCCACCGGCGTGCTGACGTTTGTGGTGTTGGTGTTTGCCGAAGTACTGCCAAAAACCATCGCCGCGCTTTACCCGGAAAAGGTGGCCTACCCGAGCAGCTTCCTGCTGGCGCCGCTGCAGATCCTGATGATGCCGCTGGTCTGGCTGCTGAACATGGTCACGCGCGTTTTAATGCGGATGGTGGGGATCAAAGCCGACGTCACTATCAGCAGCGCGCTCAGCAAAGAAGAGCTGCGCACCATCGTGAACGAATCCCGCTCGCAGATCTCCCGGCGCAATCAGGATATGCTCCTGTCGGTGCTGGATCTGGAAAAAGTGAGCGTGAACGACATCATGGTGCCGCGCAACGAAATCGTCGGTATCGACATCAACGACGACTGGAAAGCCATTGTCCGCCAGCTGACGCACTCTCCGCATGGACGCATCGTGCTCTATCGCGACTCGCTGGATGACGCCATCAGCATGCTGCGCGTGCGCGAAGCCTACCGTCTGATGACCGAGAAAAAAGAGTTCACCAAAGAGGTGATGCTGCGCGCCGCCGACGAGATTTACTACGTGCCGGAAGGTACGCCGCTCAGCACGCAGCTGGTTAAATTCCAGCGCAACAAGAAAAAAGTCGGCCTGGTGGTCAACGAGTACGGCGATATTCAGGGCCTGGTGACGGTCGAAGATATTCTGGAAGAGATTGTCGGAGACTTTACCACATCGATGTCCCCTTCCCTCGCGGAGGAAGTGACTCCGCAGAACGACGGTTCGGTGCTGATTGACGGTAGCGCGAACATCCGTGAACTCAACAAAGCCTTTAACTGGCATTTGCCGGAAGATGAAGCTCGTACCATGAACGGGATGATTCTGGAAGCGCTGGAAGAGATCCCAGCGGCGGGCACGCGGGTGCGCATTGAGCAGTACGATATTGATATCCTGGACGTGCAGGACAATATGATTAAGCAGGTGAAGGTGCTACCCGTCACGCCACTTCGGGAAAGTATTGCCGAGTAAAGCGTAGGCCGGGTAAGGCGAATGCCGCCACCCGGCACTACAGGTAGCAAATTAGGCTTTCGCTTTCGCCACGGTCACCATCGCAGCGCGAATGGTACGGCCGTTCAGGGTATAACCTTTCTGCATCACGCCCAGCACTTTACCGGCTTCAATCTCTTCAGATTCCACCATCGCAATGGCCTGATGAACGTTTGGATCCAGCGGCACATCGGTATCCGCAATCACTTCCACGCCAAACTTACGCACCACGTCGAGCATGGATTTCAGCGTCAGTTCGATACCTTCGATCATCGCCGCGTTATCCGGATTCGCTTTGTCAGCCACTTCCAGCGCGCGGTCGAGGCTATCGATCACCGGCAGCAGTTCGTTGACGAATTTCTCCAGCGCAAATTTATGCGCCTTCTCAACGTCCTGCTCGGTGCGACGACGCAGGTTTTCCATTTCCGCCTTGATGCGCAGAACGGTGTCGCGTTCGCGATTCTGTGCTTCTACCAGTTGGGCTTCCAGATTCGCAATTTTTTCATCGCGCGGGTCCACCTGCTCAGCAGATGCGTCTGGCTCTACAGCCTCAACTTCATCATGCTGTTCCGTGATAATTTCTTCAGGGGCTTGCCCCTCAGGCGTTTTCTGTTCTTTACTACTCATGAATTTCTCCGCGTTTTTCTGCATTCATCTCGCTAACTTCGCTTATTATGGGGATCAGTTTCCTGGATTCAAGGGAACAAGAGAGATTGTCATCATTCATCAGGCACAAGGACCTCCAGAAAATGAATAATCATTTCAGGTGTATTGGGATCGTCGGGCATCCGCGTCACCCTACCGCATTGACGACACATGAAATGTTGTATCGCTGGTTGTGTAGCAAAGGCTATGAAGTGATGGTCGAGCAGCAAATTGCGCAGGAACTGCAGCTGAAAAGCGTCAAAACCGGCACGCTGGCGGAAATTGGCCAACAGGCCGATCTCGCCGTGGTGGTGGGCGGCGATGGCAACATGCTCGGCGCGGCACGCACGCTGGCGCGTTATGACATCAAGGTCATCGGTATCAACCGCGGCAATCTCGGCTTTTTAACCGACCTCGACCCGGACAACGCGCAGCAACAGCTGGCCGACGTGCTGGAAGGTCATTATATCAGCGAAAAACGCTTTTTACTGGAAGCGCAGGTGTGCCAGCAGGACTGTCAGAAGCGCATCAGCACCGCGATTAACGAGGTGGTGCTTCATCCCGGCAAAGTGGCACACATGATTGAGTTCGAAGTTTATATCGACGAAATCTTTGCCTTCTCCCAGCGTTCTGACGGGTTGATTATCTCCACTCCGACCGGCTCAACCGCCTACTCGCTTTCTGCGGGCGGCCCGATCCTGACGCCCTCTCTGGATGCTATTACGCTAGTGCCGATGTTCCCGCACACGCTCTCCGCGCGCCCGCTGGTAATTAACGGCGACAGCACGATACGTCTGCGCTTCTCGCACCGCCGTAACGACCTGGAGATCAGCTGCGACAGCCAGATCGCGCTGCCAATCCAGGAAGGTGAAGATGTTCTTATTCGCCGGTGTGATTACCACCTGAACTTGATTCACCCGAAAGATTACAGCTATTTCAACACATTAAGCTCGAAGCTTGGCTGGTCAAAAAAATTGTTCTGATTTTGCATCCAGTACTTTACTGTATAAAAAACCAGTTTATACTGTATGAAAACACAGTTATGGTTTTTCATACAGGAAAACAATTATGCTGGCACAACTGACCATCAGCAACTTTGCCATTGTTCGTGAGCTTGAGATCGATTTCCACAGCGGCATGACGGCGATCACCGGCGAAACCGGTGCGGGTAAATCCATTGCCATTGATGCCCTCGGCTTGTGCCTTGGCGGCCGTGCAGAGGGCGACATGGTGCGCATGGGCGCAAACCGTGCCGATCTTTGCGCACGTTTCTCCCTGAAAGATACCCCTGCAGCCCTGCGCTGGCTGGAACAAAATCAGCTCGAAGATGGACGTGAGTGTTTACTTCGCCGCGTGATCAGCAGCGACGGGCGCTCCCGTGGCTTTATCAACGGCACTGCAGTCCCCCTCTCCCAGCTCCGCGAACTCGGCCAGCTGCTTATCCAGATCCACGGTCAGCACGCGCATCAGCAACTCGTCAAACCAGAACAGCAGAAAGCCCTGCTTGATGGCTATGCGGGTGAGTACGCGCTTACTCAGCTTATGGCGGAGCACTTCCGCCAGTGGCATCAGAGCTGCCGCGAGCTCGCCCAGCACCAGCAGCAAAGCCAGGAGCGCGCCGCGCGTGCGGAGCTGCTGGCGTACCAGCTTAAAGAGCTGAACGAATTCAACCCGCAGGCGGGTGAGTTTGAACAAATTGACGAAGAGTACAAGCGCCTCGCCAACAGCGGCCACCTGCTCTCAACCAGCCAGAATGCCCTCAACATGCTGGCAGATGGCGAAGACGTTAACCTGCAGAGCCAGCTGTACAATGTCCGTCAACTGGTCACCGAACTGGCCGGCATGGACAGTAAACTTTCTGGCGTACTGGATATGCTGGAAGAGGCCGCGATTCAAATCTCAGAAGCCAGTGACGAACTGCGTCATTATTGTGAACGGCTGGACCTCGACCCGAACCGCCTGTTTGAGCTGGAGCAGCGCCTTTCTCGTCAGATCTCACTGGCGCGCAAGCATCATGTCACGCCGGAAGAACTACCAGGCTATTATCAGTCTCTGCTCGAAGAACAGCAGCAGCTTGACGATCAGGCGGATTCGCAGGAAACCCTCTCTCTGGCCGTGAACCTTCATCATCAGCAGGCGCTGACCACGGCGAAAAAACTGCATGAGATCCGTCAACATTACGCTCAGGAGCTAAGCCAGCACATCACCGACAGCATGCACACGCTGGCGATGCCGCACGGTGTATTCACTATTGATGTCCGTTTTGAAGAGAACCACCTGACGGCAGAAGGGGCGGATCGCATCGAGTTCCGCGTCACCACCAACCCGGGGCAGCCGCTGCAGGCCATCTCCAAAGTGGCATCCGGCGGTGAACTGTCGCGTATTGCACTGGCGATTCAGGTGATTACCGCACGTAAAATGGACACCCCGGCGCTGATTTTCGATGAAGTGGATGTGGGCATCAGCGGCCCAACGGCGGCAGTGGTGGGTAAACTGCTGCGCCAGCTAGGTGAGTCAACGCAGGTGATGTGTGTCACCCACCTGCCGCAGGTCGCGGGCTGTGGTCATCATCACTTTATTGTCAGTAAAGAAACCGACGGCGAAATGACCGAAACGCACATGAAGCCGCTGGATAAACGCGCGCGTCTGCAGGAGCTGGCACGACTGCTCGGCGGCAGTGAAGTCACGCGTAATACGCTCGCGAACGCGAAAGAACTGCTGGCGGCATAAACTTTTTCGGGATCTCAGGGTCATACAGAACAACAAAAACGCCGCCAGACCGGTTTCAAAGTGGGGCAAGGTCTATTATCATCGGCATATTACATATGAGCCGCGTTCTGCTCGGGCCCGAAAAGGAATCAAATCACTATGCGTTGTAAAATGCTGACCGCTGCCGCAGCGGTTCTTCTGATGTTGACCGCAGGCTGTTCCACTCTGGAGAAAGTGGTTTACCGTCCTGACATCAACCAGGGGAACTACCTTACCCCTAACGATGTGTCCAAAATCCGCGTGGGGATGACACAACAGCAGGTCGCTTATGCACTGGGAACCCCAATGATGACCGATCCGTTCGGCACTAACACCTGGTTCTATGTATTCCGCCAGCAGCCAGGCCACGAAAGCGTGACCCAGCAGACCCTGACGCTGACCTTCAGCAGCGCCGGTGTGTTGACCAACATCGACAACAAGCCTGCGCTGACCAAATAATCAGGCGTCAGAAAAGTCAGAAAAGCAAAAAGGTGCTCATTGAGCACCTTTTTTGTTTTTCTTTATCCCTTCCCCCCTTTGGGATGTACAGTCCGGGGACATGGTAGACAGGTGTTCGGGGACATGGTGAACACTTTTTAACATCCTTTACCCATGGT
>NZ_JADBRK010000032.1:0-12807 GCF_014930595.1 Enterobacter cloacae complex sp. P42RS
TGTTAAAAAGTGTTCACCATGTCCCCGAACACCTGTCTACCATGTCCCCGGACTGTACACCCACGGGGAGAGGGGACTTTTCGGTGCGGTTTTAATGCCAGCAGAAGTGATGCACAACCTGGGTAATCAGCTCGCGGGTGGGCTTGATGAAGCGGGTTTCCAGATATTCATCCGGCTGGTGGGCCTGATTAATGGAGCCAGGGCCGAGGACCAGCGTCGGGCAAAGCGTTTGAATAAAAGGCGCTTCGGTGCAGTAGTTCACCACGTCGGTTTTCTCGCCGAGCAGTTTTTCCACCACCTGAACCAGCTGATGGTCTGGCGGGCATTCGTAGCCCGGGATTGGCGGATGCAGTTCGGAGACCGTCAGGCGTCCCGGCCAGCGCTCGCTCACCGGGGCCAGCGCTTCATTCAGCAGGCCATCCAGATCGCTCAGCGTCATGCCCGGCAGCGGACGGATATCCATATGCAGTTCGCAGCAGGCGCAGATGCGGTTGGACGCATCGCCGCCGTGCAGGCTACCGAGGTTCAGCGTCGGATACGGCACGGTGAATGCCTCGTAGTGATACCGCTCTTTCAAATCGTCGCGCAGGGTCATAATGCGGCCAATGGCGTCGTGCATCAGCTCAATGGCGTTCACGCCGCGCGCCGGATCGCTGGAGTGACCGGACTGGCCCAGCACGCGCACCGCGGTAGAAATATGGCCTTTGTGCGCACGAATCGGCTGCAGAGAGGTCGGTTCACCGATGATCGCGCAGTCCGGACGAATCGACGTGTTTTCAGAGAAATAACGTGCGCCCGCCATGCTGGTCTCTTCATCGGCGGTTGCCAGAATGTAGAGCGGATTTTTCAGCTTCGTCACGTCCACGTCACGCAGCGCGTCGAGGATAAAGGCGAAGAAGCCTTTCATGTCGGCGGTGCCCAGACCGTAGAGCTTGTTGTCATGCTCGGTCAGGGTGAACGGATCGCGCGTCCAGCGGCCATCGTCAAACGGTACGGTGTCGGTATGGCCGGCCAGCAGCAGGCCGCCCGCGCCGGTTCCGGTGCTGGCGAGCAGGTTAAATTTGTGGCGTGTTCCGGGGACGGGCTGAACCTCAACGTTAAACCCAAGATCGCTAAACCAACCCGCCAGCAGATTGATTAAAGACTCATTGCTCTGATCCAGCGCTTCTTCGGTCGCACTGATGGACGGTGTGGCAATCAGGGCGCGGTAGATCTCGATAAATGGCGGTAAGTTCATTTTCATTGTTGACACACCTTAGGTCGTGATAGTATCAATATTCATGCAATAAATGTGAATAAAAATACATTAACGTTGAGCATAAAGGAACCCGATGTTGAATACGCTGATTGTAGGCGCTAGCGGTTATGCGGGCGCAGAGCTTGTAAGCTACGTAAATCGCCACCCTCATATGACCATAACCGCTTTGACCGTGTCAGCGCAAAGCAATGATGCAGGAAAGTTAATTTCCGATTTGCATCCGCAGCTTAAGGGCATGGTCGATCTGCCGCTGCAGCCGATGTCTGACATCAGCGAGTTTACCGACGGCGTCGACGTGGTGTTTTTAGCCACCGCGCACGAGGTCAGCCACGACCTTGCGCCGCAGTTCCTGGCGGCCGGCTGCGTGGTGTTTGACCTCTCCGGCGCGTTCCGCGTTAACGACGGCGCGTTCTACGAAAAATATTACGGCTTCACTCATCAGCATCCGGATCTGCTTGAAAAAGCGGTGTACGGCCTGGCGGAGTGGAGTGCGGATAAACTGAAAGAAGCGGACCTGATTGCCGTTCCGGGCTGCTACCCGACGGCGGCACAGCTCTCCCTGAAGCCGCTGATCGACGCCGGTCTGCTGGATCTAAGCCAGTGGCCGGTGATCAACGCCACCAGCGGCGTGAGCGGTGCGGGGCGCAAGGCCGCTATCTCCAACAGCTTCTGCGAAGTGAGCCTTCAGCCGTATGGCGTGTTTAATCACCGCCATCATCCTGAAATCACCACCCATCTGGGCGCGGAGGTGATTTTTACCCCGCACCTGGGCAGCTTCCCGCGCGGGATCCTCGAAACCATCACCTGTCGCCTGAAGTCGGGAGTGACGAAAGAGCAGGTGAGCGAGGCCTTCACGCAGGCGTATGCGGATAAGCCGCTGGTGCGTCTGTACGACAAAGGCGTGCCGGCGCTCAAAAATGTGGTTGGCCTGCCGTTCTGCGATATCGGCTTTGCCGTACAGGGCGAGCATCTTATTGTGGTCGCCGCAGAAGATAACTTACTCAAAGGCGCTGCCGCACAGGCAATGCAGTGTGCAAATATTCGTTTCGGCTTCCCTGAAACGCAGGCTCTTATTTAAGGTGTGATGATGAACCCATTAATTATCAAACTCGGTGGTGTACTGCTGGACAGCGAAGAAGCGCTGGAGCGCCTGTTTACCGCGCTGGTGAACTATCGCGAATCGCACCAGCGTCCGCTGGTGATTGTGCACGGCGGCGGCTGCGTGGTGGATGAGCTGATGAAAGGGCTGAATCTGCCGGTGAAAAAGAAAAATGGCCTGCGCGTCACGCCTGCTGACCAGATTGACATCATTACCGGCGCGCTGGCGGGCACGGCGAACAAAACGCTGCTGGCATGGGCGAAGAAACACCATATTGCGTCCGTTGGCCTCTACCTGGGCGACGGTGACAGCGTAAAAGTGACCCAGCTCGACGAAGAGCTCGGCCATGTTGGACTGGCGCAGCCAGGTTCGCCTAAGCTGATTAACACCCTGCTGGAAGGCGGTTTCCTGCCGGTGGTGAGCTCTATCGGCGTGACCGAAGAGGGCGAGCTGATGAACGTTAACGCGGACCAGGCGGCAACCGCGCTGGCGGCCACGCTGGGCGCAGACCTGATCCTGCTCTCCGACGTGAGCGGCATTCTTGACGGTAAAGGCCAGCGCATAGCGGAAATGACCGCCGCCAAAGCCGAGCAGCTGATCGCTCAGGGCATTATTACCGACGGCATGATCGTCAAAGTGAACGCCGCGCTGGATGCGGCGCGCACGCTGGGCCGCCCGGTGGATATCGCCTCCTGGCGTCACGCGGAGCAGCTCCCGGCGCTGTTTAACGGCACGCCGATTGGCACGCGTATTTTAGCGTAAGTTTTTAGTGAATGACCGTAGGCCGGGTAAGCGAAGCGCCACCCGGCGGAACTAACGAATAAAGGAACGATGTTATGGCACTTTGGGGTGGGCGTTTTACACAGGCAGCGGATCAGCGGTTCAAACAGTTCAACGACTCTTTGCGCTTCGACTACCGCCTGGCCGAACAGGATATTGTCGGCTCTGTGGCCTGGTCCAAAGCGCTGGTGACCGTTGGCGTACTGACCGCAGACGAACAGCAGCAGCTGGAAGAGGCGCTGAACAACCTGCTGGAAGAGGTGCGTCTGGATCCGCAGCAAATCCTGCAGAGCGATGCCGAAGATATTCACAGCTGGGTGGAAGGCAAGCTGATCGACAAAGTCGGTCAGCTGGGTAAAAAGCTGCACACCGGCCGTAGCCGTAACGACCAGGTCGCCACCGACCTGAAGCTGTGGTGTAAAGAGACCGTTGGCGAACTGCTGGCGGCCAACCGTCAGCTTCAAAGTGCGCTGGTAGAGACCGCGCAGAACAATCAGGACGCGGTGATGCCGGGTTATACCCACCTGCAGCGCGCGCAGCCGGTGACCTTTGCGCACTGGTGCCTGGCCTACGTTGAGATGCTGGCGCGTGACGAAAGCCGTCTGCAGGATACCCTGAAACGTCTGGACGTCAGCCCGCTGGGCAGCGGCGCGCTGGCCGGTACTGCGTATGAAATCGACCGCGAGCAGCTGGCAGGATGGCTGGGCTTTGCTTCCGCCACCCGCAACAGCCTGGACAGCGTATCTGACCGTGACCACGTGCTGGAGCTGCTCTCCAATGCCTCTATCGGGATGGTGCATCTTTCGCGCTTTGCCGAAGACCTGATCTTCTTTAATTCCGGTGAAGCGGGCTTCGTTGAGCTGTCCGACCGCGTGACCTCAGGCTCATCGCTGATGCCGCAGAAGAAAAACCCGGACGCGCTGGAGCTGATCCGCGGCAAGTGCGGTCGCGTGCAGGGCGCGCTGACCGGCATGATGATGACCCTGAAAGGGCTGCCGCTGGCGTATAACAAAGATATGCAGGAAGACAAGGAAGGGCTGTTCGACGCGCTCGACACCTGGCTGGACTGTCTGCACATGGGCGCGCTGGTGCTGGACGGCATTCAGGTGAAACGTCCGCGCTGCCAGGAAGCGGCGCAGCAGGGCTATGCGAACGCTACCGAACTGGCGGATTATCTGGTGGCGAAAGGCGTACCGTTCCGTGAAGCGCACCATATTGTGGGCGAAGCGGTGGTGGAAGCGATTCGTCAGGGTAAACCGCTGGAAGATCTGGCGCTGGCCGATCTACAGAAATTCAGCGCGGTTATCGGGGAGGATGTGTATCCGATTCTTTCGCTGCAGTCCTGCCTGGACAAGCGTGCGGCGAAAGGCGGCGTGTCGCCTAAGCAGGTGGCGCAGGCGATTGCGGATGCGAAAAACCGGCTGGTTTGAACCGTGCGGGCTGGTGCCCTCACCCCGGCCCTCTCCCACAGGGAGAGGGAGTAAAACGGAGCCTGGCTTAGCGCCAGGCTTTTTTATGTTTATGCAAAAAAAAAGCGGACCACGGGGTCCGCAAAAGTTCACGTTGGCTTTAGTTGTTCGAGTTTTGAGAGAAACTCGCTGACGGTGCGGGGACGTCAAGGGTCAAACACGTGCCGCCTCGTCTATGTGGTGTATTATTCAACAGAATGCTTGATAGGGATAATCGTTCGTTGCTATGCTATCTATCGCCATGAACTATCGTGGCGACGGAGGATGAATAATGAATATTCGTGATCTTGAATACCTGGTAGCGTTAGCCGAGCATCGTCACTTTCGCCGCGCGGCAGATTCCTGCCACGTCAGCCAGCCGACGCTGAGCGGGCAGATCCGCAAGCTGGAAGACGAGCTGGGCGTGATGCTGCTGGAGCGCACCAGCCGTAAGGTGCTGTTCACCCAGGCCGGTCTTCTGCTGGTGGATCAGGCGCGCACCGTGCTGCGCGAGGTCAAAGTGCTCAAGGAAATGGCAAGCCAGCAGGGAGAGGCCATGTCCGGCCCGCTGCATATTGGCCTGATCCCAACCGTTGGCCCGTACCTGTTACCGCACATCATTCCGATGCTGCACCAGACGTTCCCGAAACTCGAAATGTACCTGCATGAAGCGCAAACCCATCAGCTGCTGGCGCAGCTGGACAGCGGCAAGCTCGACTGCGCCATTCTGGCGCTGGTGAAAGAGAGCGAAGCGTTTATTGAAGTACCGCTGTTCGATGAGCCGATGATGCTGGCGATCTATGAAGATCACCCGTGGGCGAACCGCGATCGCGTGCCGATGGCCGATCTGGCCGGGGAAAAGCTGCTGATGCTGGAAGACGGTCACTGCCTGCGCGATCAGGCGATGGGCTTCTGCTTCGAAGCGGGCGCTGACGAAGATACCCACTTCCGCGCAACCAGTCTGGAAACGCTGCGTAATATGGTGGCGGCGGGAAGCGGTATTACGTTGCTGCCTGCGCTGGCCGTGCCGCGCGAGCGTAAGCGTGATGGCGTGGTGTACCTGCCGTGCATTAAGCCGGAGCCGCGTCGCACCATTGGCCTGGTGTATCGCCCAGGGTCACCGCTGCGCAGCCGCTATGAGCAGCTGGCAGAGGCCATCCGCGGTGCGATGGATGGCCATTTCGACAGCGCGTTAAAACAGGCGGTTTAAGCCGTTCAGCGCGGCTACCCGATAGGCTTCTGCCATGGTCGGGTAGTTAAAGGTGGTGTTAACGAAGTACTCAATGGTGTTACCACCACCTTTCTGCTCCATGATTGCCTGGCCGATATGAATGATTTCCGCCGCGCGTTCACCAAAGCAGTGAATCCCGAGGATCTCTTTCGTCTCGCGATGGAACAGAATTTTCAGCGTACCTACGCTCATCCCCACGATCTGCGCCCGCGCCAGATGTTTAAACTGGGCACGACCTACCTCGTAAGGCACCTTCATTGACGTCAGCTGCTGCTCGGTTTTTCCCACGGAACTGATTTCCGGAATGGTGTAGATCCCCGTCGGGATATCTTCGATCAGATGCGCCGTCGCTTCGCCTTTCACCAGCGCCTGAGCGGCAATGCGGCCCTGATCGTAAGCGGCGGAGGCCAGGCTCGGGTAGCCAATTACGTCGCCCACCGCGTATACGTGCGGCAGCGCGGTCTGATACATGCTGTTGACCTTCAGCTGACCGCGGCTGTCTGTTTCAAGCCCGATATTTTCCAGCCGCAGTGAATCGGTATTGCCGGTACGGCCGTTGGCGTACAGCAGGCAGTCGGCTTTCAGCTTCTTGCCGGACTTCAGGTGCATGATCACACCGTCATCGCAGCCTTCTATTTTCTCGTACTCTTCGTTGTGACGAATTACAACGCCGCTGTTCCAGAAGTGATAGGAGAGGGAGTCTGACATCTCCTGATCGAGGAACGCCAGCAGGCGATCGCGGGTGTTAATCAGGTCAACTTTGACATCCATTCCGCGGAAGATCGACGCGTATTCGCAGCCGATGACCCCTGCGCCATAGATAATGACGTGGCGGGGTTCATGGTGCAGGCTCAGAATGGAGTCGCTGTCGTAGACGCGTGGGTGTGAGAAGTCGACGTCGGCCGGATGGTAAGGGCGTGAACCGCAGGCAATCACAAATTTTTCAGCGGTGATCGTCTCAATCGAACCGTCGTGGCATTCGAGTGCCAGGGTGTGTTCATCCACAAAATGCGCGTTGCCCTGCAGGATTTCACAATGGTTACGCTCATAAAAGCCCTGACGCATGCGCGTCTGCTGGTTAATGACGGTATCCGCGTGATTCAGGATGTCGGCAAAGGAGGAACGAAGAAGTCGGGAGTGGTCGCTGTAAAGAGGGTTCTGGTTAAATTCGATAATGCGGCTAACGGCGTGGCGGAGGGCTTTCGATGGGATGGTGCCCCAGTGGGTGCAACCGCCGCCGACATTATGGTAGCGCTCGATGACCGCTACTCTGGCTCCCTGTTTCACCAGACCCATAGCAGCACCTTCGCCGCCGGGGCCGGAACCAATAACTATTGCGTCGTAATCGTAGGAATGTGGCATGGCAAGGCTTACCTGTTCTTATACATAAAAGCAACAGAATCATAACATCATTGCCAGGGTAACCCAATTATCGTTGTGCTTTTTTCCGGCAGTGGAGCACAAACCGCACGTAAACAATCATTCACAAAGCTGAGCAAACAGATTAATTTTATTCTCTGGTATAGTGCCATCAGGCCTTTGGAAGGATTCAACTATCGTGATGGGCGTAAGAGCACAACAAAAAGAGAAAACCCGGCGTTCGCTGGTGGAAGCCGCATTCAGTCAACTGAGTGCTGAGCGGAGTTTTGCCAGTTTGAGCCTGCGCGAAGTCGCACGCGAGGCCGGGATTGCGCCAACGTCCTTCTATCGTCACTTCCGTGATGTGGATGAACTGGGCCTGACCATGGTCGACGAGAGCGGTTTGATGCTGCGCCAGCTGATGCGCCAGGCGCGTCAGCGTATCGCAAAAGGGGGCAGCGTGATCCGCACCTCCGTGTCGACGTTTATGGAATTTATCGGCAATAACCCCAACGCGTTTCGTCTGCTTCTGCGCGAACGTTCGGGCACATCGGCAGCGTTTCGTGCCGCCGTCGCGCGGGAAATTCAGCACTTCATCGCGGAACTTGCCGACTATCTTGAACTCGAAAACCATATGCCGCGTGCCTTTACTGAAGCACAGGCCGAGGCGATGGTGACGATTGTGTTCAGCGCGGGTGCCGAAGCGCTGGACGTCAGCATTGAACAACGCAAGCAGCTTGAAGAGCGACTGGTATTGCAGCTCAGGATGATCTCCAAAGGCGCGTACTACTGGTATCGCCGTGAACAAGAGAAACTGGCACATCAAACCGAAGAGTGAAGGTGAGTAATGAAACAGTCAGGTCAGGATAAAGGGACGCTGTTGCTGGCATTGATCGCTGGCTTATCCATTAATGGCACGTTTGCCGCTATTTTTAGCTCCATCGTGCCATTTTCGATTTTCCCGCTTATTGCGCTGGTGCTGACGGTCTACTGCCTGCATCAGCGTTACCTGAACCGTACGATGCCGGTTGGGTTACCGGGGCTGGCCGCTGCCTGTTTTATTCTGGGCGTATTGCTGTATAGCACCGTGGTGCGCGCGGAGTATCCGGATATCGGCTCTAACTTCTTCCCTGCGGTACTGTCCGTGGCGCTGGTGTTCTGGATTGGCTCGCGCATGCGTAGCCGCAAGAGCCAACTGCCAGAGTAATGAGGTCTGAGCAGGGCAGGTAAGCGAAGCGCCACCTGCCGAAAACGCCGGCGAGTTACTTCGCCGTGAGCAGTACACCGCACTCCATATGGTGTGTATACGGGAACTGATCGAACAGCGCCAGACGTTCAACCTTGTGCGTCTGGCTTAATGTTTCCAGATTCTTGCACAGCGTCTCCGGGTTACAGGAGATGTACAAAATACGCGGGTACGCCTGCACCATCTTCTCGGTTTCGCTGTCCAGGCCGCTGCGCGGCGGGTCGACAAAAATCGTCTCACACTGATAGCTCTTCAAATCGATCCCTTCCAGGCGGTTAAACTGGCGTACACCGTTCATGGCCTGGGTGAACTCTTCTGCCGCCATGCGAATGATCTGCACGTTATCGATATGGTTAGCGGCGATGTTGTACTGCGCGGCCGCTACCGACGGCTTGGCGATTTCCGTTGCCAGCACGCGTTCGAAGTTACGCGCCAGCGCCAGCGAGAAGTTGCCGTTACCGCAGTACAGCTCAAGCAGATCGCCCTTAGACCCTTCCGTCGCCTTCAGCGCCCACTCCAGCATCTGCACGTTCATCGCGGCATTCGGCTGGGTGAAGCTGTTTTCCACCTGACGGTAAACCATCTCTTTACCTGCCACCGGCAGACGCTCGTCGACGTAATCCTGATCCAGCATGATTTTGGTTTTGGTCGCGCGGCCAATCAGGTGCACGTTGATGTTCTGCGCACGCAGCGTATCGCGCAGGGCTTCGGCCTGCTCGCGCCATTCGTCGGTCAGCGCTTTGTGGTACAGCAGAGAGACAATCGCCTGATTGCTTTGCGTGGTCAGATAGTCAATCTGGAACAGCTTGTGGCGCAGCACCGGATTGTTGCGCACGCCTTCAACGATCAGCGTCATCAGCTGGTTGATAAGCTCGCTCGCTGCCGGGAAGCTGTCCACGCGAATGCGTGATTTGGTCTGCTGATCAAAAATGATGTGGTACAGGTCGTCGCCGTCATGCCAGATGCGGAACTCGGCGCGCATGCGGTAGTGGCTGACAGGGGAGCGGAACACCTCGGGAACGGGCGCGTTGAAAGGCGTCATCATACTTTGCAGACGGACAACTTTCTCGGCCAGCTGCGCGTCGTACTGTTCTGTCGGGAGGTGTTCTGGGGTCATGATGCGTCCTGAGTGATAAAGAATTACGCGGGGATTGTAGGGATTGTTCAGGGGATGTCCAGATTTAATGGCCAATAGCTGTCTGGACATCTATACGTGTCTAATTGTAGCATTCTGTTTCCGGTCTCCTGAGAGTGAAAAGGGAATCCAGTGAAAATCTGGAGCTGACGCGCAGCGGTAAAGACTGGCGGGATGAGAGCTGTAGACACTGTGAAAATGGGAAGTCTTCATCCGTATAACGCCACCTAGCCCGAAGACCTGCCGGGATCACGTCGCATTTGGTTTCATCATCGCGTGCTATAGATGAGGCCTGCGGCATCCTTCTTATATTGTGGATGCTTTAACAATGATTAAAAAAGTATCGCTGTTGACGGCGCTGTCCGTCACGGCATTTTCGGGCTGGGCGCAGGATAGCGCTGACTCGTTGGTGGTGACGGCAAATCGTTTTGAACAACCTGAAAAAACTATTCTGGCAGCAACGTCGGTGGTTACGCGTGCCGATATTGACCGCTGGCAGTCAACCTCGGTGCTGGACGTTATGCGTCGCCTGCCCGGCGTGGACACGGCGCAAAATGGCGGGATGGGGCAACTCTCTTCTCTCTTTATCCGTGGCACCAACTCCAGCCACGTCCTGATTCTCGTTGACGGCATCCGCCTTAACCAGGCGGGCGTCACGGGGTCGTCCGATCTCAGCCAGTTCCCGATCTCCCTGGTGCAGCGTATCGAATATGTGCGTGGACCGCGTTCGGCGGTATACGGCTCGGATGCGATTGGCGGTGTAGTCAACATTATTACCACTCGCGCGAAGGACGGTACGACGCTGAATGCCGGCGTAGGGTCGCACGGTTACCAGAATTATGGCGGCAGTACCCAGCAAACGCTGGGCGACAGCACGCGCGTCACGCTGGCGGGGGATTACACCTATACCAAAGGTTTCGATGTGGTTGCGGACGGCAACAATGGTGGCCTTGCCCAGACCGATCGTGACGGATTTATGAATAAAACGCTCTACGGTGCAGTGGAGCACGCATTCTCAGACCAGTGGAGCGGATTTGTTCGCGGCTTTGGCTACAGCAACCGTACGGCCTATGACGGTTACTACAGCTCATTTACCCCTGACGTACTGGTCGATACCCGCCAGCTCTATAGCCAGACCTGGGACGCAGGATTACGCTTCAACGAGGACATCTTCCATTCACAGCTGCTCACCAGCTATAGCCACAGCAAAGACTATAACTACGACCCTAATTTGGGCCGTTACGATTCGACGGCCACGCTGGATGAAATCAAACAGTACAACGTCCAGTGGCTCAACTCCGTTGATGTGGGGCACGGGAACATTGGTGCGGGCGTTGACTGGCAGAAGCAGAGCACCGAGCCGGGTACAAACTACGTGACCAACGGCTACAACCTGCGTAACACCGGCGTCTACCTGACCGGGCTGCAGCAGCTGGGCGATTTCACTCTGGAAGGGGCGGTTCGCAGCGATGACAACTCTCAGTTTGGTCGCCATGGCACCTGGCAAAGCAGTGCAGCGTGGGAGTTCGTGGACGGTTACCGCTTCATTGCTTCTTATGGTACGGCCTATAAGGCCCCGAATCTGGGTCAACTCTATGGCTTCTATGGCAATGACCATCTTGATCCAGAAGAGAGCAAGCAGTGGGAAGGGGCGTTTGAAGGCCTGACGGCAGGCGTGAGCTGGCGCGTATCCGGCTACCGTAATGACGTTGATAATCTCATCGACTTCAATAATAACCTTCAGGAATATTACAACGTCGGTAAAGCACGCATTAAGGGTGTGGAAGCGACGGCGTCGTTTGATACAGGTCCGTTGACGCATACCGTTGGCTACGACTATGTGGATGCCCGCAATGCGGCGACCAACGAACTTCTGGACCGTCGTGCTAAGCAGCAGGTGAAATATCAGCTCGATACGCAGATCTATGATTTCGACTGGAGCCTGACGTATCACTATCTCGGCACGCGTTACGACACTGATTTTGGTTCTTATCCGTCAGAAAAAGTGAAAATGGGCGGTGTGAGTCTGTGGGATGTCGCAGTTTCATATCCGGTCACCTCACACCTCACAGTTCGTGGTAAAATAGCCAACCTGTTCGATAAAGATTACGAGACAGTTTATGGCTACCAAACTGCAGGACGGGAATACACCTTGTCTGGCAGCTACACCTTCTAATCCGCGCCCTACCGTGCTGGTGTTTGATTCCGGCGTCGGTGGGCTTTCGGTCTACGATGAGATTCGGCATCTCCTGCCGGATCTCCATTACATCTACGCCTTCGATAACGTCGCTTTTCCTTATGGGGAGAAGAGTGAGGACTTTATCGTTGAGCGCGTGGTTGAAATCGTCACCGCGGTACAAAAGCGCTATCCCCTTGCGCTGGCGGTCATTGCCTGTAATACGGCGAGCACCGTTTCTCTTCCCGCCCTGCGTGAGAAATTCCAGTTCCCGGTTGTGGGCGTTGTTCCTGCCATAAAGCCTGCCGCGCGTCTGACGGCGAACGGTATCGTGGGCTTGCTGGCCACGCGTGGCACGGTGAAGCGTCCTTATACCCGCGAGCTGATCGACCGTTTTGCTAACGAATGCCAGATTGCAATGCTTGGCTCCGCTGAGCTGGTGGAGATGGCGGAAGCGAAACTGCACGGCGAGACGGTATCGCTCGAAGAGCTGCGTCGTATTCTTCGTCCGTGGCTGCGGATGCCCGAACCACCGGATACGGTTGTGCTGGGCTGCACCCACTTTCCTCTCTTGCAGGAAGAGCTATTAGAAGTGCTTCCGGAGGGGACGCGGCTGGTGGATTCTGGTGCGGCGATCGCCCGTCGTACGGCCTGGCTGCTGGAGCATGAAGCCCCGGATGCGAAATCTACTGATGCGAATATCGCGTTTTGTATGGCGTTAACAAAAGAAACTGAACAACTTTTACCCGTTTTACGCCGTTATGGCTTTGAAACGCTCGAAAAACTGGCGCTATAGCACGGTTTTGAGCAAAAAAGAGACGGTTGAAAGTTTTTTTTAAAAGAGGGGTTGTCAACGTCTGAGAACTCCCTATAATGCGCCTCCACTGACACGGAACAACGGCTTACAGGCCGCCGGGTTAGCGGGGTTCAGAGATGAATGCCAACAGAGAAAAGCGAAAATAATCACTTGACTCTGAATGAGGAAAACGTAATATACGGGACCTCGCAACGGTGAGCGAAAGCCGCGTTGCACTGCTCTTTAACAATTTATCAGACAATCTGTGTGGGCACTCAA
>NZ_JADBRK010000033.1:0-8557 GCF_014930595.1 Enterobacter cloacae complex sp. P42RS
CACAGATTGTCTGATAAATTGTTAAAGAGCAGTGCCGCTTCGTTTTCGCTGCGGCGCGGGGTGTGCATATTACGCTTTCCCGCTTCAGAGTCAAGCCTTTATTTTGGTTTTCTCTGCTGACCCGGCGGCTTGCGTGCCGTTGTTCCGTGTCAGTGGAGGCGCATTATAGGGCGTTATTCTTAAGTGACAAGAGGAAATTCAAAAAAAGTTTCTGACCGTGTTTTTTTTCACCAACAGAGGTGATATCAAGCTACAAATTGTTCTATTTGATGTATCTGCAACCACAATCACATTCGAGGTGGCATAATTAACAGCATGAAACATTAAGGAATAAAAGCGATGCCATTAAGCGCACAACAGCTGGCCGCCCAAAAAAATCTGTCCTATGTGCTGGCAGAAAAGCTGGCGCAGCGGATTTTAGCGGGTAAATATGCCCCGGGGAGCATCCTGCCGGGTGAATTGGAGCTGGGTGAGCAGTTTGGAGTAAGCCGTACCGCGGTTCGCGAGGCGGTGAAAACCCTGACGGCAAAAGGCATGGTGCTTCCACGCCCTCGTATTGGCACGCGCGTGATGCCACAGAATAACTGGAATTTTCTCGATCAGGAGCTGCTCTCCTGGTGGATGACCGAAGACAACTTCCATCAGGTCGTCGATCACTTTCTTGTAATGCGCAGCAGCCTTGAACCTCAGGCATGCCTGCTTGCCGCCACGCTCGGGACAGCAGAGCAGAAAGCGCAGCTTAACGCACTCATGGAAGAGATGGTGTTCCTGAAAAAACACTTCAACCGGGAACGATGGATTGAGGTCGATATGGCCTGGCATGAACATATCTATATGATGAGCGCCAATCCGTTCCTCACTTCCTTTGCTTCGTTATTCCATTCGGTGTACCACACCTACTTTACCTCTATTACACAAGACGAAGTGGTAAAGCTGGATTTGCATCAGGCGATAGTAGATGCCATTCAGGAGAGCGACGGGCAGCGAGCCCTGACTGCATGTCAGGCATTGCTGACCGCACCAACCCACCAGCAGGTAAATAAATGACAGAGAAAAAAGCGCGCAGCATGGCCGGATTGCCGTGGATTGCAGCCATGGCGTTCTTTATGCAGGCACTGGATGCCACCATCCTCAATACGGCGCTTCCCGCCATTGCGCAAAGCCTTAACCGCTCCCCGCTGGCAATGCAGTCCGCCATCATCAGCTACACCCTCACGGTGGCGATGTTGATCCCGGTAAGTGGCTGGCTGGCCGATCGCTTCGGTACCCGCAGAGTTTTCATGCTGGCCGTAACGCTCTTTACGCTCGGTTCACTGGCCTGCGCGCTCTCCACTTCATTAACGGAGCTGGTTATCTTTCGCGTACTGCAGGGAATAGGCGGCGCGATGATGATGCCGGTGGCGCGCCTCGCTTTGCTGCGTGCCTACCCACGCAGCGAACTGCTCCCCGTACTCAACTTTGTCACCATGCCAGGGCTGGTCGGCCCAATACTTGGCCCGGTCCTCGGGGGTGTGCTGGTTACCTGGGCAAGCTGGCACTGGATTTTCCTGATTAATATTCCGATTGGCGTGGCAGGGCTGATCTATGCCCGCAAATATATGCCGAACTTCACCACGCCAAGGCGCAGCTTCGATATGGGCGGCTTTTTCTTGTTTGGACTGAGCCTGGTGCTGTTCTCCAGTGGCATGGAGCTCATTGGCGAGAAGCTCGTTGAAACGTGGCTGGCGCTCGCCGTCATCCTCAGTGGTATTCTGCTGTTCCTTCTTTATATACGCCATGCGCGTCGTCACCCGACACCGCTTATCTCTTTATCTCTCTTTAACACCCGAACCTTTTCCGTCGGGATCGCGGGCAATATTGCCTCACGTCTGGGCACAGGCTGCGTACCGTTCCTGATGCCATTGATGCTGCAGGTGGGGTTCGGCTACCCGGCGCTGATTGCCGGCTGCATGATGGCGCCCACGGCAATGGGTTCCATTCTGGCTAAATCGACGGTCACACAGGTACTGCGCTGGTTTGGCTATCGTAAAACGCTGGTTGGCGTGACGGTCTTTATCGGTCTGATGATTGCGCAGTTCTCGCTGCAATCCGCGGCGTTACCGGTCTGGATGTTGATCCTGCCGCTGTTTGTGCTGGGAATGGCGATGTCAACGCAGTTCACGTCGATGAACACCATCACCCTTGCGGACCTGACCGACGAGAACGCGAGCAGCGGCAACAGCGTACTGGCGGTGACCCAACAGCTGTCGATCAGCCTCGGGGTAGCCGTGAGCGCGGCGGTGCTGCGGTTTTATGAAGGGTTTGACGGCACGAATACCGTTGAGCAGTTCCACTATACCTTTATCACCATGGGCGCGCTTACCGTGGTGTCGGCGCTGGTCTTTATGTTGTTAAAACCGAAAGATGGCCGGAACCTGATTAAAGAGCGTCACAAAGAGAAAGCTAAACCGAACCGCGTTCCATCAGAACAGGAGTAAGCTGCAAACGTTGCTGTTGCAGCGTGGGCTGCGCCATACGGTGGATCAATACGTCGATGGCCAGCTCACCTAGTTCATCCTTCGGCTGATGGATCGTGGTCAGCGGCGGCGTCATGTAGCGCGCCAGTTCGATATCATCGTAACCGACGATCGCCATATCGTCCGGAACGCGCAGTCCCGCCTGATACAGCGCCTGATAGGCACCAAACGCCATCGCATCGTTGCCGATAAACACCGCCTGCGGGCGAGGCTCTTGCGCCAGCAGCGTCTGCATTGCCTCGAAACCGCCGTTAAACTCGAAATCGCCGGTGATGCGATAGCCATCAGGAATGGCAAGCCCTGCCCGCTCCATTGCCGAAAGATAGCCTTCCAGACGCAAGCGCGCCGGGGTTTTATCCAGCGGGCCGGTAATGCAGGCAATGCGGGTATGGCCTTTATCAATCAGGTGCTGCGTCGCCATATCGCCGCCCAGCAGCGAGTTATCCTGAATCAGATCGCTGGTCCCGTCGAACGGCGCCCAGTCCATCATTACCGTGGGAATAGAAGGATAGCGCTGAATGATCTCTTTTGAAGGTTGATGCGTTTCGGTACAGAGCAGCAGCAGCCCGTCGACGCGTTTTTGCATCAGCGTTTCCAGGTTGCGGTTCATGCGCTGCTCGTCGCCTTCAGTATTGCACAGCACCAGACTGTAGCCACGCTCGAAGCAGCTGCGCTCTACGCCACGAACAAGTTCAGAATAGAAAGGATTGGTACTGGCCGTGATCAGCATGCCGATGGTGCGCGTCTGGTTAAGCTTCAGACTGCGCGCCAGCGCCGACGGCGCATAGTTGAGGTCTTTTACTGCGGCTTCGACTTTCTCCCGAATCGCCTCGCTGACGAAGCGGTCGTTATTAATAACGTGAGAGACGGTCGAAGTAGAAACGCCCGCCATGCGGGCGACATCTTTCATCGTAGCCAAGCGTTACCCCTGCTGACTTAAGAATTCATCGATCTCTTTACGCCACGGAACGGAAGGCTGTGCGCCTTTGCGCGTCACCGCAATCGCGGCGGCGGCATGTGCAAAGCGGATCGCGTCATCCATCGCTTTTCCTTCCAGCAATGCCGTCACCAGCGCACCGTTGAAGGTGTCTCCAGCGGCGATGGTATCGATGGCTTTGACCTTAAAGCCCGGCACGCGACGGCCTTCGCCATTGACGCTAGCCCACACCCCGCGGCTACCAAGAGTAATGATAACGGTCCCGATGCCTTTTGCATGCAGCACTTTCGCCGCACGCGCGGCATCATTGTCATTTTCAACGCGAATGCCCGTCAGCTTTTCCGCTTCGGTTTCGTTCGGGGTGATGATATCCACCAGCGCCAGCAGTTCGTCTGATAATACACGGGCAGGCGCAGGGTTAAGTACGACAGTGGTATGATTTTCATGCGCAATTTTCGCGGCGGTCAGCACGCTTTCAACCGGGGACTCCAGCTGCATCAGCAGGGCTTCCGCTCCGGCGATGATCCCACGCTGCGCTTCGACGCGTTCAGTCGTTAACGCGGCGTTAGCCCCCGCATGAATACCGATGACATTCTCACCTTCCGCATTGACGAAGATCAGCGCCACACCGGTAGATTCCCCTTCAACAACGCTGACGGGTGCAGTATCGATGTTGTCACTTGCCAGCTGCTTGCGTACGCGCTCGCCGGTATCGTCATCACCCGTACAGGCGATAAACGCGATATTCGCCCCGCTGCGCCCGGCGGCAACTGCCTGGTTTGCGCCCTTACCGCCGAACGCGACCTGATACTGATTGCCGGTGACGGTTTCGCCCGGAGTGGGGAACGTTTCAAGGTTAAGAATGTGATCGGCATTGATACTGCCAAGGACGACGAGGTTGCCTGCGGTTTTCATGTATTGAGGTGTCCATCTGAGAGCGCCACCGGTATTACCCGGTGGCGTATGCCACACTTTTCTTTTATTTGGTGTCCCTCAGGCAGCCAGCGACTGCCTGAATCGCCTTTACTGCTTAATGACCAGCTTCAGGTCAACAGGGTATTTGGCCTGAACTTTTTCGCCCTTCAGCACTTTGTCGGCAGTTTCAACGCCAGTCGCGCCAATCTGCTCAGGCAGCTGAGCGATGGTCGCAGCCAGTTTGCCATCATTTACTGCTTTTTCACCATCCGGCGTGCCGTCAAATCCGACAACCATCACATCTGATTTACCTGCGGTCTGGAGCGCACGCAGCGCACCGAGCGCCATCTCATCGTTCTGTGCAAATACCGCCTGCACATCTGGATGCGCGGTCAGCAGGTTCTGCATGACGTTCAGACCCTTAGTACGGTCGAAGTCTGCCGGCTGGCTGGCCAGCACGTTGAATTTGTGTGCAGCCACGGCCTGCTGGAAGCCTTCACCACGTTCACGGGCCGCGGAAGTACCGGCGATACCCTGCAGTTCGATAACTTTCGCGCCTTCACCGGCTTTCTTCGCGATGTAGTCACCAGCAATTTTACCGCCCAGCACGTTATCAGACGCAATGTGGCTCACAACTTCGCCTTTCGTTGCCTGACGGTCCAGAGTGATCACCGGAATTTTCGCCTGGTTTGCCATCTTCACGGCGTTGCCTACGGCATCAGAATCGGTTGGGTTGATCAGCAGAATTTTGGTGCCACGAACGGTTAAGTCCTGAACGTTAGCCAGCTCTTTCGCCGGGTTGTTCTGTGAATCCAGCACCACCAGGTTGTAGCCCAGTTTGTCCGCTTCTTTCTGCGCACCGTCCTTCAGGGAGACGAAGAACGGGTTGTTCAGGGTAGAGACAACCAGCGCGATGGTATCTTTCGCCATGGCGTTAGCACTTACGGTTGCGCTCAGCGCGACAGCAGAAACCAGGGTAGCCAGTTTTTTCATGTTCATATCTAAGATGTCCTGTAGTGTCGTCAGTTACTGTTTTTTGTTGTCTACCAGTACCGCCAGCAAAATCACCACTGCCTTAACGATCATCTGGTAATAGGAGGAAACACCTAACAAATTCAAACCATTATTCAGGAAACCGAGGATCAGTGCGCCGATCAATGTCCCAACAATGCGACCTTTACCGCCCGCAAGGCTCGTACCGCCCAGAACCACCGCCGCGATGGCATCCAGCTCGTACCCCGTCCCCGCCGTCGGCTGCGCGGAAGAGAGGCGCGCCACTTCGATGATGCCCGCCAGTGACGCCAGCAGGCCGCACAGGGAGTACACGATAATTTTGACTTTATTAACGCTGATACCGGACAGGCGCGTGGCCGCTTCGTTACCGCCCAGGGCATAGATATAACGTCCCAGACGGGTATGGTGCAGCATGTACCACGCCGCCAGGAAGACGATAGCCATGATCCAGACCGGGGTCGGGACACCCAGCGGGCGACCGATACCGAACCAGCCAAACAGATCCGCGTTATCCGTAAACCCGGTATTCACCGGGCTACCGTTGGTGTAAACCATGGTCACACCGCGCAGCAGCAGCATCATCACCAGCGTGGCGATAAACGCCTGAACGCGGCCTTTTGCCACAATCACACCGGTAACGGCACCAATCGCCGCGCCAGCCGCCAGTGCAGCCGCAACGGCCACCAGCGCGTTGACCTCAATTCCCACAATTGAAGCGGCGATCGCACCGGTGAGCGCCAGCAGGGAACCGACGGACAGATCGATACCCGAGGTCAAAATCACCAGCGTCATGCCGACCGCCATAATGGCGTTCACCGACGTCTGCTGCAGAATGTTGAACAGATTATTGACGGTAAAAAAGTTCGGGCTCATGGTCGAGACAATCGCGATCAGCACCAGCAGGGCAATCAGCGATTTTTGTTCCATCAGCCATGCCTTTGTGAAATAGCGGCGACCAGAAACAGCCTGGGTAGTCATCTTCTTACTCCTGATTCACGCGATTAAGCTTGCCCACAGCGGCAGCCATCAGAACTTCCTGGGTGGCCTGCTCGCGAGTGAATTCACCGCCGAGATGCCCTTCATGCATGACGATAATGCGATCGCTCATGCCTAATACCTCTGGCATCTCGGAAGAGACCAGAATGATGCTCAGACCGTCGGCCTTGAACTGGTTAATCAGCTGATAGATCTCTTTTTTCGCGCCCACGTCCACGCCGCGGGTTGGCTCGTCGAGGATCAACACCTTCGGGCGCGTCATCAGCCCGCGGGCAATCGCCACTTTCTGCTGATTCCCGCCGGACAACAGGCCAATAGCCTGCTCCATCGACGGGGTTTTAACGTTGAAGAGACGGATAAAATCACTGACCGCCTGCTGCTCATCTTTATGCTTCAGGCTGCCGCCGCTATGGCTGAAATAGCGCAGCGCGGTGAGGGACATATTCTCTTTCACCGACATGCCCAGCACTAAGCCGTCGCGCTTGCGGTCTTCGGAGATATAGACGATGCCGTTCGCCAGCCCGTCCTGCGGCGAGCGGGTCACCACTTCATGGCCGTCAAGAGTAACGTAACCGCTGGTGCGCGGCAGTGCGCCGTACAGCACTTTCATCAGCTCGGTACGGCCCGCGCCCATCAGGCCCGCCACGCCCAGAATCTCGCCCTGACGCAGGGTAAAGGTCACATCGTTTACGCCTGGGCCGCAGAGGTTATCTACCTTCAGGCGGATCTCGCCCGGCGCTTTGTCCAGATGAGGATATTGGTCTTCGAGCTTACGTCCCACCATCATTTCGATCAGCGTATCTTCGGTCAGCGTTGCCACTTCGCGCTCGGCGATAAACTGGCCGTCGCGGAAGACGGTAACGTCGTCGCAAATTTCGAAGATCTCTTTCATGCGGTGAGAGATATAGACAATGCCGCGTCCCTGCGCTTTCAGCTCGCGGATCACGCGGAACAGGGATTCGGTTTCGGTATCGGTCAGGGCGTCGGTCGGTTCATCCATAATGATGACCTTCGACTCGAAGCTCAGCACCTTCGCGATTTCCACCATCTGCTGATCGCCGATGGAGAGGTCGCCCACCAGGCGGTCGCTCTTAAAGCGCAGGTTCAGCTTCGCCAGCAGCTTGTCCGCTTCGGCGTACATGGTTTTCCAGTCGATTTTGCCGAACCGGTTCACGAACTCGCGGCCCAGGAAGATGTTCTCCGCAATGGTCAGCTGCGGGATCAGGTTCAGCTCCTGGTGAATAATGCCGATGCCCGCTTCCTGAGAGGATTTCGGGCCGTTAAAGGTGGTTTCTTTTCCCAGCCAAACGAGTGAACCGGCATCACGCTGATAGATCCCGGTCAGCACTTTCATCATGGTGGATTTGCCGGCACCGTTTTCGCCCACCAGCGCCATCACGCGTCCTGGGTAGACGTTAAGCGCCGCACCGGAGAGGGCTTTTACGCCCGGGAACGACTTATCGATCCCTTTGAGTTGCAGTAATGCGTCCATGATGGCCTCAGAAGGTGACGCCAGCACAGAGAATGATATTCGCATACGGGGAACACTCCCCGCTGCGAATCACCGCCTGACTGTCTGCGGTTTGTTGTTTGAACTGTTCGTGCGTTGTGTAACGAATTTCTATGGTGTTTCCCTGGTGTTGTTGCAGTTGCTCAATGTGGCTGAGCAACGTTTCGTGGAGTTGCGGATTATGTTGTTTGATTTCCGCCGCGAGAATGGCCGCCTCAACCTGCATCTCCGCCGTCACCACCTCCAGTACCTGCATAAACGAGGGCACGCCCTGCGTTAACGCCATATCGATACGGGTTGTGCTGCGCGGAACCGGTAAGCCTGCATCGCAAACCACCAGCGTATCGGTATGCCCAAGACGGGAAATAACCGATGAGATTTCTGAGTTGAGAACCGTGCCTTTCTTCATTTTCTTGCTCCACTAGCGAAACGTTTCGCTAAAAATAGTGTAGCCGCATAAATGTTCAGAAAACCATCATGACGTAACGGATTTGTGATCAACGTCGAAACGTTTCGCTAAGTGAAATGGAAGGGGAGGTAAATGCAAAACGGTAACCGTCAGGTTACCGTTTTAGATGTTTGCGCCCTCTCCCTGTGGGCTGAGGAATCCCCAGTAATTTTTTTCCTGAAGCGATGAACATTGCTTCAGAGAAATGAATAACTTACAGC
>NZ_JADBRK010000034.1:0-6736 GCF_014930595.1 Enterobacter cloacae complex sp. P42RS
ATTACCGGCCGCGTGTATAACGACGCGAGCATGCCGCCGTGGGCGCTGCCGGCTGCGGCGACGCAGATGGGCTTTTATAGCCGCAGCAAAGATGGCCATAAAGACAATGCCAATATTCTCCGTTTTGAAGATAAAGCCGGGCACGAGCAGATCTGGATCCATGCAGAAAAAAATATGGATACGGATATTGAAAATTCTGAAACTCATGATGTCGGTGTCGATCGTAGAAAAACCATCGGACAGGATGAGAATATTACGATTAAGCGGAACCTGAAATCAGATGTAGGTAATAATGAAACGCATAATATTGGTAACAAGCACGTTATAAACGTTGGGAAAGATCAAACCGTCTTGACCATGGATAAAGAAGGTAACGCGCTGCTGGAATCTGTGACCACGATTAAACTCAAAGTTAAAGACAACTATATTCTAATCGCCCCGGATACCATTGAGATTCACGTAGGCCAAGGCAACCTCAAAGCCGAGGCTGTGGAACAAGCCATCTTCAAAGGTGATGAGCTTACAAGACTAGGTGATGGGATCAATACCGAGCTCAAAGCAAATGATACGGTGAGTATAACGGGAACTAACCTTACCGATATTAAGGGCGCGATTGTAAAAGTTAACAGTTAATCTGCGTACAGAGAACGCTATTATGGGAAAACCAGCCGCCAGAGCGCGCATTGATTCCAGCGCACATACTGGACCAATTCAAAGCGGAAGTCCCAACGTAATTATTGGCGGATTTCCGGCAGCACGAAAAGGCGACCCGCTTTCATGCTCCCAACATGGTCAGGGAAGTATTCTCAGTGGTTCAACAACGGTATTTGTGAATGGTTTGCCTCTCGCCAGGGAAGGTGACAAGACGGGTTGCAATACCTCAGCGACCCCTGCGGTCGCATCCACTCAACCTGCACCTCCGCAATACTGGGGCGGAACGGCGGCGAAGGATGCGGGTAAAGATGGTGCTATACATGGTGATATTTACGACGCCCGTGTGCTTGGCGCCTATGCAAGCCTTGAAGATAAATCCGGCTTTGGAAAACCCGATACGGCTGCAGCCGGATTCGCACTTGCCGATATCACGGTCGGGAATACAAAAAGTCAGGATAAATATAAAGGCGAGGTACGTACTAAAGTAGGGGTGGCGACTGCCAGCGGCACGTTAGTGACCGATCGAGCTGATTACGGGGCGATTAATCTCAATGCAAACGCCACCGCAATACAATATGGCGCCTCGGGAAGCATTGGAAAAGAAGGGCAACAATACGGCGGCGTCGGTGGGGATGTATACCTGGCAACCGCTGAAGCGAAGGCCGTCAGTGAACTATATGACGGAAATAAAGGGCGTTATGGTTTTAATGTTGAACTTGGCGCAGAAGCCGCGGCGGTCAAAGGAGAGGCGACGGCTAAAGCCGATTTTTATGGCGTAGTCGTTGCCGATGGCAAGCTTTCAGGGAGTGCAGGGAGCGCTGGCGCTTCTGCAGGCGTGGGAACCTGGATTGATAGCACTGATTATTCATTTAACCTTAAGGTGTCCGGTGAGCTTGCAGCGGCGCTCGGTCTGGGAGGGGATGCCAGTATCAAATTTGCTCTCAAACCGATCCTTGACTGGATTTATGACGATGATGAAAGTAAGCCGTCCCCAGCGGCGGGCAGTGGCGATGGTGTGATTAAGACTGGCTGTGTTACAGTCCTGATAGGAGATTAAAATGTGTAAATGGGGAACGTTGTGATGCATTGGTTTTTCTTTATAGTCTTTATGATTTGGACGCTAGCGCTTATCTGGAATGGAAAAGATTTATTTAACAAAAAGCAGTGGCTCCTTGCGGGGTTAATGTTCGTTCTAGTGTTAGTGGCTACGGTCGTCATTGGCTTTACGTTGAAATGGCTTGCTCAGTCAATGTCATTATTTTCCGTCGCAACGGCCAAGCATTATTCGATCATCTTATCCATGTCTTTCTTGTGTGTTTGGGGATTAAAGATCACAGTAGTGCTGCTCTGCACGTTATTTTCCGGGATTATGGGGGGGCACAAAAGATACAACGCTGAAAATTATGAAAAATTATCGTCTATGACACGTGCCGTGGCGCCTGGCTTACTTATCTTTGCTAAAAGCTTAATTACCCTCGGAAGCTTCCTTATGTTTTCGGGTTTATGGCTTAAGTAAGCGCGACGAGTGAGGTTGCATTATGGTTGCTGAAAAACAATATTTTTTTCCTCTTGAAATGAAGGATCAGGAAAAAGAGATCCGGGAAAATTTCTGGAAATGTCTCTATACCTCTGCAGAAAAAGAGATGCTTCATTACTGGCTATTGTTACCCCAGAATGTTAAGCCAGCAGAGTTAAAGCCGATCACATTTCAGGAGGTTGGGCTGACGAATATCGGACGATACATCGCCGATGACACCGGCCCCTATATTGAAGTCTGGGCTGCATATGAACACTGTCAGTGGGAGATGAATGCGTCAGACTGGCTTATAAATAAGCTCGATTTAATGGGTGAGAAAGTACTGAGCCAAAGAATAATTACGCATCCTTCAGGAAGCGGGAAGTTTGCGGATATCCTGTCCATTAAAACGATGCCATCGGGTGATGAGGTCGTTTCACGATATACGGTGCAGAAGGATTATAATCCTGTAAATGGTGGGGGAAATTACTTCCTTTTGAAAACGGCTTGTGCGTCGAAAGATTACAACACGATTGCCGATACTATTTTCATGATTGCTATCAACTGGGATTTACTGCATCGCAGCAATTTGATGCTTTCAGAACTGTTGAAAACAGTCAGCCTTAGCAAAAAAAATGACAGTGGATTTAAAATTCCGGATTCATGGCTGGTGAATACGCTGGATGATAATCGTCTGGTAATTGAACACACAATAGGTAACGTCAACCATGGAGTGATTAATTTTTGTCTTTTCCGTCAGGCTGATTATCCCGCTGCGCAGGCTATTTTCGATGAAGCAACTGCGCGCTTTAACCGCCACGATAGTGCAGTCTCTCTTACGACATCGGACATAGCCAGCATCCCAAATGATATCAATCCCACGTTTACAGGCGATCTTTATAGCTGTACGGGAGAGGTAGTCAGTGCTGCTGAGAATATCAGGGCTTATTACGATATGCGTATCTTTAAAATGAATGATTTGTGGTGTTACGTTGAGGTGGTTGGGCCTCATCGTAATCATCAGGATTATTATTACGAAGCCAACAAACGATGCATGGAAATCATTCTTTCTACGTTTCGCATAGAAAAACGATGAGCTGACAAAGTTAATTCATGGCCATCTAAATAAAACCATAGAAATGTGGTTTTATTTTTTGTTTCACAGAAATAATATCATAACCGCCCTCGTTCTGAGGATTAGTTAA
This sequence comes from Enterobacter cloacae complex sp. P42RS, assembly GCF_014930595.1. Lineage (NCBI taxonomy): Bacteria > Pseudomonadati > Pseudomonadota > Gammaproteobacteria > Enterobacterales > Enterobacteriaceae > Enterobacter > Enterobacter cloacae complex sp. P42RS. The sequence continues at coordinate 3,376 of NZ_JADBRK010000034.1, forward strand.
CTTCAGGCACTGAGATCAGATCATCGTGGAATAAAAAATCATGCTCAGCTGAACTATCGTTCAGCTCGCGGGAGTGGATATTCTGTTCTGAAAACTGACATCCCGCTATGTTAACGGCAAGATTATCCACGTGGCGAACGGTGCCGTTGAGAGAACGGGCACGCACTATGCTGTGTAACAGGTAGAAGTGGAGCATCCGCAGGTTCAGGCCACCGCCAGGGCAGTATTTGAGGTGACTCATGAGTAAAGAAAATTACACCGCGCTGGATTATATCAATGATGCTATTGATGCAATTAATCATCGATTAGATGAAAATCCTACATTTTCTTTATATGTTATGGCGAAGAATCAGTTGGACTATATTAAGTCTATTCTAACGGGGTCTGAGAAAGATAAAAGTAAATTGCACAAATTAAATCTTGGAGTGCTTGCGTCAAAAGAGTTTGATACAACCGATGCAGAACTTGCTCAGCATTTGTCCAATGTTAATTATATAGCTTCGCAAATGGGAAAAGGATTGAAGTTTATTCTCCCTCATGAGCAAGACGTTGAGTATTTGAAAAGGCAAAAACGGTATCGCAAGTGGTAAACAACGTTTGATTAAAGGTTTCGGGATGATAGATCTTTACAGCGAAGACTCAGTAATTAATCATTATGCCGATCGTTATCGTAACTACATGCCAGTTAATGTTCGTAAGGTAATAAGAAGCAGCATTGATGATTCAAATTCCTCTCATGTATGGGATGAAATATTACCTTTAATCACAGTAGCAATGGTCGGTGCTTCGATATCGGGAATACGACGCGATTCGCACTTGAACAGTATATGCGTGTCGGACCTTCCTGGTATGGTAATACAGAGAAACACACTGCTGGTAATGCTGGGGTTATTCGTCAAGCACCGGTGTCTATCTTTCGTCGAAAATCGCTGCGTGCGATTTACTTTGAATCCCAGGCTCAGAGTCGAGCAACGCATGGCGCGGTAGAGTCAATTAACGCATGCCAATTTCTCGGATTGGTATTGCACTATTTAATTAACGGTTATCAAAAAGAAGAAGCTTTTTCCCCTCATGTTTTCCCACTGTGCGCGCGTGTAATGATCATAAATGCGGGTGAGTATAAGCAAAAAACTCGCGATCAGATTCGTTCAAGTGGTTATGTTATCGATACGCTTGAGGCCGTGATGTGGTCCGTATGGAATACTGACAACTTCCGGGATGCAATTCTGCTGGCCGCCAATCTTGCCGATGACGCTGACGGCGTTGCGGCGACGGCAGGACAATTAGCGGGAGCATTATATGGTTATTCCGGTATTCCGCAGGCTTGGAAAAACAAACTCGTACAACACGAACGGATAGCTACAATGGCGGGTAAATTATTCGATAGAGCACCTGAGGATAATTTCTTATAGTTAGAATTGCCAATGATAAACGGTGGAATCTAATGACTTCAATCTAGTGTGATGCTTTAATTTAACTAAATCCCATGCAAAGGATAAAATGACAATCTTTGGTTATGTTGAAAAAGCATTAATTTTAGCAAAAAAGAGATGTGCTGAGGTCAAAAATCAGGATCCTCACTCTCCGCTTTTACAAATGTACGACTCTATTGTACAACAATTATTATTTCTATGGGATTTAATTGAAGGCAAGGAAAAGGATAAAGCGAAATTATGGGAAATGACGTTCGGTATGTATGCAGTGAAGGAGTTCGATAACTCTGATGAGTTGCTTTTTGAAAGGTTGTCGGATGCCTGGTTTATTGTGGATCAAATCCGCCGAGGGTTAAAGGTTAGACTGCCGCATGAGGTTGATGCCAATTACAGAATGAAACAACATAATCTTAAAATGAAATATCCTGATGAATTTTAGGGGTTGATATTAATAATATTTTATTATGGGTGAATGGTGATAGACTTACATGCTAATTTGAATGTATTGTTAAAATATGTAGATATATATCGTAAGTACTTACCTGTTAGCAGTCTTTCAGTCCAGCAGAAGATGCAGTATAAATATAATGATAAACTATTAGAATCATCTTTTGATTGCGATGTACAAAAACAATGGGACTTAACACCACAATGTAACATCTCACTCGCGGAATCACGGGATCGTGCTGTCGGTGCGCTTATTGGTCTTGCTGTTGGAGATGCCGTAGGTACAACGCTTGAATTTTTACCTCGTGACAAAGCACATGTCAAAGATATGATAGGTGGTGGGCCATTTCGACTCCGCGCAGGTGAATGGACGGATGATACATCCATGGCATTATGTCTTGCGGAAACGCTTCTTGAGAAAGGTGATGCTGATACTATATGCTTCAGGAATAAGCTTCTGGACTGGTATCAGCATGATTATAACAGTTCAAATGGCAACTGTTTTGATATAGGTAATACAACTCGATTTGCTTTAGAGCAATATTTAACTGTTGGTCCCGGGTGGAGCGGTAATACTGCGCCAGAAACTGCAGGTAATGCATCCATTATCAGACAAGCACCTGTCTCAATTTTTTTTAGAAAATCATTAAACAAATCGTTTTATGAAGCAAAAAAACAAAGTATCGCAACACACGGTGCCGCGGAAGCAATAAATAGCACTCAGTATTTAAGTTATTTGCTTGTGCATATGATTAATGGTAGCAATAAAGATTTTATTTTTTCTCCGCATGTCATGCCGCTTCAGCCACGTGTAATGATTATCAACGCGGGTGAATATAAGCAAAAAACTCGCGATCAGATTCGTTCAAGTGGTTATGTAATCGATACGCTTGAGGCCGCGATGTGGTCCGTATGGAATACTGATAATTTCCGGGATGCGATTCTGCTGGCTGCCAATCTTGCCGATGACGCTGACAGCGTTGCGGCAACGGCGGGACAAATAGCGGGATCATTATATGGTTATTCCGCTATTCCGCTATTCCGCAGGAGTGGAAAAATAAACTCGTACAACATGAACGTATCGCCAAAATGGCTGGTGAATTGTTCGATAGAGCCCCTGAAGACACTTTCTTGTAACTGTTTATCTCGATGAAAATTCAGGAAAAGTGGTTTTTTTGTGGCATGAGAAGTCAATCTTACAGCTACTCATTATCAAACCAGCAGCGTTTACGCTTTGCGTATTGAAATGAGTTAACTTTGGCACTGAGATTAGTCCATAGTGGAATAATGATTATGCTCAACCGAATTACCGTTCAGCTCCCGGTGGAGGGGCTGCTTTTCTGGAAACTCTCAGGCCGCGAGGCGATGTCCGAGTCGTTCGCGCTGGCGCTGACCGTACTCGGCACGGACGCGCGCATTGACCGCAGTAAGCTGCTGGGCCAGCCGGTCACGGTGACCATCCCGACGCAGAGCCTGCTGAC
>NZ_JADBRK010000035.1:0-3131 GCF_014930595.1 Enterobacter cloacae complex sp. P42RS
ATTGACGTTACCCGCAGAAGAAGCACCGGCTAACTCCGTGCCAGCAGCCGCGGTAATACGGAGGGTGCAAGCGTTAATCGGAATTACTGGGCGTAAAGCGCACGCAGGCGGTCTGTCAAGTCGGATGTGAAATCCCCGGGCTCAACCTGGGAACTGCATTCGAAACTGGCAGGCTAGAGTCTTGTAGAGGGGGGTAGAATTCCAGGTGTAGCGGTGAAATGCGTAGAGATCTGGAGGAATACCGGTGGCGAAGGCGGCCCCCTGGACAAAGACTGACGCTCAGGTGCGAAAGCGTGGGGAGCAAACAGGATTAGATACCCTGGTAGTCCACGCCGTAAACGATGTCGACTTGGAGGTTGTGCCCTTGAGGCGTGGCTTCCGGAGCTAACGCGTTAAGTCGACCGCCTGGGGAGTACGGCCGCAAGGTTAAAACTCAAATGAATTGACGGGGGCCCGCACAAGCGGTGGAGCATGTGGTTTAATTCGATGCAACGCGAAGAACCTTACCTACTCTTGACATCCAGAGAACTTAGCAGAGATGCTTTGGTGCCTTCGGGAACTCTGAGACAGGTGCTGCATGGCTGTCGTCAGCTCGTGTTGTGAAATGTTGGGTTAAGTCCCGCAACGAGCGCAACCCTTATCCTTTGTTGCCAGCGGTTAGGCCGGGAACTCAAAGGAGACTGCCAGTGATAAACTGGAGGAAGGTGGGGATGACGTCAAGTCATCATGGCCCTTACGAGTAGGGCTACACACGTGCTACAATGGCGCATACAAAGAGAAGCGACCTCGCGAGAGCAAGCGGACCTCATAAAGTGCGTCGTAGTCCGGATTGGAGTCTGCAACTCGACTCCATGAAGTCGGAATCGCTAGTAATCGTGGATCAGAATGCCACGGTGAATACGTTCCCGGGCCTTGTACACACCGCCCGTCACACCATGGGAGTGGGTTGCAAAAGAAGTAGGTAGCTTAACCTTCGGGAGGGCGCTTACCACTTTGTGATTCATGACTGGGGTGAAGTCGTAACAAGGTAACCGTAGGGGAACCTGCGGTTGGATCACCTCCTTACCTTAAAGAACCTGCCTTTGCAGTGCTCACACAGATTGTCTGATGAAAAGTAAAAAGCAAGGCGTCTTGCGATTGAGACTTCAGTGTCCCCTTCGTCTAGAGGCCCAGGACACCGCCCTTTCACGGCGGTAACAGGGGTTCGAATCCCCTAGGGGACGCCACTTGCTGGTTCGTGAGTGAAAGTCACCTGCCGTCATATCTCAAAACTGACTTGCGAGTCATGTTTGAGATATTTGCTCTTTAAAAATCTGGATCAAGCTGAAAATTGAAACGACACATCTTTAAGGTGTGTTCGAGTCTCTCAAATTTTCGCAATCAGAAGTGAAACATCTTCGGGTTGTGAGGTTAAGCGACTAAGCGTACACGGTGGATGCCCTGGCAGTCAGAGGCGATGAAGGACGTGCTAATCTGCGAAAAGCGACGGCGAGGTGATATGAACCTTTGACCCGTCGATGTCCGAATGGGGAAACCCAGTGTGATTCGTCACACTATCGTTAACTGAATACATAGGTTAACGAGGCGAACCGGGGGAACTGAAACATCTAAGTACCCCGAGGAAAAGAAATCAACCGAGATTCCCCCAGTAGCGGCGAGCGAACGGGGAGCAGCCCGGAGTCTGAATCAGCTTGTGTGTTAGTGGAAGCGTCTGGAAAGTCGCACGGTACAGGGTGACAGTCCCGTACACGAAAATGCACAGGTTGTGAACTCGAAGAGTAGGGCGGGACACGTGGTATCCTGTCTGAATATGGGGGGACCATCCTCCAAGGCTAAATACTCCTGACTGACCGATAGTGAACCAGTACCGTGAGGGAAAGGCGAAAAGAACCCCGGCGAGGGGAGTGAAAAAGAACCTGAAACCGTGTACGTACAAGCAGTGGGAGCACCTTCGGGTGTGACTGCGTACCTTTTGTATAATGGGTCAGCGACTTATATTCTGTAGCAAGGTTAACCGTATAGGGGAGCCGCAGGGAAACCGAGTCTTAACTGGGCGTTAAGTTGCAGGGTATAGACCCGAAACCCGGTGATCTAGCCATGGGCAGGTTGAAGGTTGGGTAACACTAACTGGAGGACCGAACCGACTAATGTTGAAAAATTAGCGGATGACCTGTGGCTGGGGGTGAAAGGCCAATCAAACCGGGAGATAGCTGGTTCTCCCCGAAAGCTATTTAGGTAGCGCCTCGTGAACTCATCTTCGGGGGTAGAGCACTGTTTCGGCTAGGGGGCCATCCCGGCTTACCAACCCGATGCAAACTACGAATACCGAAGAATGTTATCACGGGAGACACACGGCGGGTGCTAACGTCCGTCGTGAAGAGGGAAACAACCCAGACCGCCAGCTAAGGTCCCAAAGTCATGGTTAAGTGGGAAACGATGTGGGAAGGCACAGACAGCCAGGATGTTGGCTTAGAAGCAGCCATCATTTAAAGAAAGCGTAATAGCTCACTGGTCGAGTCGGCCTGCGCGGAAGATGTAACGGGGCTAAACCATGCACCGAAGCTGCGGCAGCGACGCTTATGTGTTGTTGGGTAGGGGAGCGTTCTGTAAGCCGTTGAAGGTGTGCTGTGAGGCATGCTGGAGGTATCAGAAGTGCGAATGCTGACATAAGTAACGATAAAGCGGGTGAAAAGCCCGCTCGCCGGAAGACCAAGGGTTCCTGTCCAACGTTAATCGGGGCAGGGTGAGTCGACCCCTAAGGCGAGGCCGAAAGGCGTAGTCGATGGGAAACAGGTTAATATTCCTGTACTTGGTGTTACTGCGAAGGGGGGACGGAGAAGGCTATGTCAGCCGGGCGACGGTTGTCCCGGTTTAAGCGTGTAGGTGTGTGTTCCAGGCAAATCCGGTTCACTTTAACACTGAGGCGTGATGACGAGGCACTACGGTGCTGAAGTGATAAATGCCCTGCTTCCAGGAAAAGCCTCTAAGCATCAGGTAACACGAAATCGTACCCCAAACCGACACAGGTGGTCAGGTAGAGAATACCAAGGCGCTTGAGAGAACTCGGGTGAAGGAACTAGGCAAAATGGTGCCGTAACTTCGGGAGAAGGCACGCTGATATGTAGGTGAAG
>NZ_JADBRK010000036.1:0-1181 GCF_014930595.1 Enterobacter cloacae complex sp. P42RS
TGCCCTTGTATGTTTAAAGTCACTTCAGTTACCCGTCAACAGACGGGTAAACTGTCACTGAGTTTGACCTGATGCCACAGCCCGTTAGCCCTCTGGGTTTCCAAGCCCGCGGGTGAGCTCCTGGCGTGGCATCAGTTTTCCTGTTAACCCGAACAGCTGCCTGGGCGGCCTGTGCCAGCCCGTATATTACAAGGCCGGGAGACTCGAACATGACTGAACATACCACCGTTGGCATCGATATCGCCAAAGAGACCTTTGATGTATTTATCAGTCCTGACGGGATTTTCCTTCATCTGGAGAATACCCCTCAGGGCCATCAGTTACTCCTCGACGCCCTTTCATCACGTGCCTTTGCACGCATCGTGATGGAAGCCACCGGGCGCTACCACAACCTTCTTGCAGCCACACTTGAACTTGCCGGGCTGCCTGTCGCCGTCGTTAACCCTGCTCAGGTCAAACACTTCGCACGGGCTCTCGGGACGCTGTTCAAGACAGACCCGAACGATGCCCGCATCATCTGCGAGTTTGGCCGCAGAATGACACCGGATGTCAGACCCGCTCCGGACGAACAGACGCAGCGTCTGGCCATGATGGTATCCCGCCGCCGTCAGCTGGTGGACAACAGAACCATGGAGCAGAACCGCTACGGCTCCTGCACTGATGAGCTTATCCGGACGGGCATCAAACGGCATATTGACTGGCTTAATGCAGAGATAAAGGACACGGATGACGACATCGACCAGCAGATAAAAGTGATGCCGCTATGGCAGGAGAAAGTGAAGCTGCTGGAAGAAGTCAAGGGTATAGGACGGACAACGCTGGCGGTTCTGCTGTCGATGCTGCCGGAGCTGGGACAACTTAACAGACGTAAAATCAGCGCACTGGTAGGCGTGTGTCCTTATGCCCATGACAGCGGAAAGATGAAAGGAAAACGATGTATCTGGGGAGGACGAAGTGCGGTGCGTGCAGCGCTGTACATGGCGGCAATGTCAGCGGTGCGTTATAACCCAACCATACAGGCTTTTTTTGAGAAACTGAGAAGCAAGGGAAAAGCCTTTAAAGTGGCGATGACAGCCTGCGTCAGAAAGCTGGTAACAATCCTGAATGCGATGGTGCGGGACAATAAAAAATGGGCGGCAGCTTAGTCGTCAGATGTTGACTTTAAACACAGCTGCTCACCC
>NZ_JADBRK010000037.1:0-777 GCF_014930595.1 Enterobacter cloacae complex sp. P42RS
GGCGCTATCCCCGCCGCCGTGGCGGTGGCCTGAATCTGCTGGTGCTCAACCTGCCAGCGCTCCTGACGGATACGGGCATAGAACTCCCCGTGACCTTTGTCCACAAAGCGACCCGGCCAGTCGTACACGTCGATGCTGCCCGGCTTCGGCGACGCCGGGTTCTGCTGGGCCTGGAACAGCCACGCGTTCGGCTTGCGGAAGTCATAGTCGTCGAGGCTGTAAATCCCCGGCGTCACGCTGTCCTCCAGCGCCCACTGGCTGATACCCTCTTCATCCGTACTGCCGCCGGACGGCGTCTGGTGGTAAGGAATGACCTCATAGCCGCTGAACGGCTGATGCTGCGTGGCGGCGTCGGTGAGCACCAGGGTGTGCTTGTCCGCCTCATGGCGGAAGTGATACGCAATTCCCTCCAGCTCCATCAGGCGGCTGATGAAGTCCAGGCTCGACTCCTGATACTGCACGCAGTAGTCCCAGACCCGGTAGCTGCCGGTGAGCTTATCCTCAACGTTGACCTGATGCTCACCCAGCAGGGTTTTCACAATCTGCGGCACCGTCTGCCCCTGGAAAATACGCAGGTTGCGGTCGCGCTTCATCGGCCACAGGTCCGGCTCCACCGTCAGCTGGTACACCGCATAGCGCGTGCCCGTCAGCTCAACGGCGCTCACCGCCACGCGGGTAATCTTGCCGTTAATATAGCGGGAGGTCAGCAGGCTCTGCGTCGGGATGGTCACCGTGACCGGCTGGCCCAGCAGCTTACTGCGGTCAATGCGCGCGTCC
>NZ_JADBRK010000038.1:0-629 GCF_014930595.1 Enterobacter cloacae complex sp. P42RS
GAGTGGGAAGCGAAAATCATCGAACTGGCTGGCTTCCTGGATTCTTACATCCCAGAACCAGAGCGTGCGATTGACAAGCCATTCCTGCTGCCAATCGAAGACGTATTCTCCATCTCCGGTCGTGGTACCGTTGTTACCGGTCGTGTAGAGCGCGGTATCATCAAAGTTGGTGAAGAAGTTGAAATCGTTGGTATCAAAGAGACTGCGAAGTCTACCTGTACTGGCGTTGAAATGTTCCGCAAACTGCTGGACGAAGGCCGTGCTGGTGAGAACGTTGGTGTTCTGCTGCGTGGTATCAAACGTGAAGAAATCGAACGTGGTCAGGTTCTGGCGAAGCCAGGCTCAATCAAGCCACACACCAAGTTCGAATCTGAAGTGTACATTCTGTCCAAAGACGAAGGCGGCCGTCATACTCCGTTCTTCAAAGGCTACCGTCCACAGTTCTACTTCCGTACAACTGACGTGACCGGTACCATCGAACTGCCAGAAGGCGTAGAGATGGTAATGCCAGGCGACAACATCAAGATGGTTGTGACTCTGATCCACCCAATCGCGATGGACGACGGTCTGCGTTTCGCAATCCGTGAAGGCGGCCGTACCGTTGGCGCGGGCGTTGTTGCTAAAGTTCT
>NZ_JADBRK010000039.1:0-475 GCF_014930595.1 Enterobacter cloacae complex sp. P42RS
CGCTTAGTCGCTTAACCTCACAACCCGAAGATGTTTCACTTCTGATTGCGAAAATTTGAGAGACTCGAACACACCATTAAAGATGTGTCGTTTCAATTTTCAGCTTGATCCAGATTTTTAAAGAGCAAAACTTCGCAGTGCACCTTTTCAGGTTCACTCTGAAGTTTTTTTGTGTTCGCAGTAAAAGATGGTGGAGCTATGCGGGATCGAACCGCAGACCTCCTGCGTGCAAAGCAGGCGCTCTCCCAGCTGAGCTATAGCCCCATCGTTTTGCCAACCTCTTCAAATTTGCTTCGCAAATTTGGTAGGCCTGAGTGGACTTGAACCACCGACCTCACCCTTATCAGGGGTGCGCTCTAACCACCTGAGCTACAAGCCTGTAGAGGTTTTTTACTGCTGTTTTTCATCAGACAATCTGTGTGAGCACTGCAAAGGCAGGTTCTTTAAGGTAAGGAGGTGATCCAACCGCAGGTTC
>NZ_JADBRK010000041.1:0-363 GCF_014930595.1 Enterobacter cloacae complex sp. P42RS
GCCGATGGTAGTGTGGGGTCTCCCCATGTGAGAGTAGGGAACTGCCAGGCATCAATCAAGAAGAACCCCGTACCGAAAGGTGCGGGGTTTTTTGCTTTGCACGCCAGAAAACATGCCGGATGACGGCTTCGCCTTATCCGGCCTACAAAACCTGTAGGCCCGGTAAGCGCAGCGCCACCGGGCATGGCAGACCGCACGATCCCACGGTTAAAAGAAGCAAGAATACTAAAGAAGGGATTTATAAACGCAGAAAAGCAAAAACCCAGCCATAGGCTGGGTTCTTTAAATAGTGGTGCCCGGACTCGGAATCGAACCAAGGACACGGGGATTTTCAATCCCCTGCTCTACCGACTGAGCTATCCG